>NZ_JBICUP010000008.1:0-213903 GCF_043198215.1 Micromonospora sp. NPDC048830
GTGCAGGCACCTCGACCACGCCGATACCAACGCGGCCCTGAACATTCTCAACGCGGCCGGGCTTGGTCGTGTACGGACGTGGAGCCCGGCACCTGCGGGCTGCGAAGCGTCAACCACCCGGCGCGCCGCATGAGCACCGCCAGGAACCTGCCCCCTTCAGAGGGCAGAGGAAGTCAACTGTCCGCCGTGCTGCTCATCGGACTCGGCCTCAACAGCCTGTTCGGCTGGTCCTGGGCCGACCCGGTGGCCGCGCTGGTGATCGCCGGGGTCGCGATCAAGGAAGGGCGAGAGGCCTGGCGGGGCGACGCGTGCTGCGCGGTCCCCGTCGACGCCGGCCGCCCACCGACCGTCCAGAGCGCCGACGCCTGCGCCTGCGGGCCCGGCTGCTCCTGCTGCCTGAACGAGGCGAAGTAATCTTCCAACCCATGCCCAACCGGTACGCGCCGCGTTCGACGCCGAGTTGCGCGTCGCCCGCACGGCGACGGATCCCGCCACCGCGTGGCGAGCGGCCGAACGGGCACACATCCTGTCGCAGCCCTGGCCGGGGCCGCGGCGAAATAGGAGCCCCACGGTCCGGCCGTCGCCGGTTGTCGAGCGGAGGGACAACCTTGGTGGTACGACGGGCCGAGCGCGCGCAACCCCGGTGGTAGGGCCATCGGCAACTCCGGCATGACGACCGGTGACCACCCGCGTACATACGCTGCCGCAGGTACTCGTCATGCGAGCGAAGGGGTCCTCGATGTACGTCCGTCACCTGCTTGCCGCCGCCGCGGCCGCCCCGCTCGGGGCGCTCGGATCTGCCGCACCGGCGGCCGCGCACGTCTCGGCCCAGCCGATCGCCGCCAGTGTCTACACCATGAGCGCCGGGCGGCTCGGGGCCATCGTCGCCGGCCTGCTGGGGCTGACCGGCGTGGTCGTCGGCGGGCTGGCTCTGGCCCGCCCCGCCGGTCGTGTCGGCACGGGCTCCGGGCGGCTCCGGGCCACCGTGGCCGTGGCGGCGGGGCTGGCCGGCATGGCCCTCGGTGGGCTGGTCGTGGCCACCTCCGACGGTGGCATCGGCACCGGCAACGGGCGAGGCGGAGGCTACGTGGCCCTCGTGGTGGGGCTGATCGCCGTCGTCCTCGGTGGGCTGGCCCGGGTTCGCTCCCGCCGCACCGCCTGACCGGCCGGCTGCCGGCACTGTCGAGCCCGCCTCTCCTGACGGCACACGGGGGCCGTCAGGAGCGGGCGAGCCAGCCGGGAACGGTCAGGCCCGACTCGTACGCGAGGATCACCAGCTGGGCCCGGTCCCGTACCCGGGTCTTCGTCATGATCCGGCTGACGTGCGTCTTCGCGGTGGCCGGGCTCAGCACCAGCCGCGCCGCGATCTCGTCGTTGGACAGGCCTGCGGCGACCAGCGCCATCACCTCCCGCTCCCGCTCGGTGAGCGCGTTCAGCCGCGGTCCCGGGTCCGGGTGCGTGACCCGGGCGGTGAACTCGGAGATCAGCCGGCGGGTGATCGACGGCGCGATCAGCGCGTCACCGCGGGCCACCACCCGTACCCCGTGGATCAGCTCCGCCGGCTCGGTGTCCTTGACCAGGAAGCCGCTCGCGCCCGCCCGCAGGGCGCCGTAGACGTAGTCGTCCAGGTCGAACGTGGTCAGGATGATCACGCGGACGTCGGAGCTCGCGGTGATCTCCCGGGTGGCGGCCAGGCCGTCCAGTCCGGGCATCCGGATGTCCATGAGGGCGACGTCCGGTCGCAGCTGCCGCGCGAGCCGCACCGCGTCGGCGCCGTCGGCGGCCTCGCCGACGACCTCGATGCCGTCCTCGCCGTGCAGGATGGACCGGAACCCGGCGCGTACCAGGGTCTGGTCGTCGGCCAGCAGCACCCGGATCACGCCGGTGCTCCCGCCGGCGCCGACGCGGGCCGCAACGGCAGGCGGGCGCACACCCGGAAGCCGCCGTCCGGGCCGGGGCCCGTGCTCAGGGAACCGCTCAGCGCCCGGACCCGCTCGCCCATGCCGAGGATCCCGTTGCCGGGCGGGCCCGGAGCACCGGCGCCGTCGTCCTCGACCTCCACCAGCACGTCGCCGTGGTCGGGCCGGATCCGGATCACCGCGCTGGTCGCGCCCGCGTGCCGGGTCACGTTGGTGAGCGCCTCCTGGACGATCCGGTACGCCGCCAGGTCGACCTCCGGCGGCAGCGGCCGGGTCTCGGTCAGCTCGGTGTGGATCTCCAAACCGGACCGCCCCGCCGTCGTGACCAGCTCGTAGAGGCGGTTCAGACCGGGCGTGGGGGCGGCCGGGGCCGCGCTCTCCTGCCGCAGCAGGCCCAGCGTGGTACGCAACTCCTGCAGTGTCTCCTTGCTCGTCTGCTTGATCGCGGTGAGCGCCTGCGTGGACCGGTCGGGGTCCGGGCGGTGCAGCGCGGCGCTGGCCTGCACGTTGATCAGCGACAGGTGGTGGCCGAGCGCGTCGTGCAGCTCGCGGGCGATGCGCAGCCGCTCCTCGGTGGCCCGGCGCCGGGCCTCCTCCTCCGCGCGCTGCTCCGCGGCGAGCACCCGGGCCTGCGCCTCGGCGAGGTAGGCCCGGCGGTTGCGGGTCACGCCGACGACGACGGCGACGAGCCAACCGGCGTGCAGCAGCGTCGCCCCGTTCCCGCCGTCGGCTGACCTGTGGTAGCTGTCCGCGACGGCGAAGGCGACCACCGAGGCGAGACCGAGCCCCATGGCGACGGCGAGGTGCCCCTCGTCGACGACGGTGTAGAGCGCCACGACGAACACCAGCATGATCGGCCCGGGCCGGTGCAGCAGCGCTCCGTAGGCGCCGACGGCGGCCAGCGCCACCACGCCCACCGCTGCCGGATAACGGCGGCGCAGGTACAGCGCACCGGAGGAGACCAGCACGGCCAGCAGCGCCGTCCATTCGGCGGCGGTGTCGACGCCACGCGCCTGCACCACGAGGCCGACGAGGGCGACCAGGCCGACCCCGAGCACCAGGGCCGTGTTCGCGGCCCGGCCGTGCCATCGTGACCTCGACATACGCCGAAGCGTAATCCACGACCGGGCGGAGAAGGTTCCGCGCGGGTGCCGGGCGAGGACGGCGTACGTTCGGGGATTTCTATCTTTCGATGCCATTGGTAGTGTGCTGCGGTGCCCCCTCGCACCGTCAGCGCGCCACCGGACGACCGCGTCCTGGCCACCGGATCCCCGCGCTCCACCGTCCGACGACGGCAGCCCGCACGCTTCGGCGAGACCGGTCTCGGGTGGCTGTTGCTGCTGCCCTCCGTGGCGGTGTTCGCCCTGTTCGTGTTCTGGCCGCTCGGGCGGACCCTCTACCTGTCCGTGCACGGGAACGACATCTTCGGCGCGTCGTCCGTGTACGTCGGCGCCGAGCACTACCGGGACATGCTGTCCGCGGAGTTCGGCAAGGTGCTCGCCACGACCGCCCTGTTCACGCTCTTCTCGGTGGTGCCGGCCATCCTGGGCGCGCTCTTCGTGGTGCTGCTGCTGGAGGCGCGCATCCGGGGCGTACGGGTGCTGCGCACCGCGTTCGCGCTGCCGTTCGCGTTCTCGGTGGCGACCGCGTCGGTCATCTTCGCCGTCATCTACAACCCGGCCATCGGGGTCGCGAACGGCCTGCTCGGCTCCCTCGGGTTCGACCGGGTCGACTGGCTCACCGACCCGTCGATCGCACTGCCCGCCATCAGCGTCGCGACGGTCTGGATGAACTTCGGTTACAACATCCTCGTGCTCTCCGCCGGAGTGGCCGCCATCTCGCCCGAGGTGGTCGAGGCCGCGCGGCTGGACGGCGCCACCGGGTGGCAGCTCGCGTCGCGGATCACGGTGCCGCTGCTCTCCCCGCAGCTGTTCTTCCTCGTCGTGGTCTCCACGATCCACGCGCTGCAGAGCTTCGGGCAGATCCACATCCTGACCAAGGGCGGGCCGGACCAGGCCACCACGACCCTGGTCTACTCGATCTACGAGAAGGCGTTCGCCTTCGGTTCCTCGGACTTCGGCGCGGCCAGCGCCCAGGCCGTCGTGCTGCTGGTCATCATGCTCGCCTGCACGGCCGTCCAATTCGGCATCCTCGAACGGCGGGTGCACTACCGGTGAAGAAGTTCCGCCTCGGCCAGGCCGCCGTCTACGTGGTACTGGGTCTGGCCGCGATCCCCGTCCTGTTCCCGGTCTACTACGGCTTCGTCGGCGCCGTCATGGGCCCCGGCGACCTGGCGACCTACCCGCCCGCGCTGGTGCCGGGCGAGCTGCACTGGCAGAACGTCACCGACGTGTTCCGCTCGGTGCCGCTCGACCGCTTCTACGCCAACTCCGCCGTCCAGGCCGGCGTCATCACCGTGGCCCAGATCGTCACCAGCATCCTCGCCGCGTACGCCTTCGCGTTCCTTCGCCTGCCCGCGAAGGCCGCGACGTTCGGGCTGTTCCTCGCCACCCTCATGGTGCCGTGGGAAGCGATCATCATCCCCAACTATCTGGCCATCTCCGGTTGGGGACTGGCGCGGGGCGGCCTGACGTACCTCGGCC
Source organism: Micromonospora sp. NPDC048830 (assembly GCF_043198215.1). NCBI lineage: Bacteria > Bacillati > Actinomycetota > Actinomycetes > Micromonosporales > Micromonosporaceae > Micromonospora > Micromonospora sp. NPDC048830. Next base: position 4,523 of record NZ_JBICUP010000008.1, read on the forward strand.
TCGTCCTGCCGTTCCTCGCCTCGGCGTTCGGCACGTTCCTGCTGCGCCAGGCGTTCCTGCAGTTCCCGACGGAGCTGCGCGACGCCGCGGTGATCGACGGCTGCGGTCACTGGCGCCTGCTGTGGCGGGTGATCGTGCCGCTGTCCAAGCCCTCGATCGCCGCGGTCGGGGTCTACGTCTTCCTCTCCGCCTGGAACCAGTACTTCTGGCCCCTGATCCTGATCCGGGACACCGAGTACCAGACCCTCCAGATCGGCATCTCGCAGCTCAACGACGCCGAGGCGGCGCAGCCGGGTCTCGTCCTCGCCGGCGTCGCGCTCTCCCTGCTCCCCACGCTGGCCGTTGTGATCTTCGGTCAGCGGTACATCGTCCGCGGCCTGACCGCTGGCGCGCTCCGCTGAACCTCCCAGAAGGAGAACCAATGACACGACTTCGGCTGCGCCGGACCATCACGGCGTTCGTCGCCCTCGCCGCCGCCGCCGCCCTGACGGCGTGCGGCGACTCCGACTCCGGCACCGACAGCGGAAAGGATGCGCTGGAGGCGGCCGGCGCCGAGGTGCTGGACGGGGGCAAGACCACCATCGAGTTCTGGCACGCGATGAAGGGGGCGAACGCCACCGCGGTCGATGCGCTCGTCGCCGACTTCAACGCGCAGAGCGGCGGCAAGGTCGAGGTCAAGGCCGTCTTCCAGGGCAACTACGACGAGACGATCGCCAAGTACAAGGCCTCCGTCCAGCAGAAGAGCACCCCGGCGCTGATCCAGATCTACGACATCGGCAGCCGCTTCATGGTCGACTCGAAGCAGGTCGTGCCGATGCACAAGTTCATCGAGAAGGACGGCTTCAACGCGGCCGACATCGAGCCGAACATCGCCAGCTACTACTCGATCGACGGCAAGCTGTGGTCGATGCCGTTCAACACCTCGACGCCCCTGCTCTACCTCAACAAGGAGGCATTCGAGCGCGCGGGCCTCGACCCGACGAAGCCGCCGAAGGACCTCACCGAGATCGGCGAACTGGCGAAGAAGCTGACGGTCAAGGACGCCAGCGGCAAGACCGTCCAGTACGGCTTCGGCGCGGCGATCTACGGCTGGCTGCTGGAGCAGCTGCTCGCCACCGACGGCAAGGAGTACTGCGACAACGGCAACGGGCGCAAGGGCCTGGCGACGAAGGTGCAGTTCGACCAGGAGACCGCCGTGGGCGTCGCGCAGTGGTGGACGGACCTGATGAAGGGCGGCTACGCGACGAACACGGGCCGCAAGACCGACGACGCCCAGGCGGCCTTCAAGGCCGGTACGGTCGCGATGCACCTGGAGTCCACCAGCGTGCTGCGCGGGTACGTCGACGCCGCGAAGGGCAGGTTCACCGTCCTCACCGCCCCGTACCCGAAGGTGAGCAGCTCGTCCACGGGCGGCCCGATCATCGGTGGCGCGTCCCTGTGGATCAACGGTGTCGGCCACAGCGCCAAGGAGAAGCGGGCCGCCTGGGAGTTCGTGAAGTTCGCCTCCAGCCCGGTCGAGCAGGCCAAGTGGCACACCGGCACCGGGTACGTGCCGATCAACGCGAAGGCCCTCGACGAGCAGATCGACAAGGACTGGATGGCGCAGTTCCCCCAGTTCCGTACCGCCGTGGACCAGCTGCACGCGCTGCCGCCGTCGGTCGCGTCGGCCGGCTGCCTGCTGGGCGTGATGCCGCAGGCCCGCAAGGCGTCCGAGGACGGCCTGGAGGCGGCGATCGTCGGTAGCAAGCCGGCCGACCAGGCCATGAAGGACGCCGCCGCGAGCGTGCAGGGCGCCATCGACAGCTACAACAAGTCGGTCGGCTGATCACCGCGTCAGCGGCGAACGAGAAGGGCCGGCTCCGTCGGGGCTGGCCCTTCTCCGGCGGGGAAGTCGGCGATGATCGCAGCCACGCCGAGCGCCGTCGGAGCGCGACGCCGGCCGCCCAGGTGGTCCACCCGGCCAGGGGCGAACCGCGGTCGATGCGTTGCCCCTCGCGGTGCTGGCCCTCACTGACAGTCAGCGGCGGCGAGCAGCAGCCGGTCGACCATCCGCTCCGTCGCGTTCCGACCGACCAGGCCGACCCGTACGGCGCGGCCCTCGGTCGGCCCGAGACCGCGGGCGACCATGATCCCGGCGCGGTGCAGCACCCGGTCGGCGAGACCGTCGGGGTCCGCCGCCCACGCGACCACCACCAGGTTGGCCTCGTGCCCGTCGGCGGGCACCGGCCGGTGGCCCAGCCGGGCCAGGCCCTCCCGGCACCGGCGCGCCAGCGCCGCGCGGCGCCGCACCCGCTCGGGCAGGCCGGTCCGCAGGGCCTCCCGTACCCGGGTCAAAAGCGCGATCAGGGCCGTCGTCGGCATGGTGACCGGGTGTGGTTCCACGGGGTCGTGGACCCGGTGCTCCTCCCACCGCCGCAGGTCGAAGTACCACGAGCGGCAGGCGTCGGGCCGGGCGGCGATCCGGGCCCGGCCACGGGCGCTCGGGGCCAGGATGCCGATGCCGGGCGGCCCGTCCAGGCCCTTCTGCGAGGCGGTGACGACCAGGTCGGCGCCGAGGTCGTCCACGTTGAGGGCCTCCCCGCCGGCGGAGGCGATGCCGTCGACCACCACGGCCACGTCCGGCCCGGCCAGCGCGGCCAGCGCGGCCACCGGGTGCCGTACCCCGGTGGACGTCTCCACATGGACGCAGAGCAGTCCGTGCGCGCCGCGGGACAGCGCGTCGGCGACCGGGTCCAGCGGCACCGGATCCCCGACCGGGACCGGCACCCGCACGACGTCGAGCCGGTGCGCCCGGGCCATGTCCACCAGCCGCGCCCCGAAGTATCCGGTGTCCGGCACCACCACCCGCTGGCCCGGCTCGAAGAGGTTGAACAGCGCCGCGTCGAGCGCGGCGCTGCCGGTGCCGGGCAGCAGGTACGGGCCGGTGCAGCCCAGCAGCGCACCGACCGCGTCGACCAGGTCGGCGTGGATGCGCGGCCAGTCGCCCCCGTAGTGCGCGAGCAGGGGGGAGCCCAGGATCTCCAGCGCGTCGTCGTGCAGCGCGCCGGGGCCGGGGATCATCAGTTCCGGCGGGTCGGTCATTCCCGTTCCGCCGTCACCGGTCGGCGGCCGACCGGGGCGGGGGCGCGGTGGTCGAGCTGCGGGGCGGCCGGACCACGACGTAGCTGCCGGCGGCGACCGTGGCGGTGCCGAGCACGACCATCCAGGTCAGCGGCTCGTCCAGCACCAGCACGCCGAGCAGGACCGCGACGACCGGGCTGACCAGCGTGTTGTACGACACCTCCACCGGGCCGAGCCGCTCGATCAGGTAGAACAGCAGCCAGTACGCCAGCGCCGAGCCCAGCAGCGCCAGGTAGAGCAGGGCCAGGACGCTGCGGATGTTCAACTCGACCCGGGTGCCCCCGCCGGGGTCGAGCACCAGCGACAGCAGCAGCAGGTACAGGCCGGCCGTGCCCAGGTGGATCGCCGTGTTGACGTACTTGTCGCCGCGCATGTACCGGCGGCTGTACAGCAACGAGAACGCGTAGCAGAAGGCGGCGACCAGCACCGCCAACTGGGCGACCAGCCGGATGCCGGCGCTGCCCGTGAACCCGGACCCCTCGCGGGTGCCGGCCACCAGCGCCACCCCCAGCACGCCGAGCGCCACCGCGAGGTAGTGGTGCCGGCGCAGCGGCTCCTTCAGCCAGAACCGGGCCAGCGGCAGCGTGATGATCGGGTTCGCGGCGATCAGCACGGCGGTCTGCCCGGAGGTGATGTACTGCTCCGCCCAGAAGATCAACGCGAAGGCGGTGCCCTGGAACAGCGCGAAGACCGCCGGCGGCACCCAGCCCCGACGGCCGGGCAGCGCCCAGCCGCGCCGCAACACCAGCGCGACCGCGGTGAGCACGAGGGCCAGCGCCACGGTGGCCACGAGGTTGCGGACCGCGGCGAACAGCACCGGCGGCCAGTAGTCCACCCCGATCTTGATGAACAGGTACGTCGAGCCCCAGATCAGGCACAGCGCGGCGAAGGCGACCACGGTCGCCGGGGTGAGCCTGCGCCGGCCCGGCGGGGGGCCGCCCGCCGCCGGGGCGGCCCGCTGGGCCGGTACGGAGCGGTCGGCCTGGTTGTCCCGGCTCGAGGTCGTCATCGTTCACCATCCAGGAAGAGTCCGGTGACGTCTCCGTCGTGGTCGGTCGGCCGGTTGAACCAGTCCCAGCCGCCGGAGACGGTGAGGTTGGCGCCGGAGACGTACGACGCCCGGTCGGAGGCGAGGAAGGCGACCGCCTCGGCCACCTCGTCCGCCTCGCCCAGCCGCCCCATCGGCACCCGCTTGTGCATCCACCCGGCCTGCTCGGGCGGGAGGAAGCCGTTGTCGATCAGGCCGGGGGAGACGCAGTTGACCCGGATGCCGTACGGGGCCTCCTCGGCGGCGAGGCTCATCGTCAGCACCACGACCCCGGTCTTGGCCACCGCGTACGCGGCCACGTTCGGCGCGGCCCGAACCAGGTGCACCGGACCCAGCCCGATGTTCACGATCCGCCCGAACCGCCGCTGCCGCATCCCGGGCAGGACCAGCCGGCTCATCAGGAACGCGCTGCCGAGGTTCGAGTCGAGCACGCCGCGCCACTCGTCGTACGACATCGCGCCGAGCGGCGTGAAGTGGAACTCGCCGACGTTGTTCACCAGCGCCCCGAGCGGCCCGAGCCGCTCCTCCGCCCGCGCGACCACGCGGGCGGCGTCGTCCGGGTCCGTCACGTCGCCGGCCACCGCCACGCCCCGCCGTCCCTGCGCGGCCACCTGCCCGACGGTGACCTGCGCGGCGTCGGAGTCGGCGCGGTAGTTGACGGCCACGTCCCAGCCCGCCCGGGCCAGCGCCACCGCGATCGCCCGTCCGATTCCCCGGGAACCGCCGGTCACCAGGGCGGCACCCGGGCGCCCGCCGTCGCCGGTCATGTCGTCTCCTCAGCCTCGTCGTGGTGGCCGTCCACGTCGACGGCCAACTCGGCGTAGTAGGAGATGTCCCGGGGCCGGGCGCAGTACCGCCGGTAGAACTCGGCGAGCCTCGGCTCCTCGTCGTGGACCAGGTCCTCGTGCAGCTCCCGGGACCGCCACGGGTAGAGCATCACCCCGCGACGGGTGTCGTCGAGTGCCGAGAAGAACCGGGCGTGCCCGCACCAGCCGGGATGGGCGTGCGCGGCCGGCCCCAGCAGGTCGTCCATCTCCTGCATCGCCGCGGTGATGTCGCCGGCGTCCGACGTGAAGTGCCACCGCTCCAACACCCAGATCAAGGCGCACCTCCCAGCTCGTGGCCGTGTGCGTCGCGCCCGCCCCCGGCGCCGGCGGCGGGCTGCCGGCGGAAGTACCGCTGCAGCAGCGAGTCGCCGTCGTCGACGAAGCGGCGGCACACGTGCATGTGGTTGCGACGGTTCACCCGCTGCGTGTCCAGCAGTCGCCGCCACGCCGCGCGTACCGGCTCGGGCGCGTCGCCGCGGCGCGCCTCGAACCGTCGGCGCAGGGTACGCAGGCCGTCCAGCATCCGCGCGTGGTCGGTGTTGTACTGGCCGGAGAAGCCCTCGCCGGCGAACGGCGGCATCATCGACGGCCGGACCAGCCGCTGGTACTCGCCGCGCGGGAAGTCCGCGGCGTAGCGCATGGTCGCGGTCGACGCGTCGTACAGCCGGGCCAGTTCCCGCAGGTCCGCCTCGGCGGTGTCCCACCTTCCCGCGTCGAGCCGCCCGATCGTCTCGTCGAGCCGGGTGTTCAGGGCGACCAGCAGCAGGTGGAACACCTGGTGCCCCAGCTTCCACCGCAGCACCGCCTCCCGCTGGGCGGGGGTGAGCCGGTCGGCGGGGGCCGTCACGGCGCCACCCCCGGGCCCGGCGCGGGCCCGGACCGCTGGGCGTCGCCGGGCCCGGACCGCTGGGCGTCGCCGGGCCCGGACCGCTGGGCGTCGCCGGGCCCGGGTCCGGGCCGGGGGTCCCCGGGGGCCGTACCCCGCTCGGCGTCGTCGGCCGCGGCGGCCACCCAGCGTTCCAGGGTCACCCGCTGGATCGCGAGCAGCCCCTCCAGCACCCGGACCCGGTCCTCGGCCGGCAGGCTGCTCCGCTCCAGGTCCGCCACCAGCTCCGCCGCCACGCGTAGGCAGCCCCGGGTCCAGTCCGGCAGCCCCGGATGGTCGCGGACGATCCGGAAGTAGCGGTCGTACTCCGCCGGGCCCGACCCTTCCGTCAGCCCGTCGGGCACGCGCGAGTCGGCCGGGACGGCCAGCGGGGAGACCAGCCCGTAGTCGAGCGTGGCGTCGTCGGGATCCACCGCTGCCCCCTCTCGGGTGCCTAGCTCCGGTCCAGGTCGGACATGACGACATGCGCCCCGTTGCGCCCCGGCACGCCGAAGACGCCACCGCCGGGGTGCGCCCCCGAACCGCACAGGTACAGGCCGTCCACCGGCGTGTGGTGGCTGGACGGCCCGGTGCCGCCGCGCAGGAAGAAGAGCTGGTCGGCCGTCATCGCGCCGTGGTACAGGTCCCCGCCGGTCAGGCCCAGCCGGCGTTCCAGGTCCAGCGGGGTGAGCACGCACCGGTCCACCACCGAGTCGGTGATCCCCGGCAGGTACTCCTCCATGCACTCCAGCACCCGGTCGGCGTACGAGTCGCGGATGTCGTCCCACGACGCGCCCGCCAGCCGGTACGGCGCGTACTGGATGTAGAGCCCCATCAGGTGCCTGCCCTCCGGCGCCACCGTCGGGTCCAGCACGCTGGGAACCGTGGCCTCGATGTGCGGGTTGGCCGACGGGCGTCCGGCCCGGGCGTCCGCGTACGCCTCCTCCAGGTACTCCATCGTGGGCGCGATCAGCATTGTCGCGTTGTGCTGCGGGCCGAGCCCGGGCGGGAATCCCCGTACCTCCGGCAGCCGGTCCAGCGCGAGGTGCATCTTCATCGCCACGCCCTGGAACCGCCGGTTCTCCATGGACCGCCGGTAGCGGCCCGGCAGCGCGTCGGCCTCCATCAGCCGGACGAAGGTCGTGTACGGGTCGGCCGCCGACACGACCGCGTCCGCCGACAGTTCCTCGCCGGAGGCGAGCACCACCCCGGTGGCCCGGCCGTCGCGGGTGACGATCCGGGCCACGGGGGCGTCGGTGCGGATCACCGCGCTGTGCGACCGCGCGGCCGAGGCGAGCGCCGCCGTGATCCCGCCCATGCCGCCGCGTACCTGGCCCCACGCCGGCCGCCCGACCTCGGTGACGCCGGTCATGTGGTACAGCATCAGGTACGCCGACCCCGGCATCGACGGGCTGGCGTCCACCCCGGTGATCCCGTCGATGACCAGCGGCACCTTGATCGCGTCCGACTCGAACCACCGGTCGAGGAACCCGGCGGCGCTGCCCGTGAGCAGCTCCATGAGCATCGGCAGGTCGTCGCCGGGCAGCTCGGCCGCCCGCCGCAGCGCGTCCCGCAGCACCGCCGCCGCGTCGGCGCTGCCGTACCGCCCGGGCGCGTGTCCGTTGCGCGCACCGGGGTCGAGGGGCCGTGCCAGCCCCGGCAGCGGGTTCATCAGCAGCGGCTCGATGTGGTCGGCCAGCCGGCGCATCGTCCGGCCGTACGCGGGGTAGGCGTCCGCGTCGGCCTTGGAGAACTTGGCGACCTCCGCCACGCAGGCCCGTTCGTCGGAGCCGAGCGACAGGTGCCGCCCGTCGGGGAAGAGCGCGACCACCGACGGGTTGCGCGGGATGAACTCCAGGCCGTGCGCGGCGAGGTCCAGGTCGGCGGCGATCTCCGGCCGGAACAGCGACGTCACCAGCGACGCGGTGGAGCACCGGTACCCGGGCATGAGCTCCTCGGTGACGCACGCCCCGCCGAGGATGTCCCGGCGTTCCAGGACCGTGACGCGCAGCCCGGCCCGGGCGAGGTAGGCGGCGCAGGTCAGGCCGTTGTGCCCGCCGCCGATCACGATGACCGTCGGGGCGCTACCGCCGGACGGGTGGGTCATGACTGATCCCCCTCCACTCTCAGGCCGGGCTCGACGTGTGTGCCCGGTCCGACGAGACCAGGGGATAGCCCAGCCGCGTCAGCTCGTGCCCAGCCAGTTCCTCGAACCGGGCCACCTGCTCGCCCGACAGTTCCCTGCGGAAGCGACCCACCTTCGCGCCGTACAGCGCCTGTGCCGTCGCCTCGGCGCTCGGGTGGTTGTACGGGTTGTCGAAGAGCGAGTGCGGCAGCTCGGCGTGCCGCAGCAGCGCGTCGTGCCAGCGGACGCCGAGGAACGCCACTACCCGCTGCAACGTCCGCCGGGGGTCCCCGACGAGGTCCTCGTACCGCATCTCCAGGTACCGGTCCGGCGGCGCCACGGTGTGCGGGCGCTCGACGACCCCGAGCCAGCCGGCGGCGGCCTGCTCCACCGTCTTGTACGCCCACTCCTGCCCACCGGTGACGTTGGACGCCGCCACGTCCCGCCCGTCGCGGACCACGTGGACGAAGTGCGCCCCCGGGAACAGCCGGGCGAAGTCGTCGACCCGGTGGATCTGACGCTGGATCTTGATGCCCCAGCGTGGCAGGCCGGTCTGCCGCCGCCGGAACTCGCCGACCGCGTGCAGCACGTGGCACCGGTCGTCGAAGTCGACGATGTCCGATCCGAGGTCCGCGACGACTCCGCCGACGATGTCCCGCAGGTCCTGGAAGGACACGCCGAACCGGTGGCACTGCTTGGCGAACTGGACGCCGAAATACCAGTCCGGATCGGCCGTCTCGACGCCCGTGCCCCGTACTCGGGGATCGTCGCGCAGCAGCAACTCGCAGGACTCCACGATGTACGGGCCGAGGTCGCGGGGCTCGGTGAAATCGAGTTCCGGACCGACCACCAAATCGGGGTGGGAGTCCAGCACGACGCTGGTCAGCGTCGTGCCGGACCGGTTGTCACCGCCGATGAGCAGGGGATTGGAGGGCAGTGGGTCACGCATCGTCACGACGACCTCATCTCTCGGCCGAGCGGTGCAGCGGCTTCCCGTGTTGCCCGTCATTCTCCCAACAACCAGTGGCTACGCAAGTGATGACCGGCAATGTCCTTGCGTTCTTGCCCATTTGTTTCGGCCATGGCCGTACGGTCGGCCCAATCGGTTACCTGGTATCCGTCGTGAGCTCGTGTCCCGGCGGAAGCTGCATGTCGCCGACATGGCGGCATCGGGAGGGTTCGGACACCCCTATGTCGCCGACATCGAGTCGATCAAGACGGGGCGGCCCGGCGCTCGGGGAGCGTGGAGCGCCACCCGCGCGACCGGGCCCGGCCGGCTCCGGGAGCCCGTGGGTCAGTGCCTTTCGGGCGGCGCCGCCGGTCCTCGAACTCCCGTTCCAGTGTGGCACCACCTGGGAGGGCAACTCCGATCGCAGCAGCGCCCACCGGAACTACGAGATCGACTTCAACCTGCCGGGGGGCGCCGAGGACCGGGGGAAACCGGTACTGGCCGCGGCCGCGGGGACGATCAGGTGGGAAGGCGGCACCACCTCCGCCTACGGCAACTACGTGGACTACATTCGCCCCGCCTCGTTCCACGGCGACCCGTTCGACTACGCCACCGGCGTGGAGACGTACGTCAGCCAGAACTGCGCCTCGTCCAGCCCGTCGTCGATGCCGGGGTTGTCGGCGGTGTCGCGGGGTGTGGGTGGGTTGGATGTGTTCGCGGTGACGTCGGATGGTCGTTTGAAGCATCCGAATTTTTCGTCGGGTGTGTGGGGTTGTTGGTCGACGTTGTATGGGAATGCAACGATCAAGGGGTGAGCCGGCGGCGATTGCGGGTTCGGGTCGGATCGATGTGTTCGCGCAGGGGATCGACAATCGGTTGAAGAAGATCACGTGGACGTCGGCGCATGGTTGGTATCAGTGGGCTGACATGGGTGATTACACGATCACGTCGGCGCCGGCGGTGACGTCGCGGTCGGCGACGGGGATCGACGTGTTCGTGAAGAACAGCGTGAACAAGATTGTGTATCGGCATTTCGACACTGCGTTGCCGATCTGATCCAGAAGACCTGGGTGTCGGGCAGTGGCTGGTACGGGTGGAGCGGACTCGGCCCCGTCGGCGCACCAGCCTGCTGAACCGACAGTGACCGGCCCGGCCAGCGCGGCACGACCGCGGGGGGCCGGGCCGGCGCTATCGAGCGGCGGCGCCGCCACGTCCGGGCGATGACGGACCGCGGGCACCCCAGGCCCGACGCAGCAGGGCGAGCAGCCCGTGCCCGTCCTCGATCCGCGCGTCCGCTTCCAGGCCAGGCGGAGTGGCCTCCCGGTCGGTGCGGGGCGAGCGCATCAGGACCGCCGCCCCCGTTCCTGCCCGGCGGGCGCACGCGATGTCGCGGTTCAGGCTGTCGCCGACGAACCAGCAGTGCGCGATCGGCACGCCGACGGCGTCCGCCGCCAGGCGCGCCAGCCGCGGGTTGGGCTTACGGGGGCCGGCCTCGTCGCTGTAGAACTGGGCGGCGAACAGGCGGGCCAGCCCGACGGCGGCGAGGAAGTCCCGGTGCGCGGCGCCGCAGAGCGTGTTGCTGACCACCGCCAGGGGCAGACCCGCGTCGTCGGCGGCGGCGAGGGCTTCGGGGACGCCGGGACGCACAGCCCATTCCGCACGCCAGGTCCAGGCGTACGCGAGCGGCGTCGCCTCCCGCTCGACGGCGGCCCGCGCCCGCTGTGGCCAGTCGCGGGTCACGAAGTCCGCCCACACCCGGGCGTGGGGCAACTCGACGGGATCGCCCGACCTTCCCACCTCGTCCCGCCAGCGGGCATACGCCTCGGCGCCCTGCCGCAGGTCCGCGGCGATCCGATCCTCCGGCACCGACCCGCCGACGAGGCGGGACAGTCGCCGCACCAGTGCGGGCGGGTCCGGCGGTTGCGGCGGCGCGTCCACCAGGACCCCACCGAAGTCCAGCAGGAGCGCGCGAGGTGAGGGAAGCATGCCGCAATCCTCGCTCAAGGTGCCGGACCCGGCCGGGTTGCCCCGGCCGGCCCGGCAGTTCCGGGTTGACCGGCCGGCACGCCGGTCAGCTCGTCGCCTTCCGCGACGGGCGCAGGCCGGGCCCGGGTCCGACGATCGTTCCCGCCACACCGGCCGCGCTGATGAGTCCTGCCATCCGTCGCACAAGATGTCCTTTCTTCGAGCCCCCCTCGGGCTGCCACCACGATCTACTTCCCGCCGTCCCATCGACAATGGGCGGCTGTCCCGAGCGGACCGGGAAATGTCCCGGGGCGTCGGGCCGTGCCGCATCGGCCCGGCCCGAATCCGCGCCGCGCACCGGAGGCCGGCGTCACCGGGGCGGCGCCGCGCCCGTCGGCTGTCGGTCCGCCGGCCCGGTCGCGGCATCGGCGCGCGTCCGCCGGGCGTCGGCCCGTCCCGAGACGGCGCGCGACAGTCCGAACAGGCCGGCGGCCATGAGTACGCTCACCGCGAGCTTCGGTGCGACGCTGGCCGACAGCAGGTCCAGGACCTGGCCTGCGGTCAGCGCCAGGGGCACCCAGACCGGCACGAGGCGGGCCCGCCACGCCCCGAAGGCCAGCACCAGCAGGCCGACCAGCCAGCCCAGGATCCAGAGCGCGAACGACGTGATCACGAACGGATCCCGGTCGAGCGCCTCGACGACCGGCCGCGCCGTGGCCGGTTCCACACCCGCCGCGGCGAGCGCGCCGAAGAACGCGTTGTAGTGCCACAGGTGGACCGTCGCGAGGTAGAGCGCGGGCACGACCAGGAACCCGCCGATCGTGGCGACCACCGGCCGGCGGCGGCCGAGCGCGACGACCAGGCCGGCCATCGCCGGCAGGAGAAGCAGGTGGGCGAGCGTGAACAGCACGGTCTCGACCCGCCACGCCCCGAGGTTCCCGCCGGCCACCGTCACGTTCCCGGCGGTCTCCGCCACCTCGTCGGGGAACATGAGCCAGTAGAAGCCGTACAGGACGCCGCCGGCGACCATCGCCGCCGCGGCGAAGCGCCGACCGTACGGTCGGGGGGAAGCGCTGTCCATCGGGTGTTCATCGTCTTCGTCGGGCTGGCCGTGCTCGGGCCGGGCTACGCGGTGCGGATGCGCCGGGCGCAGGCGGCGCGCCTGGTCGCGCTGGCCGCCGAACGGGAGGCCGCGGCCCGCGTCGACGAGCGGCTGCGGGTGGCGCGCGAGCTGCACGACATCGTGTCGCACGGCGTTTCGGTGATGGTGTTGCAGGCGGGGGCGGCGCAGGCGGTGCTGGAGTCGGACGCGCGGCAGGCCCACGCGGCGCTCGACGCCGTGCAGGACGTGGGGCGGGACGTGGTCACCGAGCTGCGGCGGCTGCTCGTCGTCCTGCGGGGGCCCGAGGGCGCCCCGGACCGGCTGCCCTCGCTGCGCCAGCTGGAGCCGCTGCTCGCCCCCGTCCGCCGCCGACGGCGCCGAGGCCGTCCGGCTCAGCGCCCGGCTGGAGCCGGACGTCGTACTCATGGACATCCACATGCCGGTGCTCGACGGGGTCGCCGCCACCGAGCGGATCCTGGCCGACCGCCCCCGCCGGCGGGTCGTCATGCTGACCACGTTCGACCTCGACGAGTACGTCTACCGGGCGCTGCGCGCGGGGGCCTGCGGGTTCCTGCTCAAGACCACCCCGCCGAAGGCCCTCGCGGAGGCGTTGCACAGCGCCGCCCGGGGCGACGCGCTGCTCTCCCCGGCGATCACCCGCCGCCTCATCGACCACTACACCGCGACGGCGCGGGCGGTCCGCGCCCCCGGCCTGGCGGACCTGACCGCCCGGGAGACCGAGGTGCTGCGCCTGATGGCGCGCGGCCTGTCCAACCGGGAGATCGCGGCGCAGCTGTTCCTCGGCGAGGCGACCGTCAAGACGCACGTCAACCGGATCTTCGCCAAGCTGGGCGTGCGGGACCGGGTGCAGGCGGTGGTCCTGGCGTACGAGACCGGTGCGGCGCAGCCCGGCGGCCGGCCGGACCGGTGACCGCCGGGCCCGGCGGCCGGCCGGCGGCGGGTGACCTTGCCGGCGTCTGCCATGCTCGGGCGGTGACGACCGGCCGGCCGACCGGCGGCAGGTGGGAGACGCAGTACCTCCACCTGCTCGAACCGCCGCTGGTCCGGGTCGGCCAGCGGGTCGCCCAGGGCGAGCAGATCGGGCGGCTCGGCAGCACCGGCAACTCCGGTGCCCCGCACCTGCACTACGAGCAGCGCCGGGGCTGGGAGAAGGTGGAGACCTGGTTCGACGGCTCGCCGTCCGGGATCACCCACGACGACGCCGAGTGCACGGTCAGGCGGACGAGCAACAACTGCCGGACCGACCCGACCCGCTGATACGCGCGGCACCCGTGGCCGGGCGACACGCCATCCACAATGGACCTGTGTCACCGGCCTGGGTGTAGAGTCCGCCCGACAATCGGTCGAGGAGGGCTCTTTTGTACGTCGATGCGGCGTTTCTCGCGTACCACGACAAGCCGGAGCGGGCCAGGCTGCGCGGGCTCGCCCGCAACGCCGCCACGCCGGTCGACGTCCTGCTGCGGCTGCTGGACCATCCGGAGGGCGTCCGTCCGGACGTCACGCGCCGCCCCGCCTGGTCGGACGAGGCGGTCGACGCCGTCGCGGCGCACCCGCGTCCCGCGGTCCGGGCGGTGCTCGCCGAGGCGGTCGGGGCGTCTCCGGAGCAGCGCGCCCGGCTCGTCGACGACCCGGACCGCAGGGTGCGCTGGCGGCTCGCCGAGGGGCCGGACCGGTCCCGCTGGGCCGTGGCGGCGCCGTTGCCGCGGTGGGCGTACGAGCGGCTCGCCGGCGAGGGCGACGACCTGATGCGCGACCTGCTGGCGAACTGGTGCCGGTGGACGCCGGCGGACATCCGCGCGGCGTTGCGGACCGGGGCCGCCGCGGACCCCTCCGGGGAGGCGCGGAACGCCGACGGCGACGCGCCGCTGACCCGGGAACGGGCCGAGGAACTCGTCCGGGACGAGAGCGAGTGGGCGCGTACGCAGGCGGCGGCCGACCCCGCCCTGCCCGCCGACCTCGTCGCCGTGCTGGCCACGGACCCGTCGCCGGACGTGCGCCTGGCGGTGTCCATGCGCCCCGAACTCAGCGAGGAACAGCCGGCCGCCGTCGACTACCACGTCGCGCCCGCGGACCGGCTGACGCCCCTGGACTGGGTCACGGAGACCACCGACCCGGACGTGCTGCGCCGCTGCGTCCACTCGGCACACGTGGCCCTGCGCCGCAGCAGCGCGTACAACCCGCACCTGACCCCCGAGCTGGTGGCGGTGCTGGCCGCCGACGAGGACCACGCCGTACGGCTGCTGCTCTGCGAGAACCATCCCGACGTGCCGGGTGAGGTGGTTCTCCAGACGTACCTGGAGGCGGAGGTCGCCGGCCGGGGCGACCTGCTGGACCACCCGTGCTTCCCGCGGCAGGGGCTGGCCAGCCTGGCCGACTCACCGGACCCGAACGCGCGCGCCCTCGTCGTCCTGGACCCGCAGGCGCCCGCGGCGCTCATCGAACGCCTGAGCCACGACCCCGACCCCCGGGTACGGTGCCGGATGGCCGCCGACGAGCGGCTGCCGCTCGACAGGCTGCTCGCGCTGTTCGACGACCCGGAGACGACCGAGGCGGCGGCCAGCAACCCGAACCTGCCCGTCGATCTGATGGAGCGCATCCTCGCGGACGCCCTTCCTTAGTTCACGGGCCGGCGCAGTCCGTCGCGCCGTGCCGCCACGAGTGGTCGTAGCGGCCGGCCACCTTCGTGACGAACGCGGTTATCGCCCGCTCGTCGAGGGTGTCCAGCCGCTGGAGGCGCTGCCAGCCGCTGAGCCCGATGCCGTGCCCCAGCGCCGGGTACGGGGCCACCACCACGTCCCGCGGGTAGCGGCGGCCGATGCGTTCGAGGGCGGTGACGTCGGCCGCGGAGACGTCCGGGGCGTACTGCAGCATGATGTGGCCGTGCTCCAGCGCGTGCACCTGCAACTCCTCCAGCACCGGCTCCCGGTAGATGCCGGGGGTGATGACGCGGGGGGAGTGCGGGCCGGAGGTGGGCGGCATGGTCCGGTACGGCTCGTGCGGCGCGCCCTCGTACGCGATGTGCCGGTCGCCCTCGGACGGTACGGGCGTGCCGGGGACCTGGCCGCAGGGCAGCGCGGTCTCCCTGTCGGCCAGGCCGAGGACGACGCCGAAACCGAGGCTGGACATGGTGAGCACGCTGAGCGTGGTGACGACGACGCTGACGAGCGTTCCCAACCACCGCCGGCTCATGACGTCACCTCGCTGCTGATTCGCTCGCTGCGCTCGCTCATGGCATCACCCTCCTGCCCTGGATCCGGTTGCGGACGATCACGCCGAGCGGCAGCAGCACGTTCAGCGAGGCGAACAGCAGCAGGGCGATCCCCTCCCACCAGTAGGAACTGGTGATCGGCGAGCCCACCATGACCCCCAGCGACCAGCCGATGGTCACCTTGGCGCTCGGCCACAGGAAGTGCAGGACGAACCACGCCATCCAGACCAGGCCGGCCAGGTACAGCAGCCGGTACCAGCGGGACACCCGCAGGTCCCGGGCGTGCGCGTCGCGCAGGATCGTCGCCTCCTGCGGGGTGAGCCGGCGGACGAGGCGCTTGAGGGACAGCCGAGTGATCTGGTGGAGGTTCCGGCAGCCGGTCGCGGTCGCCATCACCAGGTACATGTCGGTCCGCAGGTACGCCAGGGTCTGGAAGGCCAGCTTGACCGCCTGGCTGAACACCACCATGGCGAGGAGCCGGACGAGGCCCGGCGGCAGGTCGATCCACCCGCGGGACCAGGCGAAGCGGGGCGCGACGGCGGCGAACAGCAGCACGCAGTCGACGGCCACGCCGGCGAGGAAGGGGCCGTAGCGGCGCTCGGGCGGCAGCGCCCACAGCCCGGACAGGTCGGTCTCCAGCACCGGGAAGATGCCGCGGCGCTCGATCCGCAGCCGGGACGGGATCCCGACGGCGGCGCCGGCGAGCGCGTGCCAGATCTCGTGCACGACCGTCAGGACGACGACCACGACGTTGGTGAGCAGGAGGCTGAGCACGATGTCGGGGAAGATGAACGTGTCCTCGTACGTGGGCAGCAGCGACGGCTCGGCGGCGAACATGGCCAGCGTCGCGACGAGACAGCCGGTGTAGACGGTCCAGGCGGCCGGGCCGAACAGCGGCCGTACGAACCGGGCCGGGATCCGCGAGACCGACCAGTGTCGGGCCGCCGTCGGCGCGGCCTCGCCGGCGGTACGCCCGTCGATGACGCCCGCCTCGACGAGCACCTCGACGAAGTCGAGGGCGTCCACGGGCTCCCCGGTCTCGCGTTCCACCTCGTCGGCGGCCTCGGCGACCGTGCGGCCGTCGGCGAGGAGCCGGACCAGGCGGGCGCCGACCTCGGGGACGACGACGAAGGTCCCGGTGGCGGGGTCGCCGACGACGTACTCGTCCTCGTCCTCCCGCCGGACGACGAGGTGGGCGACGCGAGGGCGGCTGTCCGCGTCGAGGACGCTCACCTCTCCTCCTCGACCCAGCCGCAGGTCTCGCACCGCTGACCGGGGCGCGGGTTCACCACGTAGTGGTAGGTCAGGTCGGTGAGGCTGAGGTGGTACATCCGGCCGAGCGTGGTCGGGGGGATGCCGGCGAGGTGGTACACCGCGTCGAGCGCGGCCAGGTGCCCGGTGAGGTTGGCGGTGGGCGCGATGACGGCGTGGCCGGTGAACGGGAACAGCTCCTCGGGGGCGGCGCCGTACCGGTCGCGGAGCCGGTCGTTGACGCTGGGCAGGCACGCCTGGCAGCACGTACGGCCGGGCACGAACAGGCCGACCACGGCCATCGGGCCCGCGTACTGGGCGATCATCCACGGCGTACCGGTCTTCAGGGCGGCCCGGTTGGCCCAGTCGCGGATCGCGTGCAGCGGCTGGTCGGCGCAGAGCACGAGCAGGTCGCGGTCGCGCATCAGCTCGGCGAGGCACTCGGCCGAGTCGACCCGGGTCTCCTCGCCGGTCACCGTCACGTACGAGTTCATCCGGCGCAGGCGGTCGACGGCGACGGCCAGCTTCGGCGCGCCGATGTCGTCCTCGGTGTAGAGCAGTTGCCGGGTCAGGTTGCCGGGCTCGACCACGTCGAAGTCGACGCAGTGCACGGCGCCGACCCCGGCGGCGACGAGGGAGGAGGCGATGGCGGAGCCGGTGCCGCCGAGCCCCACCACGACCACGCTGCTGCCCTTGAGCCGGGCCTGGATCTCGAAGCGGGACGTGCGGGGGGTCAGGTCGACCCAGGCGTGGTAGGTCAGCGCCCGCTCGTACCGCTCGATCTCGGCGGAGCTCAGGGTGGGCGGGGGCGGCGCGGCGGCGTCCTCGACGTAGCCGGCGTCGACGATCGCCTGCATCGCGTCGGTCGCCTCGTCCGCGGTCATGTCGGGCCGTTCGGTCAGCAGGGCCGAGACGATCTCCGCGCGGGTGCGGGTGCCGTCCATCAGGCGCAGCAGCGACCACAGGGATCCGTCCTCGTCGTCGATCTCCGCGCCGATGCCCATCTGCCGGCCGCCGATGTTGATCAGCGTGGGGTTCAGCCGTACGGGCTTGTGGATGCCCTTGATCCGTGGTCGCAGCATGCGCAACTCCTTGACGAATGGCGGCCGGGACGCGGTGCTCCGCGCCCCGGCCGGATCTCCGATCAGCTGCAGAGGTCGTTGCGGCAGCCCGGGTCGAGGATGGCGACGGTGGTCTCCAGCTTCTCGAGCTTGCGCACCACGACCTTGGCCGGCTTGCGCTTCGTCTCGATCTTCTTGTCCATGGCAACCTCCAACGAATTGAGAGGGATCGACGCGATCGCGTCGTCACCATTAGAGCACCCGGTAATACCGATGACAATGATTGGAAGCGTCGAATCAATGACTCGGAATGCGCATAGCCTGGCGCTGCGGACGGTGGCGGAAAATAGCCGCCCAACGGGTTCGGATCGCAGGTGTTGGCTGGAAAGCAGTGCTTTCGGGCGGGTCGTCCACACGCGACAGATGGCCCTATGGGGGGTTGGCGCGGGCTCCTGCGTCAATAGCTGGTAATGGCCCCGCTGGGGGTGTTTTGCGGGGGTCCGATCCGGGCGTACCGAAACAATTCCGCCGCGTCTTGATCGACTCAACGTCGGGGACATGGGGGTGTCCGAGGGCTCCGGATGCCCCCATGTCGGCGACCGGGGGTGCATCGACGGTGTGTGTCCGATCACGGGCAGCTACACGGCCGCCTCGATGACTACTATCGGTGTGTCGCTGGTCACGGGGCCGGTCCAACGGCCGTCGACCTCGGGAGGTGGTGGACGATGCCGACGGAGTGGGCTGGCCACCCGGCGCCGGGCCTCGTCCGGTCGAGGCTCATCACCTCGTTGAACGCGCGGCCGCGGTCGCTCGGCCTGGTCGTCGCCCCCGCCGGATCCGGCAAGACCACCCTCCTCGCCCAGTACGCGGCGACCGTTCCCGGCCCGGTGGGCTGGCTGCGTACCGTGCCGTCGGACGCCGGCCCGGCGCAGGCGCTGGCCCGGCTGGACGCGGCGCTGCCCGACGGCGAGCGCGGCCTGCTGATCCTCGACGACCTGCACCTCGTCGAGGGCTCGACGGGGGAGTCCGTCCTGCTGGATCGGGCCCTCGCCCTGACCCGGGACGGACTGCGGGTGCTCGTCGGCACCCGGCGCACCCCGTCGGTCATCCTGGCCCGGCACGAGTTCTCCGACAGCATCGTCGTCGACGCCGACCAGTTGCGGTTCCGCACCTGGGAGGTCGAGCGACTGCTGCGCGACGTCTACCGGGAGCCGCTGCCCGCCGACGACGTCGCGGCCCTGGCCCGCCGGCTCGGCGGCTGGGCGGCCGGCCTCAAGCTGTACCACCTGTCGACCCGGGGCCAGCCGCTGCCCGACCGCCGCCGGGCCGTCGCCGCGCTGGGCGCGCGCTCGGCGCTGTCGCGGGACTACCTCACCCGCACCGTGCTGGCGGAGCTGGTCCCGTCCCTGCGCCGGTTCCTCGTGCGGACCTGCGTGTTCGAGACCCTGACCGCCGAGCGGTGCGACCGGCTGCTGGGCGGCGGCGACGGGCAGGCCGCACTCGAGGAGCTGGAACGCCGTCAGGCGTTCACCGTCTCCCACGACGGCGGCCGCTCCTTCACGTACCACGAGGTGCTGCGCGCCCACCTGATCGCGGCGCTGACGGAGGACCTGGGGGAGGCCGGGGCCCGGGCCTGGCACGCCCGCGCCGGGCGGGTGCTCGCCGAGGAGGGCGCGGCGCTGGAGGCAGCCCGCTGCTTCGCCCGCGCACAGCGGTGGCCGGACGTGCACCGGCTGCTCGACGCCGCCGGCACCGCCGTCGCCGCGCGGGGCCTCGACCCCTGGTCCGACCTGCTGCCCGCCTGGTTCATCGCCGAGGACCCGTGGCTGGTGCTGGCCGACGCACAGCACCGGATCAACGAGGGTCAGCTGGCGGCGGCGGTGCCGCTGCTGCGCCGGGCCGAGGCGATGTTCGGCGCCGCCGGGCCGGGCGCCGACCGCTGCCGTCAGCTACGCGCCGCCGTGACGGCGTGGCTGCCGGACGGGCCGAACTGGCGCGGCCACTGGTCCGGCTGGCTGCGTACCGCCACCCGCCGGCACCCGGTCGTCGTGGTCGGCGAGGCGGAGCGGCTGACCGGCGCCGAGGACACCCTGGTCCGCGCGGCGGCGTTGCTGCTGGCCGGGCACGCCACCGAGGCGCTACGCGTGCTGGACCGCCCGGTCCCCGCCGACGCCGGCCCGGTCGGCCTCGCGTGCCGGTTGCTGCGCGCCGCCGCCGCGCTCACCGGCGGCGACCCGCACGCGTCCGCCGCGGCCGCCGCCGTCGGCCTGGACGCCGACCAGGCGGGCCTGCCGTGGCTGGCCCGGCTCGCCCGGGCGGTGCCCGCGCTCGGCGGGGCGGAAGCCGACCTCAAGGAGGCGGCCGCCGTCGTGGAGGAGTGCGACCGGCTGGGCGACCGGTGGGGGGCGCTGCTCACGGCCGGGTGTGCCGCGCTGGCCCGCTCGCTGCGCGGCGGGCCCGAGGTCGACGAGGCGGGCCGGTTGCTCGACCGGGCCCGCGCGGTGGACAGCGGCGCGCTCGTCGCCTGGGCGCAGGCCCTGCTCGCCCTGGCCGCCGTGCGCGCCCGGCTGCCCGACGCCGAGGTCGAGGTCCGCCGGGCGGAGGGCACCGCGCGCGCCGCCGGGGTGCCGGGGGCGCGGGTGCTCGCCCTCGCCGCGGGCGTGCCCGCCGCGCCCGACAGGAGATCGGCGCTGTCGGCCGTGCGCGCCGTCGCCGAGCAGGCCGGACTGCCCCGGGCGGCGGTGGCCGCCTGGCTCACCCCGGAGCCCCGCCCGGCCCGGTCCGCGCCGGACAGCGCCCCGCTGACCGTACGCTGCCTGGGCGGCTTCCGGGTCTGCCTGCACGGGGAGCCGCTGAACTGGTCGCCGCTGCGTCCCCGGGCCCGGGCGGTGGCCCGCATCCTCGCCATGTACGCCGGGCGGCCCGTGCACCGGGACCGGCTGCTCGGCGCGCTCTGGCCGGACACCGACCCGGCGGCGGCCACCCGCACCCTGCACGTCGCCCTGTCCAGCCTGCGCCGCTTCCTGGACACCCGGTTGCCGGCCGGCGAGCGGGAGACGCTGCTGCACCGCGACGGGGACGCGTACCTGCTGGCCCTGCCGTCGGACGCGTGGTGCGACGTCACCGAGTTCCGGCGGGCGCTGGAGCGGGCGTCCCGGCGCGGGTCCAGCCGCGACCCGCGGGCGCTGGACGACCTACGTACGGCGGTGGCCGCGTACGGCGGTGAGCTCCTGCCGGAGGACGGCCCGGCGGAGTGGGTGGTGGCCGAGCGGGAGACCCTGCGCCGGCAGGCGGCGGACGCCGCGGCCCGGCTCGCCGAGGCCGCGCTGCGCGGGGTGGACGGCGCCACCGGCGCCGAGCCGGCGGCGGCGATGGCCGCCCGCTGCGTCGAGATCGACCCCTGCCACGACGCGGGCTGGCGGCTGCTGATCGCCGCCCACGACCGGGCGGGCAACGCCGCCGCGGCCGAGCACGCCCGCCGCCGGTACGCCGACGTGCTCGTCTCCCTAGGGCTCGACCCGTCCCCGATCGCCGGCACCCCGCCGGCCGCCACGGTCAGCGCCGACCGAAGAATTCCGCTTCCCCGATCGCCACGGACGGCGTCAGTCCGGGGCCGTACGTCGAACGGACCACCAGCCTGACCCGCACCACGTCCGACGCCTCGACGTCGAACTGCTGCGGCCCGGGTTCGTCGCGCAGCTCGACGTCCGCCCGGTGCTGCCTGCCGCCGGCGTCGACGGCGACCACGGTCAGCCCGCGCGGCCGACCGGCGGACAGGAACGCCTGCCGCCGCGGGCCGACCCCCGGGGTGATCACCACGGTGAGCAGCCGCACGGGCTCGGCGAATCGGCCCTCCACCCACGCGTCGACGGCCTCCCCGCTCGGCGCCCAGTACCGGTTGTTCGCCCCGTCGGTCAGCCGGGGCGCGCCGGCACCGGACGCCTCCGACGACGCCGTCACCGAGGCGGGGACGAGCGACGCCGGGTCCTCGGTGCGGTCCCGTACCTCGTCCACGGCCCGCCGGGCCAGGGGCGGCCCGACGACGGCCAGCACCCCGACGACGCAGAGGGCGAGCACGATCAGCAGCATCCGGCGGGTCGCCCGGGCGGCCCGCCGGTCGTCCCGCAGCGAGCGGCGGCGGGGCGCCCGGCGGCGCAGCCGGTCCCACCACCGCCGCCACCAGGTCCGCCGCGGCGCCGGTCCCGCCGGCGCGACCAGTTCGCCGCCGCACGAGCGGCAGAACCGCCGGCTCGGAGCGTTGTCGACGCCGCAGGCCGGGCAGGCCAGCTTCGGGTCCGGCGGGCGGGGCGGCGGGTCGACCGGGTCCTCCACCGGCGAAGGGACCGGGTCGGCCTGCTGCCCGTGGCGGTTCGGCGGCCCCGGCTGCACGGGCTGCACCGGCTGCACGGGCTGCACCGGCTGCACGGGCTGCACCGGCTGCACGGGCTGCACCGGCTGGACGGGCTGCACCGGCTGCACCGGCTGCACGGGCTGCGCGGGCTTCGGCCGCGGGGGATCGGGCCGGCTGCCGTCGTCCCAGTGCAGGAACTCGCCGCAGGTGCCGCAGAACTGGTCGTCGTGGCCGTTGGTCGCGCCGCACTCCGTACAGGTGATCATGATCCCGTCTCCAGCGTCCAGCGGACGTGGGCCGGCACGGCGGACGCCAGGACCTGACGCACCAGCGCCTCGTCGACATTCCCCTCGACCCGGACCCGGACCTCCGGCGCCTCCTCGGGCGGCGGCGCGCCGGTCGGCGTCGCCGAGCAGGTCACCCCGCCGTTGTCGGTCACCTCCACCCGCGCCCCCGTGGCGACCTCCAGCGCCAGCGCCACGCCCCGGGCCGTCCCGCGCCAGCGGTGCACCTCGACGGCGTGCCGGACGAGGTCCCGCCGCGACTGCGGGGGCCGGTCGGCGTCCGCCGGCGCGGCCACCCAGCCGGCCAGCCAGTCGAGGAAGTCCGGCGGCGCCAGCTCCAGGTCGAAGTACGCGTCCAGGCAGTCGAGCGTCAGCAGGATCGGGGCCAGTACGTCGTCCAGCCCGGCGGTGAACCGCTGCGCGAAGTCGTCCTCCTGGTACACCGCGGGCAGTTGCTGCCCGATCGGGTGCGGGCTGGCCAGCCCCGGTACGGAACCCCGCATGATCCCCTCCTGACCTCGGCGACCCGGCCGCTCACCCGGCGACCCGCACCTGGTGCCCGTACGAGAAGGCGAGCGCGTTGACGCCGAGCTCGACGCGCTGCACGGCCTCGCCGCGCTCCCCGGTCCTCGGGTCGGCCCCGAACAGCCGGACGTCCTCCACCAGGTCCACCCCGTCGACGCGCTGGAGCACGGCGTGCACCTCGCCCGACTGGACCGGCCGGCCGAACGGCCACCCCGCGCCGTCGGGGCCGCCGTGGACCGGATCCAGGTAGTCGTAGAGCGCGCGCACCGCCCGTCGGCGCAGGTCGGCGTTCGACCCGCCGCCCCGGGGCCGGGCCCGGACCTGGGCGACCACCGTCACCCCCTGGTAGAAGGGCGGCTCCACCAGCACCCGGGCGCCCACGCAGCGGCGCTCGTCGAGGAACGCCCGGATCCGCTCCAGCGTCTCCTCCCGGGGCAGCAGCGCGGCGAACCGGGCCGCGTCGTCGTCGGCGTCCCCGTGCTCGCCCAGCGCCGGCACGACCAGCACCCGCACCGCCGTCGAGCCGTCGCCCGCCGGCACGCACCGCACCCGCAGCACCTCCGGCGCGGCCTGCCGGGCCAGCTGCTCGTAGTCCGCGGCGGTGACCGCCCGCTCCCGGGTCCGCAGCGTCAGCGGCCCCCGCACCGACGTCTCGTCCAGCGACTCGCCGTCGACCCCGCCGGTCGCCGCCGCCCGGTTGGTCACCGTCGACACGAACGGCACCGGGTCGCGCAGCACGGTCAGCGTGCGGGCGGCCACGTTGCCCTGCCGCCCACCGCCCGTCCGGTACGCCGGAATCCTGATCACCGCCCCCTTCGGCGGCACCGCCCCGTACCGGCGTACCGTGCCGTCGGGCTGCCGGACGGCCGGCCCGAAGCTGACCTCCCCGCTGGCCCGGTCCACGCGGACGTGCCGGTCCTGCGGCCCGGAGTCGGCGAAGCTCGTCACCTCCCGCCAGGTCTGCCACCCGTCGGCGGTGCCCACCTCGATCTCGACCGCGCGGTCGGCGGCCACGATCGGCGCCCGCTGCACCGTGAACCGCTGGCCCGGCACCCCCTCGGCCGCGCCGAGGGTCTCCCCGGCGATCAGCTCCGCGTGGCACGCCGCCACGGTGCCGCCGACGGTGTCCGCGGCGGCCCGCCCCAGCCGCGGCGGGGCGTGGAAGAACGGCTGCCCGGGGGCAGGCTCCCGCAGCCGGCAGCGCAGCCAGCCCGCCCGGTGCCGCGCCACCACCGACGCGACGTGCCCGGCCGGCACGTGCAGCACCACCTCGCCGGCCCGGTTGAGCGCGCCCGTGGTGTCCCGCTCCACCGGGCACTCCGCCCAGCCGCCGTCCGTCCACGCCTCCCACACCAGCGGCGCGTTCGTCGGGTCCACCCCGCGCCCGGCCACCGCCCAGTCCATGGTGAGCAGCACCGCGCAGCCCGGCACCGCCCCGTCGAGGCCGAACAGCACGGCGTCGCCGGGCGCCGGCGGGTCGGCGAACGCGGGCACCCGGTCGGCGCCGCCCAGGTCGCCCGTCCGGTCCGCCGGCTGGCCCCCGGCCGGCACGGTCAGCACCCGGACCAGTCGGCACGGCGGCACGGTCAGCTCGCGCAGCGTCTCGAAGGTCACCGGCTCGACGTTCTCGCCGCGGACGGTCGCCACGTGCGTGCCGGCGGGCACGACGACCGGCGTGTCGCGCGGCGCGGACAGCCAGAACGTCACGTCCGTCGAGGCCACCGCCGGCGGGAACGGGGTGACGCCGAGCAGGTCGAGAAACTTCACGTAGTGCCGGTCCGGCACCCGGTTGAGCCGGTAGAGCAGCTGGTCGACCATGTACGCGAACGTCTCGATCAGGGTCACCCCCGGGTCGGAGACGTTGTGGTCCGTCCACTCCGGGCAGCGCCGCTGCACCAGGCGCTTCGCGTCGTCCACCAGGTCCTGGAAGCGGCGGTCGTCGAGGTGGGGCGCGGGCAGGGCCATCACGGGGCTCCCGGGTCGTGCGCGGGGATGACGTAGAACGGGAAGACCAGGTTGCGCGGGTCGTTGTCCTGGCGCAGCCGGTAGCGGATGTCGATGTGTAGCTCCCCGTTGGCGGGGTCGACGAAGTCGACCAGCACGTCGTCCAGCTCGATGCGCGGCTCCCACCGCTCCAGCGCCAGGCGCACCTGGTAGGCGATCTGACCGGCGGTGGACGGGTCCGCCGGGGCGAACACCAGCTCGTGGATCGCGCACCCGAACTCGGGCCGGCCCGGCCGCTCGCCGGGGGCCGTACCGAGGATCAGGCGGATGCTCTCCACCACCTCGCGGTCCCCGCGGACCAGGGCGATCCCGCCGGTCGGGTCGGTACGCAGCGGGAACGCCCAGCCGGCGCCGACGAAGTCCGCAGCCATCCGCCTCACCCGCCGATCAGCACGGTCGGGCAGCCGGCGACGATCGGCGCCCCGCAGGCGGCGAGGTCGCCGAGCCGGGCGGCGGGCCGGCCGCCGATGAGCACCGTGGGGCACCCGGGCGGCAGCAGCGGCGACGGCGGATGCGGTGGCGTGCCCGGGAACGCGCAGGCGTGCATGGTGCCCACGGTGGCGGCGGGCTGCCCGCCGATGAGGACGGTGGGCACGCCCGGCCCCCCGACCGTGCCGGGGTGCGCGGTCGGGTCGCCGACGCGAGCGGCTGGTGGCACGGCACCTCCTCCCTCAGTTGATCCGGACCACGGCGCCGCGAACCGTGACCGGCCCGCCGGCGGTCAGCTCCGCGTTGCCCTGCCCGGTGACCTTGACCGTCGCGCCCTCCACCGACGCGCCGGCGGAGCCGCGTACGCTCACCCGGCCCTGGCCCTCGATCCCCACGTCGCCCTTCGCCGTGACGGTGACCTGCTGCCCGGCCAGCTCCAGCGGCCCGGAGCCGGCGTCCAGGCTGATCCCGTTGCGGGCCCGGACGCTCACCTTCCCGTCGCTGACGATCTCGATCTGGCGGCCGGTCCGGTCCAGGCGCAGGGTGAACTTCCGGTCCCCGGTGGCGAGCAGCACCCCGTCCGGGCCGCTGCCGGCCTCCAGCAGTTCCAGGCGGTGGCCGGTGCGGGACACCAGCGCCCGGGCGGCGATCCGGCCGCTGCTGCCGTCCACCGTCTCGGTGTCCAGCCGCGGGGGCGCGTCGGTGCCGTTGTGCAGCCCACCGAGGACGTACGCGGCGTCCAGGCTGCCGCCGGTGAATCCGACCAGCACCTCGTCGCCCACCTCCGGCAGCAGCACCGCCCCCCGGCCGGCGCCCGCCCCGGGCTGCACCACGCGCGCCCAGCCGGTGGTGTACGCCCCGTCCAGCCACGGCAGGGTGAGCCGGACCCGGCCGAGCTTCTTCGGGTCCTTCACGTCGCTGACCACCGCCGGGACCAGCCCGTCGCCGGCCCGGTCCGCGCGCGCCGCCCCGGCCGTCAGCCCGTAGAGGGAGCGGTCGGAGCGGCCGGAGACGGTGAACGCCGTGGTGTAGCCGGCCTGCTCGCTGAACACGTGCCGGGTGCTGGTCAGCACGTACCGGCCCTGGAACGGCTCGCCGACGTTGGCCAGCGCCACCGCCGCGCCCGCGCGCAGCCGGGCGTTGCCCTTCGCCACCCCCTCGATCTCGGCGCAGCCGCCGCCGAGGTCGCCGGCCAGCGCGCCGGCCACCGCCCGCACCGCGGCGTCCGAGCCCAGGGTCGGGTCCGCCACCAGGTACGGCGGGCTGCCCACCTGCCTGCCCAGCGCGGCCGGGTCCACGCCGATGCCCTCCGCGCCGGGCACCTTCGGCACGGCGGTCGCGCTGACCGCCCGCTTCGTGGCCGGGTCCCAGCCGCGCGCGGCCACCTCGGGCACCTGGGCGGTGGCGGTGACCCCGGCGCGCAGCGCGATCAGGTTCCGGTTGACCTCCAGCACCAGCGGGTCCTGGGTGGCCCGCGCGGACGGGTCCGGGGCGCCGGCCGGCGGCTCGGGCATCCGCAGGTGCAGCTCCCCGTCCAGCACCAGCACCTGCGCGCCGACCAGCCCGGCGAGCCGGTTGAGGAACGTCCAGTCGCTGACGTTGTCCTGGCTGAGCTGCGCCTCCGGCTCGCCGCCGACGCCGGTCACGGGGTCGATCCGGCCCGCCTTCAGCCCGGCCCGCCGGGCCACCTTCCGCACCACGTCGGGCACGCTCATTCCCGGGTACGCGGCCACCCGCCGGCCCCGCAGCAGCCGGTGCGCCAGGTCCAGGCCGCGTACCTCGGTGAACGAGCCGGAGGCGTCCAGCTCGTACTCCAGGGCGGTGACCTCGCCGGTGAGCAGCGGCGCCGGCCCGCCCGGGTCGGACGTCTGCACGCTCAGCCGCACCGGGGCGCCGATGGCGAACCCGCCCTTGGCCAGCACCGTCCGGTCCGGGTCCCGGTAGCGCAGCACGAACCGGTCGGGCAGGTTGCGGCTGTCGTCGACCGCCGCGTACGTCAGCAGCGCCGCGACCTCCGCGGGCAGCGGGCTGCCGCCCACCTCGACGAGGAGGGCGTTGGCGAACTGCTCATTGGCCACGGGCGCCGTCCGAAGGGGTCAGTTCCTCCGGGGCGGGCACCAGCAGCGCGGTGCCGGGACGCAGCCGCATCGGGTCGTCGATGTCGTTCGCCTCGGCGATGCGGCGCCACAGCCCGGACCGCCCGTACGCCTGGTAGGCCACCGAGTGCAGGGTGTCCCCGGCGACGACGACGTGGATGTCCCGGGCCTCCCGGGCCCCGGAGGTCGGGTTCTGCCCCGGCTGCTCGCCGGAGATCTCCTCCAGGGCGACCGTGCACAGCGCCCGCACCGGCGTGCCGCCCGGGGTGAACAGGGTGTACTTGGCGCTGACGCTGGCCACGAAGGACGGGAAGCCGACCATGCCGCCCCAGTGGAACACCACCCACGGCGGCGAGCCCTTCTTCTGCTGCCGGCTCGCGTCGGTCGGCACGCAGCAGGCGAACAGCTCCTCGACCCGCCGCACCACCGAACTGTCCATCGTGTCGGTGGCGTCGAAGAACATCTCCAGCGTCAGCTTGCACGGGTCCGAGCCGGTGAACTCCGGCACGCCGCTCTTCTTCGCGTTGCGCTGCGCGTCCCGCTTCCACTTGGCGGTCTTCGTCAGCGCCAACTCCTTCGGGTTGAACTGGAACGGGATCCGGCCCAACTGCGGCCCGGGGGAGGCGGTGCCGCCGTTGCGGGGCGGCTCGTGCAGTTGCAGGTACGCGTGCGTCAGCTGCGGCGGCGCGCCGCCGCCCCGGCCACCGGGGCTCCCGGCGGCGGTGAACGTGACAGGCGAAGTGCTCACGGGCTCACCCCCCGGTCCCGGGGCCGAAGAAGCCGTGGTGGGCCAGCTCCAGCGTCTCCACCGCGACCTTCGGGTTGTCCGGGCTGAGCTGCGGCCCGCTCCACCGCACCGGGATGACGTCGAGCAGGCCCCAGCGGGCGATCACCGTGCCCTCCAGGGTGCGCGCCTCGATCGTGGCGGTCTTGCGGGTGATCCCGCTGGCCATGCCGGAGAACCAGCGCATCAGCTTGGCGCTGTCCGCCGTGATCGGCCGGGAGAGCTTGACGTTGGAGAACTTCATCCGGGTGGGCAGCTGCCACACGTGCCCGTTGTTGCCGCCCTCCTCCCGCTGCTCGACGACCACCTCGCAGCCCAGCCCGTCGCAGGTGTTGAACGCGCCGAGATCCTGGTCGTCGATCCGCACGACGAACGCGATCGCGACGGCGACGTCGTCCTTGGCCATCCATCCCTCCCTGGTCGGCGCGGCTGGCGGCTGTTCGTCAGCCTGGGCCGCCGAGCACCCCGTGCCGCTCCCGGTCGAGGCGCAGTTCGGTCTTCAACCGGCGCAGCAGCGGGTCGTACAGCTTCTTCAACAGTTCCTCCGGCTCCGTCCCGCCGCCCGGCGGGGCACCAGGCGCCGCCGGGCGGCCGGCCGCCGCGGGCTCCGCGCCGGGCGGCGGGGCCGCGCTCGCGGGTGGGCCGGCCGCGTCGGCGGGCGGCGGCGGGTCGGCCGGTTCGGCCCGCTGCACGACCGGGCCGGGCGGGTCCCGGCCCGGCCCGGCCGCCGCCGGTTCCGGCCCGCCACCGGGGTACGCCCACAGCAGGCCGTCGCCTACCGGGTTTGGCCGGTCGGGCGGCGAGCCGGGCAGTGCGCCCACCCACCGCTGCACTGGTGCGGGCCCGGCGTCCCCGGCCGGTGCGGCCCGGACGGTCGCGGGGACGCCGGGCAGATCGGGTACGACCGCGAGCGGGCCCGGCTGTGGCCGCTGCGGTTCGGGCACGGCTGCGGGTACGGGTGCGCCGTCGCGCTGCCAGGTGATCCGCTGCACGCTCGGGCCGGCCGGCGCGGGCGCGGCCGGCGCGTCCCCGGTCAGCAGCCGCAGCGGGCGGTCGCCGACCAGCCGCGCGACGACCAGGGGCGGGGGATCGGGTGCGCCGTCCGGCTGCCCGCCCCTGGTCAGCTCGGCCGCCGATCCCACGGGCGTCTGGTGCGCGGCCGTTGGCGTCTCCACCCGGGACACCACCGGCAGGTCGACGTCTCCTGTTCCGGGGCTCGCTGCCGGGCCGTCCCGGCCCGGCAGCGCGGTCGGCTCCCCGTCGGCCCCGGACTGTGTGGGGCCGGGCGGCGGGGCGAGCAACGGCGCCACGCGCGCCTCGGTGGACGCCCCGCCGTCCGGCGGCACGAACGTCTGCACGGGCTGCGGCTGCCCGGGAGGCGTGCCGCCCGTGCCCAGTACGGCTGGTGTCGCGGCGGTGCCCGGCAGCGCGGTGTCCCGCTGAGGTGTCGGGCCGGTGAGCGGCAGGTCGCCGACCGCCGGGGGAGGACCACCGGCGGCCTCGGCGTCGCCGTGGTGTCGTGCGGGGTCGACGGGCGTGATGGGGCCGTCGGCGGCGAGGCGGGAGACGGCGACCTCGCCGAGCAGCCCGGCCTGGTCGACCGTCGCGGGCATCGCGTCCTCCGCCAGGCCGGCGTCCTGGTCGTCCTGTCGGCCGGGGTTGCCGCCGTCGTCCGACTGGCCGGTGTCGCCCACCGGGACGGGGGTGGCCTCGTCCGCCTCGGCGGGCGGCCGGTGGACCAGCGCCGGGGCGGCGTCCCCGGTCGGCACGCGCTGGACCGGCGCGTCGTCCCCGGGCGAAACGCGTTGGACCGGCGGACCGGTGATGTCGCGAGGGGTCGGTGCCGGGGCCTCGCGCGGCGGGAGCAGCGGGGAGACGATCGGCTCGCCCAGGCCGAGCCGGCGGGGCGGCCTCGGGCCGTCGGCCGGCACCCGCTGCACGGGCAGGTCGGGTGCGGACCGTCCGGCGCCGGACGCCGGCGGCCCGGCGGCCTCCGACGGCGGCGACGGCTCGGGCAGCGCGCCGGCCGCCTCCACAGTGACGGGGGCGTCCCGCCCCAGGGTCGGCGCCTCCGGTGGGTCGACGGGCTCGGGAGGGTCGGCGTCGACGGCCGGGGTGTCGGTCGGCCGGTCGGTGGGCCCGGACAGGCCGGCGTCGCCGGCCCGCTGGACGGTGCGGGTGGGCTCGGACGCGCTGGCGTCGCCGGGCCGCCCGCCCGCGCCGGGCGGTGGGTCGACGGCCGGCAGGTGCAGCTCCACCGCCGGCGGGGGCGCGGCCAGCAGCCGGCTGACCGACACCGGCTCCAGCGGCACCGGCCGGCCGGCCTGCGCCACGTCGGCCGCCACCGGTCGGCTCACCTGTGCCGCGTCCGCCGCTACCGATCGGCTGACCGGCATCGGCTCGCCGCCTGGCGGCACGGCCGGCGGGTTCGGCACCGGCCGATGCCCGTATGCCTGGGCGACCTGCCGCTGCACGGTGGGCGCCGCGCGGCGGGCGCCCGACTCCGGAACGGCGAGGGGCAGCGGCGCGGGGTCATCGGCGGGCGGGCGGGCGGCGGGCTCCGGGGCCGCCGGCCCGTCCACCGGTACGGCCGCGCCGTGCAGCACGCCGGCCGGCTCGGCGTCCCCGACGAGGTGCCCGAGCGGCGCCAGGTACGACGGGTCGCGCCAGGCGGCCAGCGAGCCGGTGAACGCCTCGGGCAGGTTCAGCCGTGGCTCGTCGGGGGTGACCCGCTGGATCGGCGGGAGCTGTTGCCAGGCGGGGGGCTCGCCCCGACGGATCTCCTTCGGCTCGCCCCGGCGGATCTCCTTCGGCTCGTCCGGGCGGCCTTCCTTCGGGCCGGCGTCGGGCGGCGCGGTGGCGGCCGGAGCGGGCGCGTCGGCGGTGGACCGCTGCGCGGTCCGCTGCGAACGCCGGCGCCACGGCCACAGCATCGGGTCACCGTCCCTGACTGATCCGGGTGTTGATGCTCGCGATCTCGGCCACGTACCGCAGCCGCTCGCCGTGTTCGAGGTCGAGGATCTCGTCCAGCGACCAGTGGAAGTGGTAGGCGACGTACGCGACCTCGGAGTAGATGCGGTCGGCCGCGTACGTCACGATTCCCCCAGGCGCCCGCCGGCGAGGTCGACCGCGAAGCGGTGCCGGCACTCCGGACACACCACGCTCGCGCGGGTGTGCCCCTCGCTGTTGATCCGCCGGTACATGTCCTGCAGGAACGCCAGGTCGGAGGCGAACAGGTCCTCCACCACGCCGGGGTGCACGTCCACCACCGTGCCGATCCGGGTGATCACCCGGCTGAGCAGCACCACCGTGAGGTACGCGGGGTTCTCCCGTACCCGGTCGTCGCGCAGCGGCACCAGCTCGTCCCGCGCGGTCGCCAGCCGCATCACCCCGTCCCGGTGCACCGTGCCGGAGCCGTCGACGTACCCGCGGGGCAGCTCGAACGGGAACTCCGTGCGCAGCGTCTCGCGCCGCGGGGCGACGGCGGGCGGCTCGGCCGGCTCGGGGCCGGGCGGCGGGACCAGCGACGACGTACGGCGCATGGGGCTACTCGACCTCCATCGCCTCGTACGTCACCACGAGCTTCTCGGTGAGCACGCTGGTGTCGCCGGCCTTGAGCGAGCTGATCTCCAGGCTCTTCGGCCACGCGTTGGTGAGCTTGTACCGCTTGATCGGGAAGCCCTCGTAGTCGAAGACGATGATGGCGCCGCCCTTGCGGGCGTCGCCCATCTTGCCGAAGCGGCAGTCCTTGATCCACCGCTCGAAGCTGTTGTCGGCGGTCAGGCCCCGGGTCAGCGTGACCTCGCCGGCCTTCGGCGCGCCGGGCGCCTTGCGTACGACGAACTTGCCGTCGGCGGTGTTCGACTTGTACTCGATGACGTCCTGCTCCATCTTGAGGCCGGAGACCTCGGTGATCTGGCGGATGACGACGCTGTCCACCTCCAGCCCGAACGAGTGGCCGACGGCGGAGTCGAAATCGGGAAGCGGCACGACGGCCTCCTGACGCTACGGGGACTACTCGTTGACGAGGCTGGTGCCGCCGGACAGCTGCGCCAGCTGGAAGATGACGAACTCGGCGGGCTTCACCGGCGCGACGCCGATCTGGCAGACGACCTGGCCGGCGTCGATGCTCTCGGCCGGGTTGGTCTCCCGGTCGCACTTGACGTAGAACGCCTCGTCGGGGGTGAGCCCGAACAGCGCGCCCCGCCGCCACTCGTTGACCAGGAACGCGCTGATGGTGCGGCGGACCCGAGCCCAGAGCATGTCGTCGTTGGGCTCGAAGACGACCCACTGGGTGCCGTTGAGGATCGACTCCTCCAGGTAGTTGAACAGCCGCCGGACGTTCAGGTACCGCCACGCCGGGTCGGACGACAGGGTGCGGGCGCCCCAGACGAGGATGCCCCGGCCGGGGAAGGCGCGGATGCAGTTGATGCCGAGCGGATTCAACAGCTCCTGCTCCGTACGGGTCAGCTGGGTCTCCAGCGCCACCGCGCCGCGGAT
Organism: Micromonospora sp. NPDC048830; assembly: GCF_043198215.1. NCBI lineage: Bacteria > Bacillati > Actinomycetota > Actinomycetes > Micromonosporales > Micromonosporaceae > Micromonospora > Micromonospora sp. NPDC048830. Next base: position 37,038 of record NZ_JBICUP010000008.1, read on the forward strand.
CGGCTCGTTCGCGGGGGCCTTGTGTACGCCCCGGTTGGCGTCGTTGCGGGCCCACACCCCGGCCAGGTGGCCCGACGGCGGCATGAACCGGTTGGTGCCGGTCAGCGGGTCGAACACCTTGATCCACGGGTAGTAGAGCGTGGCGTACTTCGAGTCGTAGCCCGCCTGGTCGGTGCGCCACTCCCTGACCTGCTGCGGGGACAGGCCGGGCGGCGGGTCCAGGATGGCCATCCGGTCGCCCATCAGCTCGCAGTGGGCGATCATCGCCGACTGCACGGCCTGCACCGACTCCAGGTCGATCGCGCCGCGCTGGTACGCCCCCATCAGGTCGGGCACCGCGACCATGGTCACCTCGTCGACGGCCTCCAGGCCGCCGAAGCCGGTACGCTCCGCCGCGTCTCCCACGTACTCGTCGGCCGAGACGGTCTCCGGCGCCGAGGTCGGCCCGGGGCCGACGCCGGTCAGCGACACCTCGCCGCCACTGGGCCGGGCCAGTTGGCCGGTCGGCGCAGCCTCCTCGATCGTGATCAGCTTGGACCGCTCGCGGACCACGGTCACCACGTTGTCCTTGCCGCGCTTCGTGGTCACCGACTCGAACGTCTCGACCACCTGGCCGCCGCGCTTGACCACCAGGTTGAACCGGTCCTCGCCGGCGCCCTCCGGCGGGTCGGCGACCTCCACCGAGATATCGTCGGGGGCGCCCTCGGGCAGGGCGCGGGCGACCACCCGGTACGTGCCGAGGATCGCGGCCGGCGGGGGCGCGGCCGGCAGGGCCTCCTCGGCCCGGTCGCCACCGACCCGCACGATGTACGCGGCGCCGCCGCCCTGCATGAAGTACCCGTAGACGGCGTGGCCCAGGTAGCAGTCGGGGGCGAACTCGCCGAAGATCTGCGAGTACTGGCTCCAGTTGGTCACCAGGGTCGGCGTGTTGAACGGCCCCTGCGCGGCGAAGCCGACGAACGCGGCGACGGCGGTGCCGACGCCCTCGATGGGGCGGGAGCCGGACTCCACTTCCTCGACGTACACGCCCGGCGCCAGGTAGTTGGGCATCACGCCTCCTCGTCCCTCAGTCAGGGTCGAGTCGAGCATCGCGCGCCGGTTACGCCGGTCAAACGTCCGCCGGGCCGCTTGATCGGGAAAAGGCCGGTTCCCATATGGGCAACCATGATCGCTGACGAGGGCTCGACGGCTGGCCTCAGCGCCAAGGCGGCATGGGCGACCCGATCGGACTCGGGTCGCCCGACCAACTGGCCTCGTTAGTCGGCCGTCAGGAGGCGGGGCTCGTCGTCCTCTTCCGTCTGGAAGTAAACCTCCGGGCAGGCTGCGACCAACTCTCGGAGCATGTCCTGGAAGTTGTCCGGGCTGATTCGGTCTTGAAAGCCGATGATCGCCTCAAGCGTGGCGTCCAGCCTTTCGCCGTACGCGGGAAAGACGGTGAGCTCGCCGCCGTCGGCACTGACCAGGGTTAACAACAACTCCCGATACTGGTCGTCTTGGGTCACCTCGAGGCTTAGTTGCTCACTCTCGTAGACCAGCGAAGCTCGGTTGAGGATCGTGGCCCCCTCGGCCATCTTCCACCCAGCTGACGTGAGCCTTTCAATGATTCGCCTCTTGTCCCGCTCGTGTAGATCGAGCTGGTCGCTCTGGCCCGCATTCGACACTGTTAGCTGCCCTTCTTGACCTCTGCCTTGTCCAAGGCTGCCTTGACCTCCTGCAGGCACGACTCTAGGCGCTCCTTGTCCTGTTCGGACAGGCCGGCCGCCGGATCGCCGAGCAGGTTCTCAGCGATGATCTTCTGCAGGGACAGTGCCTCGAGCGCAAACCCCTTCTCCCGCAAGGCCTTGAGGACACTGATCATGATGTCCTCGCCCTCGCCGGAGTATGCGCTCACCATCCGGATTGAGAAACTTACATCAAAGCCCTTTGGTTTGAGTTCGTCTTTGAAATCCTGCAGCGCTGGACCGCATGCCTGGCAGGGCCTCCGCGTGAGTGACAGTTGAAGGCTGTATCTGCCCGCAGGGCGGTCGCCTGAAAAATAGCTGCTACGTAGGATGCGGATCATTACCTGTTCCGCGTGATTGCTGCTGTCATCCTTTGATACGCCAGGCCGCCGTCGGGCCGCGAGGAACTTGCCGAGGTTTTCTTCTTTGCCGTCCGGGGTGGTGACGTGGACGATGCAGGCGGTGCGTGGGAAATTAAGTTGTAGGTCGGAAATGCGGAAGACCTGTACCCGACGGAGCGGTGACGCCTTCATTAGGACGTCGAACTCGCCGGGCCGTTTCGGATTTTGCGTGAAGTGAAGCGCCTTGAGCCCTCGGGGCCGGTGCCGGGCATACGCGGCGTCGGCGACCGATCCAACCTTGTCCGGTGATGGGGCCGGGCCTAGGCTCTCTCTAACTTCGCGCGCGAGTTCTTCAGAGGTAACCTTCCCCGTCTTGTCTGCAGGTTCCGGCTTCTTCTTGGCCTTGCTGCCTGCCCTCAGCTTCGCCCATAGCTTCTTGCCCAGCCCGACGATCTTGCCGACCACCCAGTCGACGGCCTTCATGACCGGTTTGCTGAGGGCCTTGAAGAACTTTTGGACCTTCTGCGCGATCCCGCCGATGCCCAGCACCGCGGCGAGCACCCCGATCAGCACCGGCACCGACCGCGCCAGCGCCTTCTCGATCAGCGCCGGCACCCCGCCTGTCCCGCCGCCCGCGATCGCGATGATGGCGTCGAGCACCGAGTTGACGAACTCGATGATCTGTGCGCCCTGGGTCACGATGAACGTGACGAAGTCGATGATCATCTTGACGGCGCGGACGAACGCCGACGCGGGGTTGAGCAGCGAGATGATCCAGGTGATGCCGGCCATCAGCACGGTCGGGATCAGGTACTCGCTGATCTTCGAGAACAGGTTGGCCTTGAGGTCGCCGACCTTGTCCTGGATCTCCTCCCACATGCCGCCGAGGCCCTGGGCCTGGACCTTCTGCACCAGCGGCACGGAACTCTCGACCGCGCTCATCGCCTGCTCGGGCACGCCGCGCTGGACGATCCGGCCGCGGATGGACGCCCAGGTCAGGCCGAGCAGGGAGCCGATCATCAGGACGATGCCGCGCAGGTCGAACTTCGCCGGCAGTTCCAGCCCGGCCCCGGCCATCGCCCCGGTGAGCCAGCCGACGAGGCCCTTCTTCAGGTGCTCGGGCAGGTTGCCCATGAACTGCCGCAGGCCCGCCCCGACCGCGCTCGCCAGGTTGCCCAGGAAGCCGATCGGGTCCTTGATGATCGCCATGACCGCCTGGGCGGCCTTGGCCAGGACACCCATCAGCATGTCCTTGAGCTGCATGATCGTCTTGATGACCCCGGCGACCGCGTCGACAGCCTTGGCGACGAGGCCCTTGTTCTTCTCCTTCTCGGCGGCGATCTCCTCGTCAACCGATTTGAGCGCCTCGTTGTACTTCGACGCGAGGGTCTGCACCAGCTCGGTGCCCTTGCTGTTGACCGACTCGGTCAGCTCGTCGAACTTCCCGGCGAACTCGCCGGCCGCCTCCTTGCCGATCGCCTGGAGGTCGGCGGGGAGCTTGCGCACCTCGGCCTGCAACTCGTTGCGGCCGGCGGCGATGCGCTGCTTGGCCCGGGTCAGCTCCGCGCCGATGACGTCGGCGACGCCGGAGATGACCTGTTGCATCCGGTCGACGTAGCCCTTGCGGGCGACGACGAAGATCTGGTTGGCCTCCTCGGGCAGCCCGGCGAACTTGTCCTTGATCCATCGGCCCTTGCCGATGATTCCCGAGTACCGCTTGTCCTTGTACTCGTCCATCCGCCGCTTGTGCTCGGCGGTGAACGCGTCCCGCGCCGCCTTCTCGCCCGCGCTGAACTTGTCGTCGACCTTCTTGTCCAGCCCGGACAGGATCTCCTCGACGTCCTTCTTCGTGGCGTCGAAGACCTTCTGCAGAACGGCCGTGACCTTCGCCCGCTTGGCCTCGTCTGCGGACTTCGCCTCCTCCTTGCCCGCCCCGACCTGCGCCCCGGCCTGCTTGCGGTCGGTGGCGAGGGCGGCCATCGCCGCCGCGCCCTCCTGGCCGGCGGCCGCCTTCGCCCCGGCCAGGGTCTGCGCCTCGGCCGCGCGCACCTGGCCGGGGGCGGTGGCCGCGTGCTGCTCGGCGGCGTCCTTCTCCTTCAGCGCACCGGTGAACTCCGGCTCGTTGGACTTGGCCAGTTGCTCCTCGGTGACCTGCGCGTCGGCCATCTGCTGGTCGACCTGCTTCGGCCCGTCCGAGAAGTCGGTCGCCGCGGGCGGCGCCTTGTCCGGTACGGCCTTCGCCGGGTCGGGCGTGCCCGGGGTGCCCGGCGGCCGGTCCGCCACCAGGGGCGTGACCTGCTTGTCGACCGCCTTCGAGGTGTCCGGCGGGGCCTTGGTGGTCGTCTCGATGGCGTTCGCAGAGGCTTTCTTGCCGTCGGTGACCTGGCCCTGCACCTGCCCCTTGACCGCGTCGGCCTTGCCGGAGTCGCCGAACTTGTCGGCCTCGTCGAGGTTCTTCGGAGCCTGCGCGGCGATGGCCTCGTTGACCGCGCGGACGAACGCGGCCTTGTCGAACTCGCCCGGCTTGGCGGCGTTCATCTTCTCCGCGTTGGCTGCCTTGCCCTGGGCCTCCTTGTCGTCCTGCGGGGGCTTCGCCGCGCCCTGCGCCCTCGCCGCCTCCGCCTGCGCCGGCGGGTGCGCCGACAGCGACTGCTGCTTGCCGCGTACGTCGGCCTTCAACGCGGCGAACTTCGGATCGGCCTGCGGCCCCGGCCGGTGCACGGGGCCGGCGTCGGTCGCCAGCCGCTGCACCGGCGCGGCCTCCGCCGGCCCGGCGATCCCAGGGGCGGCGGCGGAGGCGGACGTCGGGACGGCACCGGAGGAGGCGGGTCCGGCGGCGCGCTGCGCGGGGACGGCCGGACCGCGCGCCGCGCCGCCCGAACCGGGCCGTCTCGCGGCGGTGCCGGCACCGGACCGGGCGGCGGGCGTACGGGGCGCGGCGGCGCGCCGCTGGGCGACCAGCGCCGCCACCGCCCGGTTGCCTGCCACCGACTGCAACCGCTGGGCGACCGCCGGACTCAACGGGCGCGGGCAGGTTCCGCGTACCTCGGTGGTGGAGGGCTCCGGGTCGACGGCCGTACGCGGGGGTGGGGCCGGCGCGGCGCGGCGCGCGGATTCGCCTCGCTCCTCGGCCGGTGCCTTCACCTCACACCTCCCGGCTCGGTGCACGCGCCTACTCCGCCGCCTCTTCCTCTTCCTCGCCGGACTCCTGGCGCTGGACGTACGTCTGCGCCGACTCGTCCTCCTCGGACATCTCCTCGGCGCGCTGCACCGCCGGGTGGTCGTACCCGTCGTGCCCGTCGTGGTCGACGGACCGCTGCACCGCCGCCGGTGCCGGGGCGGGCGACGCCGGGGCCGACATCAGCCGGTCGGCGTTGGTGACGGCCTCCCGCTCGAACCGGTCCGACGGGTCGCTGACCTTCACCCCGCCGCCGGTGTCGGTGCCGTCCACCGGGCCGCTGCGCTGCTGCACCACGTGCGTCAGCTCGTGGGCGAGCATGTGCTGCCCAGCGGGCGAGGCCGGGTCGTAGCTGTCGCGCTGGAAGACGATGTTCGACCCGACGGTGTACGCCTGCGCGTTGACCGACTTCGCGGAGTCGTGCGCGGCGCCGTCGGTGTGCAGCCGGACGTCGGAGAAGTCCTGCCCGCCGAAGCGCGTCTCCATGTCCGCCCGCACGTCGGCCGGCAGCGGCGACCCGCCGCCGGAGTTGACCACGTCATGCACGGGGGACCGCTCCTCGGCCGGCTCGACCAGCTCGCCGACGGCCCGGTTGCCGACCGCCCGTTGTAGCCCGAGCAGCCCGGACGCGCCGAGGACGTCGGGGCGGCCGGCGGTGGCGGCCTGGTACATCAGCGCGTCGCTCTCCCGGTCGGCGGGGCTGATCCGGTCGCCGGAGGGGCGCACCGCCGCCTCGGAGTCGAACTCACGATGCCCGCGCATGATTACCCCCTGTCGCCGGGTGCATCTCGACCGTGCACCCTGCGGCGGTTCCCCCGCCCGGTCCACCCGGTCCGCAGGAAGGGCAGGCCCGCTGCCCGAAAGGGCGGCGCCACCGCGTCGGGCGCCGCGCTCACCTGCCGGTTCGACCCGGTGGCGGGCTTGCCGGGCGCGCATACCATCGGCGCCAGCGGGGACCGTCCATGTTGTACGGGAGAACCCATGCGCCTTCGTCGCTCGGCACGCCGTACCCCGTCCCAGCGGCGGCGTCCCCGGCCCGGTGAGCCCGCCCGCAAGAGGTGGTGGCAGGGCCTGGGACTCAAGACCGCCCTCATCGGAGCGCTCGTCCCGCTCCTCGTCACCGCCGCGTGGGCGCGGGGCCTCGTCCTGGTGCAGGACCTGATCGACCCGCGCCCGAGCGCCTCCACGTCGCCGACGCCCTCGGCGGCCGCCGGCGGCCTGAGCCCGGAGCCGTCGACCAGCCCGTCACCGCCGAACCAGGAGCCGAAGCCGACCGGCGAGCCGACGGGCGACCCGACCGACGACCCGACCGAGGAGCCCGACCCGAAGCCGTCCCCGACGGTGAAGCCACCGCCACCGCCGTCGCCGACCGGCCCGGTGATCGTCACCGATCCGGTGCGCCGGAGCGGGACGCTGGTCATGGCCGACTACACGGCGTACGACCTGGACTCGAAGGCCGCCGACTGGAACCCGACCAAGGACGACTGGGGGCCCAACCGCGACGTCGGCTACGCCTCCTGGTGGCCCGACGCCAGCAACGACGCCGTGGTCAGCCGCGAGGACCCGAGGTACGCGGCGTCGCTGCCCAGGGACAGCGACCCGTGGCGGCGCGCCGACTGCGTCCGCGCCCGGTACGGGGAGCCGTCCGCCCGCCCGATCGGCGACCGGCTCCTCGTGGGGCGGGGGATCTGCGTCGTCACCTCGGACGGCCGGTACGCGCTGCTGGTGGTTACCAGGTCCGTCAACCACCAGCTCACCGTCCGGGTCACCGTGTGGGAGTGAGCGGCCCGGTCAGACGGCCAGCCCCAGGTACGGGCCGAACTCGCTCTCCAGCGTGAGCCGGCCGAGCTTGCGGTACTCCCGGCCGACCGCGCCGATCAGCTCCGCCATCCCCACCGGGCGGCCCGCCCCGGCGGCCAGGTAGCCGGCGGTGACCGCGGCGGAGCGGATGTGCCCGCCGGCCAACTCGAACGCCCCGGCCAGGAAGTCCAGGTCCACGTCGGCGGCGCGGGGCACCCGGTCGCCGAGGCAGCGGTCCCACAGCGCCCGCCGGGCCGCCTCGTCGGGCACCGGGAAGTCCACCACCACGTCCAGCCGGCGGGTGAACGCCTCGTCCAGGTTGGCCCGCAGGTTCGTGGCCAGCACCGCCAGCCCGTCGAACGTCTCCATCCGTTGCAGCAGGTACGCGCTCTCGATGTTGGCGTACCGGTCGTGCGCGTCGCGGACCTCGGAGCGCTTGCCGAAGATCGCGTCCGCCTCGTCGAACAGCAGCACCCCGTTCACCCCGGCCGCCTCGCCGAAGATCCGTTCCAGGTTCTTCTCGGTCTCGCCGACGTACTTGTCCACCACCGTGGCCAGGTTGACCGTGTACAGGTCCAGTCCCAGGCTGCCGGCCACCACCTCGGCCGACATCGTCTTGCCGGTGCCCGAGTCGCCGGCGAACAGGGCGGTCACCCCGTGCCCGCGCCCGCCGCCGGGCCGCATGCGCCACTCGCGCAGCACCCGGTCCCGGTGCCGGGCCCGCCCGGCGAGCTCGCGCAGCAGCGACAGCGTCGGGGCGGGCAGCACCAGGTCGTCCCAGCCGACCTCCGGCACGATCCGCCGGGCCAGCCGCTCCAGGCCGGCCGCGTTCTGGGTACGCGCGCCCGCGCGCAGGTGCGCCTCGCCGACCGGCTCGCCCGACGCGGCGGCGAGCTGGACGGCCACCGAGGCGGCCCGCCTGATCGCCGGCGCGCCCAGCACGAACTGCGCGGTCGCGGCGGCCGGGTCCAGTCCGTCGGCGAGCCCCCCGGGCAGGGCGGCGCGCCACACGGCCGCCCGCTCGTCGGCGGTCAGCGGCGCCACGTCCACCTGCACCGGGGCGAGCGCCGTCCACGCCGGGTCCCACGGCTGCGTCCCGTACGCCAGCACGGGCACGGCGCCGGCGGTCAGCCGGGACCAGACCGCCCACGGCTCGCCGCCCTGCACCGGCCCGACGACCAGCCCCGCGCCGGTGAGCAGGGCCTCCCGCACCAGCACGGTGGCCAGCTCCGCCGGCTGCGGGTCCGCCGCCAGCCGGGGCAGGTCGACCGCGAGCGCGCCGCGGCCGGCCCGGGCGAGCGCGGCCACCGCGAGGGCCAGGGCGCTGCCGCCGGGCCGCTCCCGCAGGTACGCCAGCCGCGTCCCGGCCCGCCCGAGCCGCGCCGCCCCGGGCGGCTCCGGTCCGGCCGCCTCGACCGGCTCGGCGAGCCCGACCAGCGCCGGCTCGGGGGCGTCGGCGCCGAGCAGCCAGCCGCCCACCCGGTCGGGCACCCACAGCCCCCGGGACAGCAGCGACCGGTCGGGGGAGTCGACGCGCAGCAGGGCCAGGTCGACCAGCGGGGCGCTGGCGGCGAGCCGCAGCCGGCCGGCGGGGGCCGCCTCGGGCAGCCCGCACAGCCGCAGCGCCAGCCCGACCGAGGGGCGGCGGCGGGTCACGTCGTCGTTGAGGTAGCCGTAGAACTGCTCGAACCGGCTGTCCACGTCGGGGGCGAGGGCCACCAGCAGCAGCGCCTCGTCCAGCGGGGTCAGGCCCGCCGCCCGGGCCAGCGCCGCCAACGGGTCCGGCCCGTCGGGCGGCCGGTCCGCCGGGACGTCCGGCTGCCTGTCGGCCGGCCGGTCCTCCGGGCCGTCGGGAAACCCGGCGGCCGGTCCGTCCGGCGCGTCGGGCCACGGGTCGTACGGGGCCTCGGGCCACGGGTCGTAGGGCTCCCGGCCGGCGGCCAGCGCGGCGTCGACCGCCTCGTCCGACAGGTACAGCCCGCGGAACGGGTCGTCCGGCTGCGGGTCGGTCTCCCGGCGGCGGGCCACCGCGGCGCGTACCGCGAGTTCCACCCGCTGGAGGCGGCGCAGCAGCGCCGGCGACGGGCCGGCCACCGCTCAGCCCCCGGCCCGGGAGGGGCGGTGCCGGACCCGGTCGCCCGCGCCGCCGCGGGTGGTGTCGGCGACCTCGGCGGCCAGGCCGTCGCGGGCCGGCGGGCCGGCCTCCACCACCCGGCCGCTGTCCACCGGCGCGCTGATCACCACGTCGAGCGAGGGCTTCAGCTCCCCGCCCAGCGCCGTCCACACGTCGGCGAACGCGCGGTCCTCGGGCGGCGGCAGCGCCACGGTCATCGGCACCGGCATGCCGAGCGCGGCGACCGAGCCGGTCAGCACGGGCGGCGGCAGCGCGTCGAGGCGCAGGAAGCACAGCAGCAGCGAGGAGAGCAGCCGGTGCTCGTCCTCGGGCCGCTGCGTCCACGCGGTGACCAGGTAGGACAGCTTCACGTAGCGGGGCGGGGCCACCCGGCGGGTGACCTGGCCGCGCTCGTCGTACTCGTTGACCAGGCCCCGGGACCGGCGGCGCAGGTCCTCACGGATGTCGTAGAGGTAGACGTTGACGGTAGGTGCGTTGCGCCGGGCCGCCCACTCCTTCGTCGGCGCCTCCAACACGATGTCCACGCTGGCGCCGGCGAGGGCCTCGTCGCGGACCAGCCGACGCAGCGCGTCGTCGATCTCGTGGATCACCCGCTCACCCCCGCCCGCGCAGCAGCGGCGGGGCCAACCCGCGCGGCACCACCAGGAACGGCTCGTCGGCGCGTACCGGCCCGAAGGCCCGGCCGGTGACCCGGGTGGCGGTCAGGTCCCGCGGGCCGAGCTGGTCCTTGCGCAGGATCAGCACCTGCGCGCGGAACGTGCCGTCCGCGCCGGCCGTCACGGTGTCCGGGGTAGCCGTGATGCCCGGGCTCCAGCGCAGCCGCACCCGCGCCCCCGGCGGGAAGCCGGCGCCCACGGCGGCGGTGACGAACCCGGGCGGGCCGATCGCCGGGTCGAGGCGTACCCGGGGCGCCAGCACCTGCACCGGCGCCCGCGCGGTACGGGTCGCCGACACCTCCCGTACGGTCGCGGTGAGCCGCCCGGTGACCACGGCGGCGACCGCCGCCCGGGCGGGCAGCGTGACGGTGACGACCTGCTGCCCGCCGGGGCCGAGCGTGCCGAGCAGGCAGAGCCGGCGGCTGGCGCCGCAGCGTGGGTCGGCGCCGGACGCGGGGAGCAGCGGGTCCGGCGCGGTGACCTCCAGCCAGACGTTGTCGGCGGGCAGCCGACCGCCGTTGCGCACCGTGAACGTGACCGGGACGGCGTCGCCGCCCAGGTAGGCCGGTTGGTTGCCGACCGAGACGGTGAGGCTGAGGTCGGGCACCGGCAGGCGCTGGAAGGCCGGCTCCGCGCCGACCTGGCGGATGACCGTGGTGGGCCGGCCGCCGCCGCTGGGCAGCACGGCGATGTCCGGTGGCTCCTCGGAGCCCTGGAGGGTCACCGCGATGCGCCGCCCGTCGGGGGACCAGGCGGGGTCGGCCACCGACCGGCCGGCCCGGTCCTCGGGGGCGAGCGGGTGCCGGGCGGCGGAGCCGTCGGGGGCCACCACGCACAGGTCGGACGGGGCGCTGCTGTCGGCGAACGCGATCGCGGAGCCGTCCGGCGACCAGGCCGGCGACGTGTCCGTGGCGCGACTCGGGCAGCCGGCGCCCACCCGGGCGCTGAGGTCGGTCTGGTCGCCGACGGTCAGCGTGCCGCCGGCGCCCGCGTCGAGCCGGGCGAGCCAGATCCGGGCGCCGGTGGCCCGCGGGTCGGCCACCACGATCAGGGCGGTGTCGGAGCCGGTGCGGCCGGCGTCGTCGGTGGCCGTGCAGGTCACTACGGTCTGCCCGATCGGGAACAGCGAGCCGGACGGGGGCTCGCACCGGACGGGCAACGGCCGGCCGGTCCTGTCCACCGCCGTGGCCTGGTAGGTCACCCGGGTCCCGGCCGGCCCCGTCGGCGCCACCTCGACGTCGTCCACCTGCACGAACGGCAGCGCGGGATCGGCGACCCGGACGACCAGCTCCTGCGTGGCGTCCGCCTCGGGATCCGGCGGCTCCAGATCGAAGCGGATCGTGCAGCGCAGCACCGAGCCGGGCGCCGCCGCGGGCGCGACCGACACGATCTCCTCGAACTCGGCCGGGGTGCCAGCTTTCACCTCGTCGGCGTCGGGGTCGAACGCGACGGAGAGTCCCTCGTCGCAGCTCGGGCGCGGTTGGACGGTGATCATGAGATCCCGGATGGCTTTCTTGATCGCGCCAACCATCTCCGTCGCGGTGCTGTCTTCCGTGAATTTTCCGCCCGTCTCCTTGGCCAGCCGTTCGGCCACCCCGTCGAACTTCATTCCGTTCTCACCCGCGGTGCTCTCGATCGACACTGCGATGAGGGCGATCCCGGTGTCCCGCAGGCTGGCCAGCAGGGTGCTCTCCTCGATCACGGTGCCGTCGGGCGCGGTCTTGTCCCGGCTGTTGGTGTCGCTGATCAGCACGACGATCCGGCTGCTGTCCGGTCGGAAGCCGACCCGGTCCTGCGCGGCGATCTGCCGCAGCGCGTAGAACCAGTTCTCCTCGCCGAAATCGCTTCCCGCGTCCAGCGCCCGGACGGCCCGGAGCATGGCGGCGTCGTCGGCGGTGATCTGCTGCCGGGGCCGGTACATGTTCGGGTCGTAGGCGCCGGTCTCACCGTCGCGGCCGCTGAAGGTGGCCAGGCCGAACTGCGCTTGCGACTGGCTCTTGCGGACGTCTGCGATGACGTCCGGCAGTCGCGCCTTGAGCTGGCTGATGACGGTTTCCCCGCCGGGCTCCGCGGGCTTGCCCATCGAGGAGGTGTCGTCGACCAGGAAGAAGATGTCCGGGCGAGGCGGGATCGGGGGCGTCTCGACCGACTGCTCCACCTCGAACGTGCCGCCCGGCAGCGCCGGCCGGTCCACGATCGGGACCGCCAGGTCGCTGTCGCGGGGACTGGCCCGCCGGGAGAAGGCGATCCGCGTACCGTCCGGCGACCAGGACGGCTCGGCGTCCTGCCCGTCCAGGTGGGCGGGCATCGGGATCTCGGCGAGCAGCCGCCCGTCGGCGACCGCGACCGCCAGGATCCGGGACGGGTCCTCGCCGTTCGCCGGGCGGCGGGTGAAGGCGATCGCGTCGCCGGTCGGGGACCAGGCGGGGTCGGTGTCCCGGTCTTCGTCGACCGTGCCGGGCGGGGCGAGCGTGCGCGGGTCGGCGCCGGAGGCGTCGGCGACGACGATCCGGGCGCCCCCGCCCGGCTGGCCGGCGCTGTAGGCCAGCCGGGTGCCGTCGCGGCTGAACGCCGGCCCGGTCTCCTCCAGCCCGGGGCGGGCCGTGTGGTCGCGGCGGTCCCCGCCGGTGGCGTCCGCGGTCCACACGTCGGTCGCGGCGGCCCGCTCGGTGGCCGTCCAGAGCAGGTCGCCGCCCCGCCAGGCCGGGCCGTGCTCGGGCAGCGGGCCCACGGCCACCGGGGTCAGCCGGCCCGCCCGGGCGACGTAGACGTCCCCGGCCGGGTCGTCCCGCGTGGAGGTGAAGGCGATGGCGGTCCCGTCCGGGGACCAGGCGGGCTCGGCCGCGTCGCGGGTCCCGGGCACCGCGCGGATCACCGGGCCGCCCGCCACGGCAACCGTCGCCACCGTACGGGCGGTCGGGTCGGTCGGCGGCGCGAACCGGGTGGTGGTGAAGGCCAGCCGCCGCCCGTCCGGGGACCAGGCCGGCTGCCCCTCGGCGGCCGGGCCGTCGGTGACCCGTACGGGCGCGCCGCCCGCCGCGGGCACCGTCCAGACGTCCCCGGCCGGGTCGGCGCGGGTGCTGCCGAAGGCGATCCGCCTGCCATCGGGGGACCAGGTCGGCCAACTGTCCTCGGCCGGGTGGTCGGTGAGCCGGCGCAGCCCGGAGCCGTCGACCGCCACGATCCAGACGTCGGCGTTGCCGGCCCGGTCGCTGGTGAACGCCACCTGCCGGCCGTCGGGGGACAGGGCCGGATGCCGGACCGTACCGGGGCCGCCGACCAGCCGACGCGGGGCCGCGTCCGGCCGGCGCAGGTACAGCCCGCCGCCCCGGTCGGCCCCGCCCACGGCGGCCCGGCGCCCCACCCACACCAGCCGACCGGCGCGCGCGTCGACGTCGGCCTCCGCGTCGACGCGCTCGGCCGTCGTCAGCAGCGGCCGCGGGTCGCCCCCGGCGGCGGGACGCAGCATCAGGGTGGGGCGTTCCTCGCCGCGGTAGCCCAGCCGGTAGCCCACCTCGGCCGCCGGCGGCGCGGCGGCCGGCGGCGGCGGACCGGGCGGCTCGGGCGCGGCCAGGGCCGGCCCGACCAGCACCCCGAGCGCCATGACTGCCCAGCGACGGTTGCCCCAGCGCACGACACCTCCCGTGGTCACCCCTGCCACCACGGTGGCGAGCACCGGCGGGTCGGGTAGCGCCGGTCCGTGCCGGCCTGCGGGCAGCGCGGTCTGCCCGAACGGGCAGCGCCACCTCAGATCAGGCCGTTGCGCAGCGCGTACGCCACGGCGTGGCAGCGGTTGCGCAGGTGCAGCCGGTTCGTCACGTCGTGCAGGATGTTCTTGATCGTCCGTTGGGAGTAGGAGAGCTTCGTGGCGATCTCCGCGGTGCCGAAGCCGTCGGCGACCAGGCGCAGCACCTCCACCTCGCGGTCGGCCAGTCCCGAGAACGTCAGGCCGCGCGGCCCCAGCACCTCCCGTTGCAGCGTCCCGACCTGCTGGAGCAGCCGGCCGAGCAGGTCCGGCGGGACGGCACCCTCCCCGGCCGCGGCGGCCCGGATCACCGCGACGAGCCGGTCGGCGCTCGCCTCCGACCGGCGGACGATCCCCGCGACGCCGTGCTCCACGGCGGCGACCAGCCCGGCGTCGTCCACCTGGGTCACCACCAGCACCAGCGCGGACGTTCCCCGGCTGCGCAGCGCGCGCAGGGTCCGCAGGGTCGGCTCGTCGATCCCGTCGGTGACGACCACCGCCACGTCGGCCTGGTCCGCCTCGGCGTCGTCGAGCAGCAGCACCTCCGGGCGGGGCCGCAGCTGACTTACCACGCCGGCGCGGGAGATGACGTCGGTGGAGGACAGGTGGACAGGCACACGTCGCATGAGTTCCCCCAAACGCACTCGGTGAGGCGATCGATGCGCCGAGTATCGCGGCCGGCGCCAATCGTGCAGTCAACGTGGACTCAACGGACCCCGGTTCGTGCCCCAAGGTCTTCCTCCGCGGCGGATTGAACCGGCGTCGGCGTCCCTACAGTCACGTCATGACCACGGACGCGAACCTGGACGCCGACTTCGTCGAGGTCAGCCCGGGCGGCGAGGCGACCTGCCGCCTGGAGGTGCGCAACGACGGCCCGATCGTCGAGTCGTACACCATCGAGGTGCTCGGGGACGCGGCCGGCTGGGCCCGGGTCGAGCCGGCCGCCGTGACGGTCTATCCCGGCTCGACCGAGTCGGTCACCGTCCACTTCGGCCCGCCCCGCTCGCCCCGGGTGCCGGCCGGCGAACGCCCCTTCGCGGTGCGGGTCACCCCGGCCGAGAACCCGGACGCCCGGGTCGTGCCGGAGGCCGTCGTACGGGTGCTGCCGTACGCCGAGATCGCCCCCGAGATCCTGCCGCGCACCTCGCGCGGGCGCTGGGGCGGCCGGCACGAGGTGTCGGTGGCCAACCTGGGCAACGCCCCGATCGGGGTGGCCCTGGCCGCCGGCGACCCGGACAACCGGCTGCGCCTCGCGGTCCGCCCGGCGCAGCTCGCCGTCGCCCCCGGCGAGGCGGCCTTCGTCCAGGTGCGCGCCCGTTCTCGCCGGCTGCTGTGGCGCGGCCACCCGGTGACGCTGCCCTTCCAGGTCGCGATCACCTCGGACGACGCGCCTCCGGCCACCATGGACGCGGCCACCGTGCAGGAGCCGGTGCTGCCGCAGGGGCTGGGGCGGGTCGTCGCGGCGTTGGTGGTCCTGGCGCTGCTGGGCGCCGGCCTGTGGTACGCGCTGCTGCGCCCCACCGTGAAGTCCCTGGCCGAGGAGGCCGCGCAGGATCAGGTGGCTCCCGTCGCACGCCAGGCGAGCGCGGCCGACACCAAGGCCCAGCAGGCGGTCGACGCGATCTCGCCGCGCCCGTCGGGGCCGACCCCGGGCAACCCGGTGCTGCCACCCTCGCCGACGCCCACCACGCGCCCGGGCCTGCCCGCGGTCCCGCCCGGCGGCACGTCCTTCAGCCGCCGCCTGGCGGTCACCGCCGGCGGCGGCAGCACCCGCACCGACCAGTACACGGTGGCCTCCGGTCGGGTCTTCGTCCTGACCGACATCTTCCTGCAGAACCCGCAGGGCGACGAGGGCCGGCTGGACCTGGTGGTGGACGGCACGACGGTGCTGACGGTGGCACTGAACAACTTCCGGGACCTCGACTACCACATGGTCTCGCCGATCGAGGTGCCCGCCGGCCGGGTGATCAGCCTGCGGGCCACCTGCCGTCGGGCGGGCACCGCCCTGGACGGCGCGGGCGGCGGCGGGGGCCAGTGCCGGGACTACGCCCTGCTCAACGGCTACACCCGCCGGTCGACCACGGCGGCACCCTAGGCGCCGGGCGCTCGGCCGCGGCCGGCTGACCCGGCAGGCGGGGCTCCTCGGCGGGACGGCGGCGGTGAGCATGTCGGGCCCTGTGGAGCTGCCCCGTCGGTGCTATCGGCGTGGCGGCGGTGCCCGGGCCTCCCGCATCTGCCCGAGTTTCCGACTGCGCCCGCGCCTCCAGGCGGGCTGACCCCGCCGAACGGGGATGGCCGGCCCACCCGTGCGGCCAGGCCGGCCGGGCCCTGCGCCGGCAGTGCGAGCGGTGGCGTAGGCGGGGCAGCTCCACAGCGTCCGCCGGCAGGTCCCCGACTGCCGCGCGGGTCGCGTACCCGGGCTCGCCCGCGCGTCCGGCTCGCCGCATGGGTCGCGTACCCGTCGGGGCGCTTGAACCGGGCGGGCCCGGCGCGGATGCTGTAAGGCATCCATCTATGCCGATGTTCGGAGGCCCGGATGCGTCGCCTTCCCCTGCTCGCCCTCCTGCTCGCCCTTCCCCTGCTCGCGCCGCCGACCGGCGCCCACGCCGCCGCCCCGGCGCCCGCCACGTCCGCCGTGCCCGCCACGTCCGCGCCGTCCGCCGCCGCGCTGGCGGCCACCGGCCCGGCCGGCACCACCTGGACCGTGGAACCGGCGACCGGCCGGACCACCGTCACCGTCGACGACACCGTGAGCGGCAGCCAACTGGCCGCCCTGCGCGCCAAGCTGGCCGGCACCGACGCCGTGATCCGGCCTGGTGGCTGGTCCTGGCGGTGGCGGTGGCGCTGCTGGCCCTGCTGGCGCCCGGCCGGCTGAGCACCCTGATCGCCGCCGGCCAGGCGATCTACGCCGGCGGCGGGGGCCGCTGCTCGCGGCAGCCCGGAGGGCATGGCCGGCTGGATCTGGGTACGCGGCCACAACCTGGAGTGCCGGTGGCCGTCGGTCGCCTGCGCCCGGGACTGGTGCGCGGCCGGTGTGGTGCTGGCGGAAGTGGCGCTGCTGGTGCCGTACCCGTGCTGGCAGGTGGAGTGGGCGACCAGCCGGCAGGCGCGGACGACCATGGCGCGGTTCCTGGGGGTGCGGGTGTGACCGCGCACGGCGCCACGGAGAACACGCCGTCCGGTCCGGATTCCACCAGGCCGCAGGCCAGCAGGCGGGAGAGTGCGTCTCCGGCGGCGCGGGTCGGTCGTCCAGGCGGCCCTGGTGGGCGCGGATCATCACCACGGTCGCCTGCGGCCGCCCGGGGTGTGCGATGTCGCAGGTGTCGCGGTGCTCCGAGGGGGGAGGGGCGTGGGCTTGGCGCGGCCACTGTGGAGCTGCCCCGCCAGTGCTACCAAGCCTCCGCGGCGGCGGTGGCACGAACGGGGCAGCTCCACAGCGCCGCAACCCGACGGTGCTCCGGTGACGCCCGGTCCGGCCGCGCCGTTTCCCGTGCGTCAGGACGCCGCGGCCGTCAGCCCTCCACCCAGCCGTGTCGCCGGGCCAGCGCCAGCACCCGGGCGCGCACCGCCACGATCTGTGCCCCGGTCAGGTCCGGTACGCCGGTCAGCAGCGCCTCCGTGGTCTCGGCGCTGAGGGCGCGCTCGGTGAGCACGTCGCAGAGGCCCTCCTCGTCGTCGGCCCCGCCCGCCTGCCCGGGCTCCCGGCCGCGTCCGGCCACCGCCGTGCCGGGCCGGACCGACCCCGCCCGCTCGCCGGCCGCCGGGGCCGCGCCGAGCACCCGTACCGTCAGGGCCTTCGGCCCGCGGTCGCTCTCCACCGCCTCGTACTCCACCGGGACGCCGGGCGCCATCGCCCACTTGTCACCGTCCACCGTGTTCGCGTGTACGAACACGTCGTCCCCGCCCGTGTCCGGGGTGATGAAGCCGTAGCCCCGCATCTCATCGAACCGCACTACCCTGCCAGTCAGCATTCCGTTCCCACATCCGTCGGCCCACTCCGCGCGCCCCGACCGCCGGGTCGGTGCACGTCAAAGTGTGACAGCCGACCCCGCCGCCCGGCACCCGTACGTTACCCCCACCGGCACCGCCCCGTCGTACGGCGGGGCGGCGCGCGCCCGTACGGCGCTTTAGCATCGGCGGATGTGATCGAGCAGATCCTGCCTCCCGCCGTGGCGGTGGCCGAGTCCTTCACCGACCCCGCCGGCCTGACGCCGCATCCCCAGGAGGAGCCGCTGGTCGCGGCGGCGGTGGAGAAGCGACGCCGGGAGTTCACGACCGTGCGGCACTGCGCCCGCCGGGCGCTGTCCGAGCTGGGCGTCGCCCCGGTGCCGATCCTCACCGGTACGCGCGGCGCGCCGGTCTGGCCGGCCGGGATCGTGGGCAGCATGACGCACTGCGACGGCTACCGGGGTGCCGTCCTCGGCCGTGTGTCGGCGTTCGCCACCCTGGGCGTGGACGCCGAGCCGCACGCGCCGCTGCCGGAGGGGGTGCTCGAGGCGATCGCGCTGCCGTCCGAGCAGGCCCGCGGCGCCGCGCTGGCCTCGACCCACCCCGGCGTGTGCTGGGACCGCCTGCTGTTCAGCGCGAAGGAATCCGTCTACAAGGCGTGGTTCCCGCTGACCCGGCGGTGGCTGGACTTCTCCGAGGCGGACATCACGGTCGACCCGGCCGGGACGTTCGTCGCCCGCCTGCTGGTGCCGGGCCCGGTCCTCGGCGGCGTGCCGGTCGCCGCCTTCACGGGCCGCTTCCTGGTCGACGGCGGCCTGGTCCTGACCGCCATCGCCGTTCCCGCGGTCGCCGGCTGAGCCGGGCACACCGGTCAGTCGGCGGCCAGCCGTGACTTCTGCACCTTGCCCATCGCGTTGCGCGGCAGCGCGTCGACCAGCCGTACCTCGCGGGGCCGCTTGTGCGCCGACAACTGCCGGGCCACGAAGTCGATCAGCTCCGGCCCGTCCACCCCGTCGGCCACCACGTACGCGGTGACCTGCTGGCCGAGGTCGGCGTGCGGGGTGCCGACCACGGCCGCCTCGCGTACGCCGGGGTGCGCCAGCAGGGCGTCCTCCACCTCGCCGGCCCCGATCCGGTAGCCGCCGCTCTTGATCAGGTCGGTGGCGGCCCGGCCGACGATCCGGTGCCAGCCGTCCGGCTCGACCGTGGCGACGTCCCCCGTGCGGAACCAGCCGTCGGCGGTGCGGGTCGCCGCGTCGGCGTCCGGGCGGTTCAGGTACCCGTCGAAGAGGGTCGGCCCGCACACCTGGAGTTCGCCCATCGCCGTCCCGTCGGCGGGCACCCGCGTGCCGTGCTCGTCGACCAGCCGGGTCCGTACGCCGGGCAGCGGCACCCCGACGGTG
This sequence comes from Micromonospora sp. NPDC048830, assembly GCF_043198215.1. NCBI lineage: Bacteria > Bacillati > Actinomycetota > Actinomycetes > Micromonosporales > Micromonosporaceae > Micromonospora > Micromonospora sp. NPDC048830. Next base: position 55,964 of record NZ_JBICUP010000008.1, read on the forward strand.
CCCGGCCGGCGCGGCGAGTCCGCCCGGGCGCTCACCGTGATCAGGGTCTCCGTCATCCCGTACCGCTCCACGACCCGGTGACCGGTCAGCGCGGCGAGGTCGGCGAAGACCGCCGCCGGCAGGGCGGCGCTGCCCGAGACGAGCAGCCGCGCCGAGCGCAGGGCGCGGGCCGAGCCGGGGTCGGCGGCGATCCGCGACCAGACCGTGGGGACGCCGAAGTGGACCGAGCCTCCGGCGGCGGCGTACCGCTCGGGACGCGGCCGTCCGACGTGGTGCAGCCGGCTGCCCAGGCGCAGCGGCCCGAGGACGCCGAGCACCAGGCCGTGTACGTGGAACAGCGGCAGGCCGTGCACCAGCAGGTCGTCGGGCGTCCAGGCCCAGGCGTCGGCGAGCCCGTCCAGGCAGGCGGCCACCGCCCGCCGCGAGAGCATCGCGCCCTTCGGTGCCCCGGTGGTGCCGCTGGTGTACAGGATCAGGGCCGTACGCTCCGGATCCGGCTCGGGGTGGACGGTGTCCGAGCGGCGATTCAGGGCGACGGGAACCCGCGGCGGGCCGGCGGCGTCGGCGCCGCGGTCCCGGCCCGCCGCGACGAGCAGCGCGGCGGCGGCGGAGTCGCGCAGGATGTGGTCCCGCTCCATCGGCCCGGCGTCCGGCGGCACCGGCACCACCGCCGCACCGGCCAGCAGCGCGCCGACGACGCCGACCACCGTTTCCAGGCTCGCCGTGGCCTCGACCGCCACCCGGTCCACGCCGCGCAGGTCGTCGGCCACGGCCGCGGCGAGTCGCCGCAGCTCCACCCAGGACACCGCGCGGTCGTCCACCCGGATCGCCTCGGGGCGCTCGTCGGCGGACTCGGACAGCCAGGTCAGCAGCGGCATGGTCGGCGCACCTCTCCACCTGCCCGGGCGAATCCCGGACGCCCCGACCGTAGCCGGGCAGCCGGCTCAGCGCCGGTCGGGGGTGAGCCGGTGCGTCAGCGCGGTGTGCCGGCGGCCCGTGCCCGCCGTACGGACCGCGATGGCCAGCGCCTTGCGCGAGCCGGCCAGCACGACCAGGCGCCGGGCCCGGGTGACCGCCGTGTAGAGCAGGTTCCGCTGCAGCATCGTGTACGCGCTCATGGTCACCGGAACCACCACCGCCGGGTACTCGCTGCCCTGCGAGCGGTGCACGGTGATGGCGTACGCGTGCTGCAACTCGTCCAGCTCGTGGAACTCGTAGCTGATGTCCTCGTCCTCGTCGGTGCGGACCACGAGGGTCTGCTCGTCGGGGTCGAGGGCGGTGACCACGCCGACCGTGCCGTTGAACACGCCGGCCGCGCCCTTGTCGTAGTTGTTGCGGACCTGGATCACCTTGTCGCCGACCCGGAAGACGCGTGCGCCGTGCCGACGCTCCGGCGTGCCCTCGCGCTGCGGGGCGATCGCCTGCTGGAGGAGGGTGTTCAGGTTCGCCGCGCCGGCCGGGCCGCGCAGCATCGGGGTGAGCACCTGCACGTCGCGGGGGCGCAGGCCGAACCGGCGGGGGATGCGCCGGGCCACGATGTCCACCACCTGCTCCGCGGTGACCTCGGGGTCGTCGCTGGGAAAGAGGAAGAAGTCCGGGTGCTCCCCGAACAGCGGGGCCTGCCCGGCGTTGATCCGGTGCGCGTTGACGACCACGCCCGACTCCTGCGCCTGCCGGAAGATCCGGGTCAGCCGGATGCGGGGCACGCCGTCGGCCGCGAGGACGTCGCGCAGCACCTCCCCGGCGCCCACCGACGGCAGCTGGTCGACGTCGCCGACCAGCAGCAGGTGCGCCCCGGGCGGCACCGCCTTGACCAGCTTGTTGGCCAGGATCAGGTCCAGCATGGACGCCTCGTCGACCACCACCAGGTCGGCGTCGACCGGGTTGTCCCGGTCGAAGGTGGCGTCCCCACCGGGGCGCAGCTGGAGCAGCCGGTGCACGGTCGTCGCGGCGTGCCCGGTCAGCTCCGTCAGCCGCTTGGCGGCACGGCCGGTCGGCGCGGCCAGCACGATCTTCGCCTTCTTCGCCGCGGCCAGTTCGACGACCGACCGGACGGTGAACGACTTGCCGCAGCCCGGGCCGCCGGTGAGCACCGCCACCCGGGAGGTCAGCGCCAGCCGTACCGCCTGCTCCTGCTCCGCTGCCAGCTCGGCGCCGGTGCGGGCCTTCAGCCAGGCCAGGGCGCGCCCCCAGTCCACGCCGGCGAACGCCGGCATCCGGTCGACCGGGTCCCGCAGCAGTCGCAGCAGGCTCGCGGCGAGCGCCGACTCGGCCCGGTGGAAGGGGACCAGGTACACCGCCGGGATGACCCCGCCCTCGCTGCTCGGGTTGGGCACCGCCTCGCGGACGACCCCCTCCTCGGTCGCCACCAGCTCGGCCAGGCCGGCGGCCACCAGCTCCGCGGGCACCTCCAGGATCGTCGCCGCGTCGGCGACCAGGTTCGGCTCGGGCAGGTAGCAGTGCCCGGCGTCGGCGGCCTCGGAGAGCGTGTACCGGATGCCGGCGCGCACCCGCTGCGGGCTGTCGTGCGGGATGCCGACGGCCCGGGCGATGCCGTCGGCCGTCCGGAACCCGATGCCCCACACGTCGGCGGCCAGCCGGTACGGATCCTCGCGCACCACGGTGACCGAGGAGTCGCCGTACTGCTTGAAGATGCGTACCGCGTGCGAGGTCGAGACGCCGACGCCCTGGAGGAAGACCATCACCTCCTTGATGGCCTTCTGCTCCTGCCAGGCCGCGCCGATCGCCGCCGTGCGCTTCTTCCCGAGGCCGTGCACCTCGACGAGCCGCCCGGGTTCCTCCTCGATCACCCGGAGCGTGTCGACGCCGAAGGCGGCCACGATGCGGGCGGCCATCTTCGGGCCGATCCCCTTGATCAGGCCGGAGCCCAGGTAGCGCTCGATGCCCTGGACGGTGGCGGGCAGCACCGTGGTGCAGCTGTGCACCTCGAACTGCCGGCCGTACCTGGGGTGCGACCCCCACCGGCCGACCAGCCGCAGCCGCTCGCCCGGCTGCGCGCCGGGCAGCGGGCCGACCACGGTGAGCAGGTCGTCGCCGGACCGGTCGGTGGCCACCCGGGCGATGGTGTACCCGGTCTCCTCGTTGACGTACGTGACGCGTTCCAGCACCGCCTCCAGCACGGCGCCCCGGGCGGGGGCGGCGGGGGCGGCCGGCGGGCCGGCGGTCGGCGCGGTCGGGTTGGCGGACATCGCAACGATGATGGCAGACGGCGGTCGTGCGGTTTCGTCGGTACGATCTCCGGCTCGGCGGATTAGCGGGCGAACAGGAAGTGGTGGGGCCGTCAGAGGCAGAGCCGGACCGGACGGTCCGCCCGCTCAGGGCAGAGGACGGCAGATGCCCCGCGCGTGGTCGGTGACGGCCGCGCCCACCACCGTGGCCTCCAGCGGCAGCATCTCCAGGCAGCGCCGCACCGCGGCGGCCATCAGCGCGTTGGGCACCCGCATCGACAGCGTGCAGTGCGGCACCCAGCGTCCGGGCTGGTAGTGCTCCACCAGCCCGATGCCCGCCCGGGCCAGCCGGTCGTGCACGAGGGCCTGGTGGGCCAGCAGTTCGGCCGTGGGGGCCGGCCCGAGCCACAGCACCCGGCCCACGAACTGCCCGGCGTGCTGGAACGACAGCCGCAGTGGGGCGGCCACCACCGTGCCCTCCAGCGCGGCGGCGACCCGGTCCGGGTCCAGACGCGGGGCGACCGCGAGGGAGACGTGCGGCCGGTGTCGCTGCTCCAGCAGGGAACGCATGCTCTGCACCCCCTCGGACTCCAACGCGTCCCACAGCACCCGGATCCGCCGGGTGGCGTCGATGTCCAGATACAGCTCCAGTGCCGCGACCACGTCGATCACCCTAGGGCCCGAGGTTTGCCCGGGTGCGCACCCCGGCCGCGGGGCAGCGGCCGTACAACCCGGTGGGGGCACACGTCGGCGCGGTCTGGCCGTCGGACAACGCCATCATCGCGGCCGGGCTGCGCCGCTACGGCTGCGACGAGGCGGCGGCGCGGATAGCCGCCGGCATCTTCGACGTGGTGGAGGCGATGGGCAGCCCGGTGCCGGAGGCGATCGCCGGGTACGACCGCGACCTGACCGACTACCCGGTGCGGCTCCCGAACGCCGGCCGGGACGGTGGCACCGGCGCCGTCGGGGTGGCCGGCTGGGTGGGGCCGGGCGGCAACGGCAGGGCCGGGGTCCGGGAGGGCCGCCCCGCCGGTCGACCGTTCTCGTCGGGTCGATCGCTGTCGCCGGCTGGGCCGGTCGGCTTCGAACCGGCCGCCGCGTCCAGCGTTTCGGCGCACCAGGCCACCACCCTGTCCGGGGCGCCGGCGGCGGCGACCAGTTCGGCGTAGCGCGGCTTGGCCAGCACCCGGCCCGGGTCCCTGGGGGCATCGGCACGCAACTGTTGGCACAACCGCACGAGCGGCGCGGCGGGGACGCGGGTGCCGGCCGGGGACCCGGCGGGGTGCGGGCTCGGCCCGCCGGACGCCGAGGGACGGCCCGTGGCGGGGGGCGAACTCCCGGGGCCGACGGCGGGCCCGTCCGGCCCGGGCGCCACCGCGTGCGCGGCGGCGAGCGCGACCCCGCCGGTCGCCGCGAGGGCCAGCGCGGCGAGGCCGGCCTTCGCGCTGACCAGGCCGGCGAGGAGCGTACGCCGGCCGTCGAGGGCGGTCACCGGCGCGGGCGGTGCCGCGCGGGCCACCCGGTACGCGTCCAGGGCGGCACGCTCGCCGCGCAGTTCCTCGGGGCGGGCGGCGGCGCGGAGGGCGGCCAGTAGCCGCACGAGCGGGTCGGCGCCGTCCCGGGAACCGACGGCGCGACCACCCAGCAGGCGCTCGAGGGTCTCTTGGTCCATCCGCTGCGAACTCATCTCGTGTCCCTCAGCGCTGCCGTCCGCCGGGACGTCACATCGGAGCCGCCCAGCTCGGTGCAGGCGGAGAAGGGGGACCCCCGCGGCCCGGCGGGCGGGCGCTCGGGTTGCCGATCCGGCCGGGGCGCGGTCCACTGAACTACATGGGTGGAATTCGGGTGGGCACGGCGTCCTGGGCCGACCGGATGCTGCTCTCCTCCGGCTGGTATCCCCGGGCGGTCAACACCCCCGCCGGCCGGCTCGGCTACTACGCCCAGCGGTTCGGACTGGTCGAGGTGGACACCTCGTACTACGCGGTGCCCGCGCCGGAGACGACCGCCGGTTGGGTCGACGCCACCCCGCCCGGGTTCACCTTCGACGTCAAGGCGTTCAGCCTCTTCACCGGCCACCCCACCCCGGTCACCGCGCTGCCGAAGGACCTGCGGCCGGCCGCCGGCGCCGCCCGGATCCGGTGGCGGGACCTGCCCGCCGGGGCGTACGACGAGCTGTGGCGCCGGTTCCGGGCGGCGCTGGAGCCGATCGCGGCGGCCGACCGGCTCGGCGCGGTGCTGCTGCAGTTCCCCCCGTGGCTGGCGCGCGGCGCCGCCGCCGAGCGACGCATCGTCGAGCTGGCGCGGCGGCTGCGGCCCTGGCGGGTGGCCGTGGAACTGCGGCACGGCTCCTGGTTCGCCGACGACGCCGCCCTGCGCACGCTGGCGCTCCTGCGCGAGCACGACCTCTCCTTCGTGTGCGTCGACATGCCGCAGGGGTTCGCGTCGTCGGTACCGCCGATCCCGGTCGCCACCGCCGAGCTCGCCGTGGTCCGGTTCCACGGCCACAGCGACGCGTGGGAGAGCGGCGACAAGCAGGACCGGTTCCGGTACGCCTACGGCGAGCGCGAGCTGCGGAACTGGGCGCAGCTGCTCGTCGAGCTGGCCGAGCGGTCCGCCGAGCTGCACGTGCTGTTCAACAACTGCTGCGGCGACCAGGCGCAGCGGGACGCCGCCCGCCTCGCCGGCATCCTCGCCGAGCGGGGCGCCCCGGTCGGCGCGGCGGCGGGGCCGGCCGGCCACCCCTGATCCGGCTCGCGGGGCGCCGGTACCGGTCAGGCCGGGCGGCCGACCTCGACGACGACGCCGCTGGCCGGGCGGGTGGGGATGCGGTGCAGGGGAATCGTCAGGTCCTGCTCCGGCAGCCGGTGATCCAGGCGGGCCAGCCGGACGGACAGCTCGCGCAGCAGGGCCACGGTGATCTTCTCGCCGGGGCACCGGTGCCCGGTGCGGGGATCGCCGCCGCCCTGCGCCACCAGCTCGAACTCGCCGATCTCCCGGCCGACGAAGCGGCCCGGGTCGAACCGGTACGGGTCCGGCCAGAGCCGGGGGTCGTGGTTCTGCCCGTACAGGTCGAGCAGCACCAGCGCGCCGGCCGGGATGTGCACGCCCCGGAATTCGAGGTCGCCCACGGCCTTCCCGCCGACGAACGGGGCGAACGGGTAGAACCGCCGCACCTCGTGGGCGAACGCCTCCGCGAACGCCAGGTCGCCGGCGCGCAGCCGCTCCCGGTGCGCCGGCCAGCGGTGCAGGGCGTGCGCGGCGAAGGCGACGAACCAGCTGACCGCCACGGTCGGCCGCAGGATGTTGAGTAACTCCACGGCGGCGGTCCGGGCGTCCAGCGGCCGGCCGTCGGCGTCCCGGTGCCGGGCCACGGCGGTCACGGCCGAACCGTCGGGCACCCGCACCGTGCCCGCGCGTACCGCGTCCACCAGCCCGGTGAGCCTCGCCTCCCGGCGCCAGCGCGCCAGGCGGGCCCGCCAGTGCCGGGGGCCCGCGGTGGCGAAGCCGTCCACCATCGCCACCAGGTCTGCCGCGAAGCCGGGCACCTCGCCGGCCGCCAGCGGCACGCCGGTCCAGTCGCACACCGCCCGGGTCAGCAGCTCGGCCGTGGCGTCGAACAGCACCACGGAGGGTCGGCCGGCCCAGTCCCGGGCCGCCCCCGCCCAGGCCGCGCCGGCCCGGTCCACCAGCCCGTTGACGTCCCCCGCCATGAGCAGGCCGGTGAACAACGCCCTGCGGACGCGGTGCGCCTCGCCGTCGAGGCTCTGCACCGCGCCCTGCCCGAACAGCGTGCCGCGCACCGGCTCGGGGATGGCCCCGTGCCGGCGGACGTGCCGCTCGTCGTAGAAGAAGCGGGCCGCCTCCGGGCCGCGCAGCGCGACGGTCCGCAGGCCGAACAGCCGGGTGACCAGCACGTCGCCGCCGGACCGGCGCAGCCGGTCCGGCAGCCAGGCGTACCCGCGCAGCGCCAGCGGCAGGGTGTCGTCGAGGCGGAGCCGACCATGACCGGGCATGACCCCCTGGTGCCCCGGTCGCCGGCCGGCAAACGCCCGCGCTCGCGTCACCGGCCCGTCGAACCGTCGCGGCTGACCCCTTCGGGGCGCATGCGGGTCGCCTCCTCCAGGGCGTTGTCGGGCAGGTCGCCGTCGGCGTCCTCGGTCGGGAAGGTCCGCCGGGACGGCGCGGGGTCGGGCGGCGCGCCGGGGCCGGCCTCCGGGACCCGCGACGGCTCGACCGTGCCGAAGCCGTGCCGCCCCGCCGGTGGGGTCGGCGCCGACGGCTCGCCGGCCCGCTGGTCGCCGCGGCCGCCCGGCGCCACGGCGGTCTGCTCGCTGCCCTCGTTCATCGGCGAGTCCTCGCCGGCGCCCCACGGCGGGCCGGCGTCGAAGTCGTCTCCGCTGGTGCCGTACGGGCCGGGGGCCTGGGGCCCGGGCGTGCTCCCGCCGCTCGTCGATCCGTCCCTGCTCGTCATGGCCACCTCGCTGGTCGGGTCGGGTCTGGCGTACCGGTGCTGGTTGCCCGTCCCCGCGCCGCGCATGCCCCGACCGCGGGGCATGCGCGGCGGGGCGGTCAGCGGCCGGACATGGCCATGCGGCGCTTGGCGGCGGCCATACCCGCCATCTTTCCCGTCGTCCTCGGCATGCCGGAGCGCCGGTTCTTCATGGCCATGCGGCGCGTGGCCAGGCCGATCGCTGCCATCGTGCCCATCGCCTTCGGGGAGCCGCCCAGCATGCCCACCCGGGTCAGCATTCCCCGGAAGACCTGGCCGGGCTTCTGCTGCTCGCCCATGTACGCGCTCACCACCACGAGCGCGCCGGTGAGCGCCGGGACGGCCCACTGGAGCAGCTTCATCTGCCGCTGGCAGGAGGCGACGTTCGCCGGGGTGTGCGAGTTCGGTTCCGTCGTCCCCTCGACCGGCGGGCCGCCCGCCTTCTGCAGCCGCATCCCGAGCAGCCGGCTGTACCCGGTGACCGCGAGCGCGCCGAGCGTCAGGCCGGTCTTCAGGGCGCTGACCCGGCCCACCCCGCGCTGGGTGACCACCCGGGGGCTCTCCGTGACCAGTTCGCCGACCGCGCCGGTCAGGTGGGCGCCGATCGCGGCGGCGTTGACCGGGGTCCAGCGGGCCCAGCCCGCCGAGGCGACCGGAAGCCGCTGGCCCGGGTCGTTGACCTTGGCCGCCGCGCCGTTGACGCCCAGCGCCCCCATCAGCGAGCCGCCGAACCAGGCCGCCAGCCCCAGGTCGTGCATCGAACGTAGTGCCGTGTGCGTTTCGGACATCTGATCCCCTTCCACCGTACGGGCGGTGCCGCATACCCGCCGCGCGCGCGAGTACTCCTGGTGTCGGAGCTCTTCTCGTCCGTGTTCGGCGGGGGTCCTGCAGGAGTCGACCGTGCCAGCGCGGGTAGGCCACCGGTGACGACGAGCGGGAGGAGACGGGCGTGTCCCAGCCGGACGAGAACCAGAGGAAGACCGCCAAGACCGACGCGGTGCTGATGCACCCGGGCAACGATCCGAACCGGGAGCCCTCCCAGGTGCCGCCGCCGGCGGAGCGGGGCCAGGTGCGGGTCGAGCGCGACGGCGAGATGGTGCCCCTCGAACCGGAGCAGTGACCGGCGGCGGGTCAGGCCCGCGCGGGGAGGCCGGCCGCGAAGCCGGGGCGGGCCCGCGGGTAGCGCGGGTCCGGGGCGGGCGCGTCAGGCCACGGCCGGAACGGGCCGGGCGGCGCGGGCGACCGCGCCGTACACCGCGCCGAGCTGCTCCGCGCAGCGCTTCCAGGAGTACCGGCTGCGGATGCGGTCCAGCGCCGCCGTGGCGTACGCGAAGCGGCGGACGTTGTCGGTGAGCAGGCGGCGGACGGCGGTGCCCAGCGCCCGCGGGTCGCGCGCCGGCACGAGGTCGCCGGTGAGGCCGTCGACGACGGTGTCGGCGATGCCGCCGACGTTCGTGCCGACCACCGGGACCCCGCACGCCATCGACTCCAGGGGGGTCATGCCGAACGGCTCGTACCAGGGGGCGGCGACCAGCAGGTCCGCCGAGCGGTACCAGGCCGGCATCTCCTCGCGCGGCACCGCCCCGACCAGCCGCACCCGGTCGGCGACGCCGCACGACCGGGCGAGCGCGTCGAGCCGGCGGGCGAAGGCGTCGGCGGGCAGCTGCTCGGCCCGCGGGCCGCCGACGACCACGCACTCGGCGTCCGGCACGGCGGGCAGCGCCCGGATCACGTCCGCGAAGCCCTTGCGCTCCACCATCCGGCCGACGGTCAGCACCCGGGGCCGGGCCGGGTCGCGCGGGACGGCCGGGCCGTCCGGTCGGAAGATCCGCTCGTCCACCCCGGCCGGGACCAGCGCCATCCGGGACCGGGGCACACCGAGGCGCACCAGCTCGCCGACCTCGTCCTGGCACTGCGCGACCACCCGGTCCACCGCCCGGCCCAGCGCGCGCTCGTAGCCCACCCGGCCCGGCGGGCCGCCGTCCCGGCCGCCGTGGTGCCGCCGCCGCACCGCGCCCAGCCCGTGGTACGTCAGCACCACCGGAACCCCCGCGCGGCGGCCGGCGTGCACGCCGGCCAGCCCGCTCGTCCAGTGGTGGGCGTGCGCGACATTTGGCAGCCACGCCCCGTCGCGCCACTGACCGGCCAGCCACCGGCCGAACTCGCCGAGGTGCGGCAGCAGCTCGTCCACGGGGACCCGGTCCGGCGGGCCGGCGGGCACGTGTACCACCTGGTAACCGTCCGCGGTGGACACCGCCTCCGGCAGGGCGGGGGAGTCCCGGCGGGTGTAGACCCGCACGTCGTGGCCCGCCCCGGCCAGCGCCGCCGCCAGGTCCGCCAGGTGGGCTCCGCGCCCGGCGGCGTCCTCCCCGCCTCCCACCGCGAGGGGACTGGGGTGTACCGAGACCAACCCGATCCGCATGTTCTCCTCCTCCGTCAGGCGCGGGGCACCACACGTCCGTACCCGGGGCTCCGCCGGCTAACCGGTGCGGGGGGAAGGACGGGCCCCTCGTCGACGCCCGCGGTGGCGAAGGGCGCCCCTCCCACGCCCGGCGTAGGGTCACCGCGGGTGGGATGAAGCGCCCGCCCCGCGGCGTTGACACAGTCCGTACGCGCCCTCCGGCCGCCGCGGGCGAGGAGTCCCGAGCGGCGCCGGTGCGGCCCGGACTGCGGGGCGCCGACGTCCTGTCCCACCTGCCGGTTAGGCTCGCTGCGGCGCGCCGCGCGAGGTGATCGCGCGCCCGGGGCGCCGCCCGCGTCCCCGGCCCGGCCGCCGGTGAGCGGCACCACACCGCCGAGACCTGGGAGTACGACCAGTTGACCGCACAGCCTGAGACCCTCTACGGGGCCGACGACCTGACGCACCTGGAGGGGCTGGACGCCGTCCGCAAGCGCCCCGGTATGTACATCGGCTCGACCGACAGTCGTGGCGTGGGTCACCTCGTCAACGAGATCCTGGACAACTCGACGGACGAGGGTGTCGCAGGTCACGCCACTCGGATCGCGGTGACGCTGCACGCCGACGGCTCGGTGCAGGTCGACGACGACGGCCGGGGCATCCCGACCGACGTCCACGCGAAGTCGGGCATCTCCGGCGTCGAGCTGGTGCTCACCCGGCTGCACGCGGGCGGCAAGTTCGGCGGCTCGGGATACAAGACCTCGGGCGGCCTGCACGGCGTCGGCGCGTCCGCCGTCAACGCGCTCTCCCGGCGCTTCGACGTGACGGTCCGCCGGGGCGGCAAGGTGCACGCGATGTCGTTCCGGCACGGCGTACCGGGGATCTTCGACGGCCCCGGCCCGGACGCCCCCTTCACCGCCGGGCCCGGCCTCGAGGTCGTGGGCGCGATGAAGCGCGGCGAGCGCACGGGCACCTCGATCCGGTACTGGCACGACGCCCGCTACTTCGAGACCGGCGCCGCGCTGGACGCCGAGGCGGTCCGGCTGAAGCTGCGCAACACCGCGTTCCTCGTCCCCGGCGTCCGCTACCTGCTGCGCGACGAGACCGGCGAGGAGCCGGTCGAGGAGACCTTCCACTTCCCCGACGGCCTGACCGACATGGTGGAGTTCCTGGCCCCGGCCGGCGACCGGCCGGTCTCCGGCACCCTGGTCGTCACCGGCGAGGGCACCTACCGGGAGAACGCCGCCGACGCCAACGGCGTCATGCAGTCCAACGTGCAGCGGCGGGCCGAGGTCGAGATCGCGTTCCGCTGGGGCACCGGCTACGAGCGCACCGTCGAGTGCTTCACCAACACCATCCGCAACGCCCACGGCGGCACCCACCGCAAGGGCTTCGAGCGGGCCCTGGCCCGTACGCTGGCCGACGCGGCCCGCAACGCGCGGGGCCTGCTGCGCCCCAAGGAGGACGCGCCCACCCTGGACGACGTCCTGGAGGGGATGACGGCCGTGGTGCACGTGCGCATCCCGGAGCCGCAGTTCACCTCCCAGACCAAGGACGAGCTGTCCACCGCCGGCATCACGAAGGTGCTCCAGGGGCTGGTCGAGGCGCACCTCAAGGCGTGGCTGGAGGACCGCCGCACCAAGGCCGAGGCGCGTACGGTGCTGCAGAAGATCGTCGACGCGGCCCGCGTCCGGCTGACGCAGAAGCAGCAGAAGGACGCCGCCCGGCGCAAGACCGCCCTGGAGGGCGCGGCCATGCCGGCCAAGCTCGTCGACTGCCGCTCGACGGGGGTGGACCGCAGCGAGCTGTTCATCGTCGAGGGCGACAGCGCCCTCGGCACGAGCCGGATGGCCCGCTCGTCGGAGTACCAGGCCCTGCTGCCGATCCGGGGCAAGATCCTGAACGTGCAGAAGGCCACCCTCCAGCAGGTGCTGGACAATGCCGAGTGCGCCGCGATCGTCCAGGTGCTCGGGGCCGGCTCCGGCCGCACCTTCGACCTGTCCGCCCTGCGGTACGGCCGGGTGCTGATCATGGCGGACGCCGACGTGGACGGCGCGCACATCCGTACCCTGCTGATCACGCTGTTCGCCCGGTACATGCGGCCGCTCATCGAGGCCGGCCGGCTCTACGCCGCGATGCCGCCCCTGCACAAGATCACGACGAAGGGGCGCAACCCGCAGACGGTCTACACGTACACCCAGGCGGAGATGGAGGCGACGGTCCGCCGGCTGGAGAAGGCCGGCAAGCAGATCGTCACCCCCATCCCGCGGTTCAAGGGTCTCGGCGAGATGGACGCCGACGAGCTGTGGGAGACCACGATGAACCCGGCCACCCGGGCGGTCCGCCGGATCACCCTCGACGACGTCGAGGCCGCCGAGCGGATCCTGGAGCTGCTGATGGGGGAGAAGGTCGAGCCCCGCCGCAACTGGCTGATCGACTCCGCCGACCGGGTCGACCGCGAGGCGATCGACGCATGACCACGCTGACCACGCTGGCCGCGCGCCGGGAAGGACGCTGAACGATGGCACGCCGCAAGGAATCCGCCGCGAAGGTCGAGCTGTCGGCCTTCGACCAGGCCGGCGCCCGGGTCTTCGACAACCCGCTGGTGACCGAGGTCTCCGACTCCTACCTGGAGTACGCGTTCTCGGTCATCCACTCCCGCGCGCTGCCCGACGCCCGCGACGGGCTCAAGCCCGTGCACCGGCGCATCCTCTACTCGATGCACGAGTCGGGCTACCGCCCCGACCGGGCGTACGTGAAGTCGGCCCGCGTGGTCGGCGACGTGATGGGCCGCTACCACCCGCACGGCGACACCGCCATCTACGACGCCCTGGTCCGGCTCGCCCAGGACTTCTCGCTCAACGTGCCGCTCATCGACGGGCACGGAAATTTTGGGTCCCCAGACGACGGCCCGGCCGCCGCGCGCTACACCGAGTCCCGGATGTCGCGGGAGGCCATGCTGCTCGTCGGCGAGCTGGGCGAGGACACCGTCGACGTCGAGCCGAACTACGACGGCTCGCTCACGCAGCCGACCGTGCTGCCCGCCGCGTTCCCCAACCTGCTGGTCAACGGCGCGTCCGGGATCGCGGTCGGGATGGCGACCAACATGATCCCGCACAACCTGGGCGAGGTCGTCTCGGCGGCGCGCTGGTTGATCAACCACCCGGACGCCACGCTCGACAAGCTGATGGAGTTCATCCCCGGGCCGGACCTGCCGACCGGCGGCCTGCTGCTCGGCCTCGACGAGGTGCGCCGGGCGTACGAGACCGGACGCGGCGTGGTCCGGATGCGCGCCCGCGTGGAGATCGGCCCGCTGGAGGGCAGCCGGGGCCGGCAGGCGATCACCGTCGTCGAGCTGCCGTACGGCGTCGGCGCGGAGAAGGTCATCGCGGCGATCACCAACGAGGTCAACAAGACCAAGCGGCTCACCGGCATCGCCGACGTCAAGGACCTCACCGACCGGGAGAACGGCACCCGACTGGTCGTCGAGTGCAAGGTCGGCGTCAACCCGCAGGCGCTGCTGGCCGACCTCTACCGGCTCACCCCGCTGGAGCAGTCCTTCGGCGTCAACAACCTGGTCCTGGTCGACGGGCAGCCGCAGACGCTCGGGCTCAAGGCGCTGCTGGAGGTCTTCCTGCGGCACCGCTACGAGGTGGTGACCCGGCGCAGCGCGTACCGGAAGCGCAAGCGCGAGGAGCGGCTGCACCTGGTCGACGGCCTGCTGATCGCGTTGCTGGACATCGACAAGGTGGTCAAGCTGATCCGGGCCAGCGAGGACGCCCAGGACGCCCGGGACGGCCTGATGCGCCGGTTCAAGCTCTCCGAGATCCAGGCCGGCTACATCCTGGACACCCCGCTGCGCCGGCTGACCAAGTACGACCGGCTGGAGCTGGAGGCCGAGCAGGAGCAGCTGCGCGCCGAGATCGCCAAGCTGTCCACCATCCTCGACGACCCGAAGGTGCTGCGGAAGGTCGTCTCCGACGAGCTGGCCTCGGTGGTGAAGCAGTTCGGCGCGCCGCGGCGCACCACGCTGGTCGACGGCGACCTCAAGGAGGTGCTGGCCGCGTCCGTGCCGGCCGGCCCGCTGGAGGTGGCCGACGACCCGTGCCAGGTGATCCTCTCCGCCACCGGCCTGGTGGCCCGCACCGCGGCCGAGTCGGAGGAGACCGCCGAGGGGCGTCGCCGCAACGGCCGGGTCCGGCACGACGCGGTACGCGCGCTCGTCCACTCCACCGCCCGCGGGCGGGTGCTGCTGGTCACCAGCGCCGGCCGGGCGTTCAAGATCGACGTACTGCCGCTGCCGGTGCTGCCCGAGCAGGCCGGCACGGTGTCGCTGCGCGGCGGCATGTCGGCCGCCGAGCTGGTGCCGCTGGAGTCCGGCGAGACGGTGGTCGGCCTGGCCCCGCTCGGCCCGACGGCCGAGGGCTCGCCCGGGCTGGCCCTGGGCACCCGGCAGGGCGTGGTGAAGGTGTGCGCCCCGGACTGGCCGGTCCGCTCGGACGAGTTCGAGGTGATCGGCCTGCGCGAGGGCGACGAGGTGGTCGGGGCGACCTGGCTCACCGACGGCGGCGAGACGCTCGCGTTCGTCTCGTCCGAGGCGTCGCTGCTGCGCTTCGACGCGTCCCTGGTCCGGCCGCAGGGCATCAAGGGCGGCGGCATGGCCGGCATCAACCTGCCGGCCGGGGCGCGGGTCGTCTTCTTCGGCGCGGTCCGCACCGACGCCTCGGGGCAGGGCGAGCCGATGGTGGTCACCTCGACGGGCGCGACGGTCAAGGTCACGCCGTTCGGGGCGTACCCGGCGAAGGGGCGGGCGACCGGCGGGGTGCGCGCGCAGCGGTTCCTCAAGGGCGAGACGGACCTGGTGGTCGCCTGGGTCGGCCCGCGGCCGGTCGGCGCGACGCAGAACGGGGAGCCGGTGGAGCTGCCCCCGGCCGACCCCCGCCGCGACGGCTCCGGTTTCGCGGTGATGCTCGGCCCGACGGTGATCGGCCACCTCATCGAACGCGACTGACCGGGCCTCCGTGTCGATCAAGAGGTTTGCGTCGCCCGAGGGCTTCCCGGCGACGCAAACCTCTTGATCGCGCGCAGGGGTCAGAGTTCGGGTTCCGGGCCCCGGCGGGACTCCGGCGACGTGCCGCGGAGGCGGGCGACCAGGCGCATGCCGTGGTAGATCACCAGAGCGGCGGCGGTGCCCAGGGCGATGCCGTTGAAGGAGAGGTCGCCGGCGGTCAGCCCGCCGAGCGCGGGACCGATGTCCCCGCCGGCCTTCGCGGCCAGCACCGGCGCGATGAACGCGAACGACGACCCGAGGTACGACGGCAGCCGGTTGCGGGTGATCAGCAGGAACAGCAGGGTGCCGATGCCGGAGAAGAACAGCGTGGTCGCCGGCGGGAAGCCGGTGATCAGCGGCACGGTGAACGTGGCGCCGAACATCGCCACCACGTGCTGCACGCCCACCCCGAGCGTGCGCGGCCAGGAGAGCCGTTCGTCGGGGCGGACCACGTCGCCGGGATGGATGGAACGGCCGTCGCCGTGCAGGGACCACGGGGACCAGCGGGAGCGCGGCCCGGTCGGGGTGTGGGTCATGGGAGAGAGCGCCCTTCACGTCGTGTAGTGCCAGGTGACGGGGGCGTGATCGACCCTGGGAGTCGTTTGTAGCAGCAGGGGCGGGGCGGGCCGGCGGCGGGCCGGGCGCCGGTGCGTCCACCGCCACCCGGCCTGGGCCCGTCAGTTGCCGGTGAGGGCCCGGTCCCGGCCCGGGCGGGCCTGCCGCACGATCGCCGGGGACGGCTGCGCCGGACGGAGCGTGAGCAGGCTGCCGACCAGGCCGGAGAAGAACACCACCACGCCGAGCGCGATGGCGGTGGCCGACGGCAGCACCACCCGGAGGGTCTCGTGCGGGTTCAGGTCACCGAAGCCGTCCAGCCCCCAGTAGGAGACGGCGCCGACGGTGCCCACCGTGCCGGCGAGGAGCAGGAACAGGCCGACGGCGGCGCCGGTCTCCAGCCGCAGGAGGCGGATCCACCGCTCCGACGCGCGCTGCGGGACCAGCCGCTCCTGCCGCCCGTAGATCTCGGCGAGGCCGCCGAAGAGGACGAGCTGCAGCCCGACGAGCACCATCAGGCACGCGTAGACCAGCGTGCTGACGTCGAGCCGGACCGCGCCGAGGCTGAGCGGGCCGGGGGTGAGCGTGCCCACCCCGACCAGCCCGGTCAGGGCCAGCGCGGCCCCGGGCCGGACCAGGGTCTTGCGCGGGGCGAAGACGAGCAGGAAGCGCAGGTGCCGCCACCCGTCCCGCCAGGTACGCAGGTGCGGCGGGCGGGACCTCCCGTCCGGCGACAGGGTGGTGGGCACCTCGACGACGTCGTACCCGGCCAGTGCGGCGCGGACCACCAGTTCGGAGGCGAACTCCATGCCGGGCATACACAGCCCGAGGGCGCGGATCCGCTCGGCGTTGAACCCGCGCATGCCGCAGTGGAAGTCGCCGACCCCGCGCAGCCCGAACAGCGTCCGGCCGAGCCAGCTCAGCACCGGGTTGCCCAGGTAGCGGTGCATCGACGGCATGGCCCCGGGGGCGATCCCGCCCCGGAACCGGTTGCCCATCACGACGTCGTGCCCGGCGCGCAGCGACTCGACGAACGGGCCGAGGTCCGACAGCGCGTACGAGTCGTCCGCGTCGGCCATGATGACGTACCGGCCGCGGGCCTGCTCGATCCCGTTCAGCAGGGCGCCGCCGTAGCCGCGGACCGGGGCGTGCACCACCCGGGCGCCGGCCCGCTCGGCGATCGCCTGCGACCCGTCCGTGGAGCCGTTGTCGGAGACGAGGACCTCGCCGACGACCCCGCACTCCTCGAGCGAGCGGAGTGCCTTGCGGACGCAGATCTCCAGCGTCTCAGCCTCGTTGAGGCACGGCAGCAGGACCGTGACCTCGATCTCCTGTTCCTTCGTCATGCTTCCCGTTGCTTTCTGCCGTCGGGGGCGTCAGCCGTTCCGGCTCGCCGTCGATCGGTGGGGGCCGGTCGGTCCGGGCCGACCGCAGCCGCTGCCCGCCGACAGCCGCGGCGATCGGGAGGAACGCCAGGGCCGGCAATCCGTAGCGGAGGTCGAACATCGAGGTGGCGACCGAGAAGACCATGATTCCGATGCCGATCACCGCGTAGAGCAGGGCGACCATGCGCAGCCGTGGCCCGTCCCGGCCCGGCCACGCCGCCCCGAGCAGGGCGATCAGCGTCGCTGCGGCCAGCACCAGGGGCGGCGTGACCCCGTACCGGCCGTACGCCTGCATGAACCGGCTCGCGGTGTTGGGCTCGACCTCCCGCGACGGGGCCGGCTGCCACTGGTAGTCGGGGCCGGCGGTGCGGGGCGTGCAGTCGTAGTCGACCGCCCAGTTGGTCGGGGCGGGGCGCGGCCGCCACAGGCTGGCCAGGCACGCCTCCGCCGGGCCCAGCCGGGTCGGCCAGAAGTACCGGGCCGTGTCCGACGCCACCGCCGCCAGGTAGTCGCCGGGCTGTTGCCGGATCACCTCCCGGGCGAACTCGTCGAGGTCCGCGGGCCGCTCGGCGTTGTGGATGGGGCTGTCCCGGGTCCAGATGAACCAGTCCGGCCGCTCGGGCCGCTGGTCCAGCGGCTGCGTCGGGCAGAGCCTGCGCAGGCCGGGGCGCAGCTCCAGTCGATCGCAGTCGGCGATCTGTGCGGTGCGGCCGTAGAGGAACTTGCCGCCCTCCATGCCGAGCGCGTCCCGGACCGTGCCGGTGCCGACGAACACTGCGCCGAAGAACGCGACGATGCCGAGCAGGTACGCCACCGGCGGACGCCAGCCGCGCCACGGCAGCACGAGGAACACCAGCAGCGCGCCGAGGGCGACGATGCCGGTCGGACGGGTGGCCATGCCGAGCGCGACGGCCAGCCCGGCGCCGAGGCTGGCGAGCGTGCCGGGCCGCTCCCGCCGGACCAGCAGCAGGGCGGAGACGGCCAGTGCCGCGGTGAACAGCGTCTCGGTGAGCAGGTAGTGCTCCAGCGTCAGCTGGGTGGCGTCGAGCAGGAGGGGCGCCGCGGCGAGCGCGGCCAGCCACGGCCCGACCCCGAGCCGGCGCAGCAGCAGGTACGCCGCGACGCCCAGGGCGAGCCCGGCGAGGTGCTGCACCGCCACCACCGAGGCGAGCGTGCCGGTCCACTCGAAGGCCTTGAGCAGCCACGGGAACGGCCAGCGGGGCTCCAGCTCGGGCCACTGCTGCGACCTGCGGAGGTACGCGCCGGAGTCGCCCTGGAACCAGAGCGCCGGCCGGTACGCGAGCATCATCACGAAGCGCAGCGCGAGCCCCGCGGCCAGCAGCAGGACCAGCGCGGGATGCCGACGCGACAGGTCGGCCAGGAAACGAGCGGCCCGCCGCGCGGTCAGGCGTCCAACGGGCAAGGAAGACTCCACGGGACATTACAGACGGTCATGACGCACGGTGACGTTATCATGACGCACGGGGTCATAAGCGCCGTTCGACGACGGAGCGTGTCGGCGCGCTCGGTGGTCGTGCCGCGGGTGATCTGCCATCCCTGCGCCGAACGGACCGCGCGGGCCACGTCGGACGGTCGCCGCCGCCGGCCGACCCGGCGGTCCTGACGGCTGGGCGGCTGGGCGGCGCCGGTGGCTCAGGCGACGCCGGCCGGACGGAACTGGACGCTGACCCGGGGGCCCACCGCGCGGGTGGTCTTCGGGATCGCGTGCTCCCAGGTGCGCTGGCAGGAGCCGCCCATCACGACGAGGTCGCCGTGGCCGAGCGGGAAGCGCAGGCTCGCCCCGCCGCCGCGCGGGCGCAGCAGCAGCGGCCGGGGCGAGCCGAACGAGACGATGGCAACCATGGTGTCGGTGTGCGCGGCGCGGCCCAGGGTGTCGCCGTGCCAGGCGACGCTGTCCCGGCCGTCCCGGTACAGGCACATCCCGGCGGTCACGAACGGCTCGCCCAGCTCCGGGGCGTAGTGCGCGGTCAGCGCCGCCCGCGCCCGGGTGAGCACCGGGTGGGGCAGCGGCCGGTGGGCGGCGTACCAGCACAGCAGGCGGGGCACGTCGACCTCGGCGTCGTACATGGTGCGGCGCTCGGCCCGCCAGGGCACCTCGGCGAGCAGCGCCTCCAGGACCCGGTCGGAACCGAGCACCCAGCCGGGGAGGTGGTCCACCCAGGCGCCCCGGCTCAGCGCGTGCCGGCGCAGGCCGGCGAGGGAGCCGAGGGACGGCTCGTCGACGGCGAGGTCGAGCATCGACGGCTGGTAGGCGGCACCGGACATGTCCCCACCCTACCGTTCGTTCGTACAGGCGTACGACGGCGGGCTTCCGTCACCTGCCGGTCACCTGCGGCACACGTGCGCGTCGCCGTCCGTCGCCGGGGCGGTCCTAGCGTGGTCCCGCTCCGCCCGGGTCGGGCGGATCTTCCGGTGCCGCGAGGAGGCCGTCCGTGCAGAGCCCGCCCGCCACCGCCCCGGTGGCCGCCCCGCCGGAGCGGGGCACGTCGCCCCGCCGGGCCGCCCCCCGGCTGGTCGGCTGGCTCGCCGCCGCGTGGCTCGGACCCCTGCTCGCGTACGCCCTGGGGGTCGCCGGGGTGCTGCCGGTGGTGGTGCTCGGGCTGACCGCCGCGCTGCTGCGCGGCGGCCGTACGCTGCTGGACCGGCTGGTGCTGGCCGGGGCGCTGCTGCTCGGGGCGACCTGCGCCGCCGGGCTGCTTTTCTCCGCCTGGCCGTGGGGGCTGCACCCGGTTCCGGTGGCGGGCACGGCGCTGACCGTCCTGCTCGGCGTCGCCGCCGCCACCGGCCGCCGGCCCCGGCTGCCCCGCCCGGTCCCCGCCGACCTGCTCCCGGTCGCCGCCGCGCTGGTGGCGGCCGGGGCGCTGGCCTGGCCGTACCTGCGGGCGGGCGACCTCGCAAGTCGGCTCGCGTACGCGATGACCGGCGAGGACAACAGCCGGCACCTGGCCACGGTGGAGGGGATCCGCGCGGTCGGCGGGTACCTGTTCGCCGACCCGTCGGCGGCGGCCCGGATCGCACCGGAGGGGATGGTCTGGTACCCGCAGGGCTTCCACCTCACCGCGGCGCTGCTGGACGGCTTCCTGCGCTCCTCGACCGCGCCCGCCGGCCCGGCCAGCACGCTCGACCACTACCTCGGCTGGTCGCTGGGCGCGTGGGGCCTGCTGGTGCTCGCCGTCACCTGGGCGGCGAACCGGCTCGCCGGCCCGCGCCACGACCTGCCGCGCGCGGCGGCCCTGACCGGCGCGCTCACCGCCGCCTGCCTCGGCTCGGAACTCGCCCGTTTCGTCGTGTACGGCTACCCGGGCGAGAGCCTCGGGCTCGCCGCGACGGTGCTGCTGGTGGCGCTGACCTGCCGGCCGGTGGCGCGTACGGGCACGCAGTTGGCCGTGGTCGGGGCGCTCTGCGTCGCGGTCGGCTTCGCGTACCTGATGTTCCTGCCGGTGGTCGCGGCGCTGGTGCTGGCCTGGCTGGTGCGCGACCGGCGCCGGCTGCGCCGCCGCCCGGCGGCGCTGGCCGTGATGGCGCTGCTGACCGCCGTCCTGACCCCGCTGCCGGCGGTCGCCGGCCTGCTGCGCACCGACCAGGTGGACAACGTCGCCACCGGCGGCGGGGTGTTCCCCCGCTACGACGCGTTCCTCGCGCTCGCCGGCCTGGTCGCCGCCGGCCTGTTCGCGGGCGGGCTGCGGCTGCCGGTGTGGCGGCGCTACGCGGGCGCGCTGGCCGCGGCGCTCGCCTTCGCCGGCGGCTTCCTCCTCTACTTCCGCGCGCTGGGCACCGACCCGCGCTACTACTACGGAAAGACGCTGCACCTGCTGCTGGCCGTGCTGCTCGTCGGCGCGGGCGCGGTGACCCTGCTGCTGCCCGCCCCGGGCCGCGCGGCGCAGTCCCGCCCCCGCGCGGCGCGGCCCCACGACCGCCCGGCGGAGTCCCGCTGTCGGGCGGCGCGGCCCCGCCGGTGCGCGCCCCGGTCGGCGCGCGCGCTGGCCGCGGCGGCCGTGGTGCTGGCCTGCGCGGGGCTGGCCGGTCTGCCGCGCGGCACCGGGATCTTCGCCCAGCCGTTCGGCGGACGCACGATGACGTGGGCGGCGGCCTGGTGGTCGGGCACCCAGGCCCGTCCCGGGCCGGCGGAGTTGGCCGTGCGCGCGCTGGCCCAGGCGCCGGCCGAGGCCGGCGTGGTGACCGTGGTGGTCAGCGACCGCCGCCGCGAGGGCTACCTCGCCACCCTCTTCGTCGCCACCCTCCAGGGCACGCACGGGGCGTCCGGGCCGGCCGTGTACCGGCTGCCGCTGGCCGAGCCGGCCCGCTCCGCCGCCCTGGTGGAGAGGGTGCCCGGCCGGATCCGGTTCGTCGCCGCGGACCCGGCCGCCGCCGGGATCGTCGAGGCGCTGCTGGCCGCCCACCCCGACCTCGCCGGGCGGGTCACGCTCCAGCGCCTGCGCTAGCGCCGGCCGGTGCGGTCAGCCGGGGGTCCGCGCGCCGACCAGGGCCAGCACCTCGTCGGCCACCCGGGCCCGGCCCCGGCCGTCCACCGTCGACCAGGCCCGCTCGGCCAGGGTGGCCCGCCGTCGCGGGGACTCCAGCAGCGCGCGCAGCGTCCGCGCGGCCTCCGCCCGGGCCGCCCGGCCGGCCAGCCCGGCGGCGGCCAGCGCGGGCAGCTCGCCCAGGCCGGCCGCGACGCCCTCGGCCACCACCCGGTGGTACGACTCCCGCTGGTTGTCCACCACGCAGACCAGCGCCGCCGCCGCGCCCAGGCAGCACAGCTCCCAGGTGGACGTGCCGGCGGCGCTGACCACCAGGTCGGCGGCGGTGATCAGGGCGGGCAGGTCGTCGGTGGGCGGGACGGGTCGCACGGCCTGCCCCCGGCCCGGGGCCAGCGCCGCCAGTGCCGCCTCGACGTCGGGCCGGCCGACGACCACGGTCAGGTCCATCGGGTGTCCGGTGGCGAGCAGCACCCGGGCCAGCACCGGCGCCGCCCCGAACGCGTCGGTGCCGCCGAAGAAGGCGAGCACCCGGGGCCGGCCGGCCGCCGTCGCCGGGCGCGGCGCCGCCGGCCGCGCGGCCAGCACGGAGTCGCGCAGCAGCGGGTACGCCGTCCCGGCGAGCAGCCGCCCGGGCAGCGGCCCGTGCGCGGCGCCGAGGTTCTGGTCCAGGTACACGTCGGCGTCCTGCCCCCGGGTGTCGCCGTCGACGACCGCGAGGGTCACCACCCCCGCCGCCCGCAGCGCCCCCGCCCCCGCCGGGTCCAGCTCGTACGAGTCGAGCACCATCACGTCCAGCCCGTGCCGGCGGGCCGCGGCGACCAGGTCCTCGGGGCGCTCCGGCCCCGGATGCAGCGGCACGCCCCGGTCGGCGAGCTGGCGGGCCGCCCAGGCGACCCCCTCGACCCTGCCGAAGAACTCGACCCGGGCGCCCCGGGCGAGGAACTCCTCGGCCAGGGCGAGGCAGCGGACCAGGTGCCCGACGCCGCGGGTCGGCCCGGCGTCGCAGCGCACCCCGACGCGTACCGTGCTCAGGACTCCTCCAGCCGCTTCTGCCGTACCGAGGCGTTCAGGGCGCGCAGCGCCGGCTGACCGGCCAGCCAGTCGGCGAGCTTCGCCAGCGGCACGCTGACGTCGCCGAAGTGGTCGGTCACCGCCCGGACCAGCGCCCAGTCCTCCTCGGTGTCGAGCGTGAGTCGCAGAGCCGAGCGGTCCGGCGTGAGCGTCACCCCGAGCACCCGGAACAGCTCCGGGTGGGTGTACGCGTACGAGGTTACGTGCACCCGGTGGTGCTCGGTGGCGATCCGGTGCAGCGTACGCAGCGTGTCGGCCCGGACGATCTCCGCGTCCAGCCCGCGCGGCAGCGTACGGGCGATCGAGGTGCTGGCGTAGTCCAGCCCCGGCACCGCCCGGTACACGTCGGCGACCAGCCGGACGATCTCCGGGTCCAGCAACGGGCAGTCGGCGGTGAACCGCATGACCGCGTCGGCGGGGTGCCGGTCCAGCGCGCCGACGAACCGGTCGAGCACGTCGTCGACGGGTCCCCGGTAACAGGCCACGCCGAGCCGGGCGCACTCCGCGACCACCGCGTCGTCCACCGGGTCGCTGCTGGTCGCGACCACCAGGTCGGCGAGCACCCCGGATTCGGCGGCGGCGCGGACCACCCGCCCGAGCACCGACCGGCCGGCCAGCGGCCGCAGCACCTTGCCGGGCAGCCGGGAGGAGCCCATCCGCGCCTGCACGATCCCGACGATCCTGGTCACGGCTGCCCCCCGCCCTCGCGGCGTTCCCGCAGCGCCGCCTTCGCCCGGCGCTTCGCCGCCCCCGCGCCCCGCTTGGCCAGCCGCGCCGGGGCGATGGCCAGCCGGCCGACCCGGTAGCTGAGCGAGCCGCTGAGCAGGTTGATGGTGGCCTCGGCCCGGCGCAGCGCCCGTTCCCGGGAGGTCAGCAGGTCCTCGGTCCAGCGCAGCAGCGCCGCCAGCCGGGTCAGCTCCTCCTTCTGCCGCAGCCACGCCTCGCGCAGTTGCTGGTGGCTGTCCAGTCCGGGCGGCGGCGCGGTCGGCTCGACCGCGCGCAGCTCCTCGGCGAGGGCGAGCCGGGCCGTCCCGTCGAGCCCGCGCAGCGCCGCCGTGACCGCCACCTCCGCGTCCACGGCCGCCGCCACGGTCGCCCGGTCCAGCTCCCGCCCGGCGATCCCGCCGAGCACCACCGTCAGCCCGGCCACGTCGAGGGTGGACGGCCACGGGTGGGCGTACCCGCCGGTGACCAGCGCCGCGGCGAACCGCCACAGGCCCCGGGCCAGCACCACGTCGACCGGCCACGCGTCGGCGGCCCGCCAGCTCGGGTCGAGCACCGCGAACACCGGTGTGGGGCCGGCGGCGTCGGCCACCACGACGTTGTCGGGTGCGGCCAGGGCCACCGCGCCGCCGAGCCGGCCGGCGTGGTCGGCGTGCCCGGCGAGCCAGTCCGCGTACCCACCCAGCAGCCGCCGCAGGGCGTCGAGGTCCCGGCGCAGGCACGCGTCGAGCAGCACCGTACGCAGCAGCCGTCCCCCGGGCACCGGCCCGGCCAGCGCCGACGGGTCGCGCCAGGCCGCCTCGCGGGTGGCGAACGGGGCGTCCCGCGTCGCCGTCACCGGCCCGGCGACCCGCCACCGCCAGCCCTCGGTCACCTCCACCGCGCCGATCCCGGGCGGCCCGGTCTGCACCAGCGCCACCGGCAGCCCGTCGGTCCGGGCCGGCGGCGCCGGCCGTCCGTCCGCCTCGGGCCCCGTGAGCGGCGCCGGCGGCCCGTCCGGTTCGATCCCCGTGAGCGGCGCCGGCGGCCCGTCCGGGGCGTCGCCGGCGCGCACGGCCAGCACCAGCCACCCGGGCGCGAGCGCCGCGCCGAGGCCGGCGTGCAACGCGTCGACCGCCAGGCGCGCCGGGTCCTGGAGCACCGGCCGGCCGGCGAAACCGCCGGCGCACGCGCCGTGCAGCACGGCGTCGAACAGCCCCGACGTGGTACGGCCGGCCAGCGCCTCGGCGTCCACCAGCGCGGTCGGCGCGGCCGTTGCGGGGTACGCGGCGAAGCAGCCGGACGGGCGCAGCCCCACCCCGGCCAGCCGGTCCCGGAGCTGGTCGAGGTTGGCCGGCCGCCCCGTGTCCAGCGCCCCGCCGACCGCCCAGTCGGCGTCGTCGCGCCCGGCGTACCAGGGCGCCGCGGCGACGATCCGGTCCAGCCCGGCCGGGTTGTCCAGCCGCAGCAGCAGGGTCCCGCCCGGGGCGAGCGCGGCGGCCAGCCGCTCCAGCAGGCCGTCCCAGCCGACCCGGGCGCCCTCCACCGACTCGACGGCGTCCAGCCCGCAGGCGGCGACCACCACGTCGAACGTCTCGTCGGCGGGCAGCCCGCCCGGGCCGCCGACCACCACCGAGACCGGGCGGTCGCCGGCCCGGTCGGCCAGGGCGACGCCGTCGGGGTAGCTGCGCAGCAGGCAGGTCACCTCGGCGTGGCCCAGCCGCTCCAGCAGGGCCGGGTCGTGCGGACCGGCCAGCAGGACGCGCGCGCCCGCCGGCACCACCCGCTCGACCAGTGCCGCGAGCGGCCCGCCGCCGGGCAGCCGCCGCTCGGGCAGGTCCGACCAGGCCAGCATCTCCCCGCCGGGCAGGGCGATCCGGGGCGCGGTCTCAGTCGTCAACTCGTTCCTCCTGGAGGTTCGCCCAGCCCAGCAGCTCCCGCAGCTCGGCCGGCGCGCAGCGGTGGTCGGTGCCCAGCTCGGCGCGGGCGATCTCGACGGCGGTGGGCAGGTGCACGGACTCGCCGTGCAGCTCCGGCCACTGCCGCCGGATCCGGGCGGTGCCGCCGAACGTCGGGTCCTCGTCGGCCAGCACCATCGGGTCGCCGTAGACGGCGGGCTCGCACCCCGCCGCGATGCCGTAGAAGATGGCGCTGGTCAGCCGGTTGGACGCGACCCGGCGGTGCCGGCGCAGCTCGGTGAGCTGCTTGTCGAGGAACAGCGGGTCCGTGTCCTTCCACCAGTGGCCCCGGTAGCCGTGGCAGATCACCCGGAACCCGGCCCGCTCGTAGAGCCGGCGCACCCGGCGCATGCCGTACTCGTGCCAGTACAGGCACACGGTGACCGGGCCGGGCTCGGTGTCGCGGATCCGGGCGATCAGCTCGCGGTGGTCGCCGCGCACGTGCTGGCCCTCCCAGCCGTGGAACGGGTACCAGATGGTGCCCTCCCGCTCCTCGGCCGGCGGGTCGTCGGGGCGCAGCGCCAGCAGGTACGCGAACGGCGCGCCGATCACCACGACGTTGCGTCGCCCCACCGACCAGGCTCGCCGCCGGGTCTGCTCCGACCACAGCAGGCTCGGCGTGCCCGCCACGTACGGGTGGCCGGGCGCGAGGCCGTCGCCGATGTTCCAGCCGTGCTGGACGTACCCGTTGATCCGCGGCGGGTGTCCGTCGCCCAGCCCGCAGTAGCGGGCCAGCACGTGCGCGTGCCCGTAGAAGTGGTTCGCGTGGTGCATCCGTGGCCCCTCAGGCGGCGGCGCGGGCCGGGGCGGCGTGCAGCGCGGCGGCCAGCGCGTCGACGACCCGCTCCTGGTCGGCGTCGGTGAGGTCGGGGAACAGCGGCAGCGAGAGCTGCTCGGCGTAGAACGCCTCGGCGACCGGGCAGGAGCCGCGCCGGTAGCCCAGGTCGGCGAACGCCGGGTGCCAGTGCGCGGGGATGTAGTTGACCTGCACCCCGATCCCGGCGGCGCGCATCGCGTCGTACACCGCGCGGCGGCGGTCCTCGTGCACCCGGATCGGGTACAGGTGCCAGGCCGGCCCCGCCCACGCCCGGCGGCCCGGGATCGACACCCCCGGCAGGTCGGCCAGGGCCTCGTCGTACCGGGCGACGAGTTCGGCGCGGCGGGCGAGGAAGGCGGGCAGCCGGCGCAGCTGGCTGCGGCCCAGCGCGCAGAGCACGTCGGGCAGCCGGTAGTTGAGCCCGAGCTCGTGCACCTCCTGGTGCCAGCCGCCCTCGTCCGGCCAGCGCTGCTCCTCGCGTACGCGGACCAGGCCGTGGTTGCGGAACCGCCGGGCCCGGGCCAGCAGCGCCGGGTCCACGGCGGCGATCGCGCCGCCCTCGGCGGTGGTGAGGTTCTTCGTCGGGAAGAACGAGAAGGTGGTGAGGTCGGCAAGCGAGCCGACGGGCCGGCCGTGGTAGGTGGCGCCGATGGAGTGCGCGGCGTCGGCGAGCAGCAGCGCGCCCGTGTCGCCCACGGCCGCGCGCAGGGCGTCGTAGTCGGCCGGGTGACCGGCGTAGTCGACGGCCGCCACCACCCTCGTCCGGTCGGTGAGCGCGGCGGAGACGGCCGCCGGGTCCAGGGTGAACGTCTCGGGCTCGACGTCGGCGAAGACGACCTTCGCGCCGAGGGCCACGGCGGTGCTGGCGGTCGCCACGAACGTCATCGGCGGGACCACCACCTCGTCGCCGGGGCCGACCCCGGCCGCCGCGTACCCGACGTGCAGCGCCGCCGTGCCGTTGGACACGGCCGCGCAGCCGGCGCCGCCGGTCCAGGCCGCGAGGTCGGCCTCGAACGCGTCGACCTGCGGGCCGGTGGTGAGCCAGTCGCTGCGCAGCGCCGCCACCACGGCGGCGACGTCGTCGTCGGTGACGGACTGCCGCCCGTACGGGAGCATCGCCGTCACGCCGCGATGCCGAGCATGTCGCGCAGCTGCTCCACGCTCAGCCACTCGTCGTTGCTGTCCGACTGGTACGCGAACCCGTCCGGCACCGGCTCGCAGTCGGCGGGCGGCTGGTAGCCCCAGCCGGCGATCGTCGGCTGGACGACGAACCGGTCCGCGAGACGCACGGTCCGCCGGCTGTCGTCCGGCGCGATCATCTCCTCGTGCAGCTTCTCGCCCGGCCGGATGCCGACCTCGTGGGTCGTCGCGTCCGGGGCGACCGCCTCCACCAGGTCCATGATCCGCATGCTGGGGATCCGCGGCACGAACAGCTCGCCGCCGCGCATCTGGTCGAACGAGTCGACGACGAACCGCACCGCCTGGTCGAGCGTGATCCAGAACCGGGTCATCCGCTTGTCGGTGATCGGCAGGCTGCGGCCCTCGGCGGCGAGCCGGCGGAACAGCGGCACCACCGAGCCGCGGCTGCCGACGACGTTGCCGTAGCGCACCACGGCGAACCGGGTCGGGTGGTGGGCGGCGTAGTGGTTCGCCGAGACGAACAGCTTGTCGCCGACCAGCTTCGTCGCGCCGTACAGGTTGATCGGGCTGGACGCCTTGTCGGTGGAGAGCGCGATGACCTTCTTCACGCCGGCGTCGATCGCCGCGTCGGCCACGTTCTGCGAGCCGCTGATGTTCGTGGCGATGAACTCCGACGGGTTGTACTCGGCGGTGTCCACCTGCTTGAGGGCGGCGGCGTGCACCACGTACTCCACCCCGTGCATCGCCCGGGTCAGCCGCTGCCGGTCCCGGATGTCGCCGAGGAACCAGCGCAGCCGGGGGTCGTCGCCCAACTGCTGGCGCAGCTCGTACTGCTTGAGCTCGTCCCGGGAGAACACCACCACCCGGGCCGGGTCGACCTCGGCCAGGAGGTGCCGCAGGAACGTGCGGCCGAAGGACCCCGTTCCGCCGGTGATCAAGATGGACGACCCGTTCAACTCGCTCAACTGGTGCTCCGATGGTGATGGGTTTCTCGGCCTGGCGGCCGGCGGACGGATCGGACGCTAGGCCGGGTGGGTTAACGGGCCGACGCCACGCGGTGAACGCGTGCGACGCTCGCGATGAACTGGGGCAAGCCCGGGCGGGGTGACCGACCAGGTCCGTCGCCCGCGCCCGGCGGCCGTCAGATCAGGTCCCAGCCCAGCGCGGTGCCCCGGGGCACGTCGCGGCGGAACGTGCGGCCGAGCACCCGGTCGAGGTCGACCGGCGGCAGCCCGCCCGCCGGCCGGATCGACCGGACGTTCTCGGCGGTCACCGGGTCGCCGGCCCGCACGTCGGCCACCACGTACAGCGACCGCCGGAAGCGCAGCCCCTCCCGCTCGGTCGGGGTGGGGCCGATGGCGGTGCTGCCCAGCGCCGCCCAGGCCCGCTCGGCCTCCACCCGCAGCTCGGCCAGCTCGGTCGGCTCCAGGGAGAAGTCCGAGTCCACCCCGCCGTCGGCCCGGCGCAGCGTGACGTGCTTCTCGATCAGGCAGGCTCCGAGCGCCACCGCGGCGACCGGCACCCCGATGCCGGGGGTGTGGTCGGAGAGCCCGACCGGCACGCCGAAGGCGTCGGCGAGCACCGGCAGCCGGCGCAGGTTGCTGTCCTGCGGTGGCGCCGGGTAGGACGCGGTGCAGGCCAGCAGCACGATGCCGCCGGCGCCGCCGTCGCGGGCGGCCCGGACCGCCGCGTCGATCTCGCCGATCGTGGCCATCCCCGTGGAGATGACCAACGGCTTGCCGGTGCTGGCCACCAGCCGGATCAGCGGCAGGTCGACCAGCTCCGACGAGGCGATCTTGTACGCCGGGACGTCCAGCTCCTCCAGCAGCTGCACGGCGGTGGCGTCGAACGGCGAGGAGAACGCCGTGAGCCCGTGCCGCCGGGCCCGCTCGAAGATCGGCTCGTGCCACTCGTACGGCGTGTGCGCCCGCTCGAAGAGCTGGTAGAGCCGCTCGCCGCCCCACAGCTCGTGCCCGCCGGAGATCCGGAACTCGGGCGCGTCCACGTCGATGGTGATCGTGTCCGGCGTGTACGTCTGGAGCTTGAGCGCGTGCGCCCCGCTCGCCGCGACCGCGTCCACGATGGCCAGGGCCCGGTCCAGGTCACCGTTGTGGTTGCCCGACATCTCGGCCACCACGAAGGGGCGCTCCCCGGTGCCGACCGCGTGCGGCCCGATCTTCACTGTCGCCGTCAAGTTCCCCTGCCCAGTTCCGTCCACACCACCTGGTGCGGCGTGCCGTCGACGTCCCGCTCGTAGCGCCGGACGATCTCGAATCCGAAGCGCCGGTGCAGTGCCAGCACCGGTCGGTTGGTGGCCAGCGTCTCCCCGCCGAGGGTCCGCGCGCCGAGGGTGTCGAAGGCGTACGCGATGGCGGCGCGTTCCAGCGACAACCAGGCCGGCATGAGCTGCCCGCGCGCGTCCAGGCCCTCGACGTCCAGATAGAAGCCCCAGGTCAGCGCCTTCTCGGGGCTGTCCACCCCGGAGAAGGTCACCACGCCGCAGGGCTCGCCCCGGTGCTCGTGCACCAGCAGCCGGCGGTCCGGGTCGGTCCGCACGACCGCCCACCAGGCGGCGTGCTCCGCCGGGCTGATCTCGTGTCGGGTGAGGCTGACCTCGCGGACCCGCGGGTGGTTGCGCCAGCGCAGGATCGTCTCCAGGTCGGCGTTCTCCGCCGGGCGGAGGCCGTCGGCGGCTCGGGTCGCGGTGTCGCTCATCCCTGGCCCGCCAGCGCGCTGGGCTGCCCGGCCGCGGCCTCGACGGGCCGGCCGGGCGGCCCGCTCCCGGGATCCGCCCCGGCGGGCGCGGGCTCGGCGGCGCGGGCCGGACGCACCCGGCCGGCCAGCCGGTGGGCCCGGCGCAGCGTGCTGTACGCGAGGTAGCTGTCCCGGGCGACCAACCGGTGCTTCAGCCCGGCCACCCCCACCGGCCGGGGGTAGCCGCCCGCCGGCAGGTACCGGTGGTAGTGCTCGGCCACCCGGCGGAAGAACGCGCGCCGTAGCCGCGGGTGCACCCGGCCCTCGTTGCCCACCACGACGAGGTAGTGGTTGACCATCAGGGCGAACAGGTCGGTGCGGATCCACTCCTGCGTGACGTGCCGGGCCACCCACTCGTGCAGCCGCTCGTACTGCGTGAACGCCTCGAAGTGCCGGCGGCTGCGGGTGGAGGTGATCGCGCCGAGGCGGCCCTGCCGGTAGCGGTAGCAGACCCGGTCCAGCACCGCGATCCGCTCGGCGGCGATCAGCAGCGGGTGGCTGAACGGGATGTCCTCGTACCAGCCGGGGTGGAAGCGCAGCCCCAGCTCGTCGAGGAACGTCCGGCGGACCACCTTGTTCCACGCGGTGTGCTGGACCCGCAGCAGCTCGGGCCGGTCGGCCAGGCGGACACAGCCGTCGATCCCGCGCAGCAGGTGGCTGCTCGCGTCGACCTCCAACCGGCCGTTCTCGTGCACCCGCAGGTGGTCCAGCAGCAGCACGTCCGGCTCGTCGCGGCGCAGCCGGTCCAGCACGGCCGGCACGCTGCCCGGGGGCAGCCAGTCGTCGCTGTCGACGAACCAGACGTACCGGCCGGTCGCCGCCTCCAGCCCGGCGTTGCGGGCGAGGCCGAGCCCGACGTTGCGGGTCAGCTCGACCACCCGCACCTGGGGGCGTCCGGCCGCGTACGACCGCAGCATCTCCCCGCACCGGTCCGGGGAGGCGTCGTCGACCGCGACCAGCTCGACGGCGTCCGCCTCGGCGGCGGGCAGCCCGCCCAGGACCGACTCCAGGCACTGGTACAGGTACGCCTCGACGCCGTGCACGGGCACGACGATGCTCAGCAGTGGGCTTCGCGTCGGCTCATTGACCACGCCCGACAATTTCGACCGCCCGGATGGACGGCCCCGGAACCTGGCGTTGCCGCCGGGCGTGGGATGGCTGAACAGCCACCCCACGGAGGGTTAACGCTTGAGGATCTGCCGCACCCGGCCACCCACCGCCGCCCGCACCCGGGCGGGCAGCCGCTGGCTGTTCAGCTCGGTGACGGTCTCCGTCAGCTCCTCGTTCCGGTCGCGCAGCCACTGGATGCGGGCGATCAGCTCGGCCGGGTCGACGGCGCTCTGCGCGCGTACGGCCGGGGGGTACGTCGTCGCGGCGACCTGCCGGTCGAAGCGGGCGGCGCTGTCGCCGTCGGCGAACGAGTGGCCCAGGTCGTGCTTGGCCAGGAAGCCCACCATCGTCTCGAAGCGGGCCTTGTGCCCGTTGTTCAGCGCGGTGTAGTCGGCCTCGTCGTAGAGCTGGATGGCGTCGATGTCGGCCGGCACGTCCTTCATGATCCGGTGCGGGATGTCGAAGTAGCGGGCCAGTTCCAGGGTGCGCGAGTCGTGCGCGAACAGGTAGCCCGGGGTGCCGGCGATCAGCGCCGTGATCGTGCCGTGGATGCGGGTGCCGAAGTTGAAGTCGAACCGGGACAGGTAGTCCATCCAGGTCCACGGGTCGACGAACATCCGTACCTTGTCCTCCAGGAACAGCGGGTGCGAGGTGTGGATCGGGATGGCGGCGCTCTTGCCCCGGTCCTCCTTCGCGTCGCCGTACAGGAGGGTGCCGAGGGTCTTCAGGTCCTGGGGGATGTACCGCAGGTTGGGGTAGCGCCGGTGGTGCGAGGTGATCACCTTCGCCATCGACTTCACGTACGGGGAGATCGTCAGCGCGACCCGGTCCTCGACCGTGAGCGTGGCCTTCTTCTTCTCCACCCGCAGGCTGTCGCCGTGCAGGAACATCGACGGGCAGCCGATCACGTCGACCGCGGAGAAGCCCAGGGCGCGCAGGTAGCTCTCGGTGATCTCGCCGCGGACGCCGATCGTGTGCGACCGGTCGAGCACCGCCTTGACGAACCTCTTCACCCCGTCGTCGAGCGGACGCAGGTACTCGCGGTCGCCGTCGACGTTCGTCTGCGCGCCGACGCCCATGACCACCACCGGGATCTTGAGCCGCTCGATGAGCCGGGTCATGTTGACGAGCCGGTGGGCGTAGCTGCGCCGGAAGGCGTTCGCCAGCGGCACCACGAAGACGTCGTACCGCTCGTTGATCTCGTCCGCGTCGCGCGGGTTGGCCCGGAACTCCGAGGAGGTGATCTCCGCCGTCGCGGTCCGCAGGATCTTGTGCGCCGCGTGGCTGAACACGAGATTGCCTGTGTTGTCGCCGATCCAGTTGCGCTCGAACGTCTCCTCGGGGGAATAGACGTCGAACGGGCCCTTCTTGGCCCGCAGCAGGATCCGCTTGTGCATCAGGGGCTTCCCTCTCATCGTGTCCGCGCCGCCGCCGCCGCGATAGTAGGTCATTCCAGCCCCGCCGTCGGGTACGCGCACGCCGAGCGGCCGTCGCCGCCGGCCCGCCCGGTAGGGTGCCCGGCATGACCAGCGCCCCCGCCCTCGTACGCGCCGAGGCGCCGGCCCGCCCGGCGAGCCGGCTGCCCTCGCTGACCGGGCTGCGCTGGATCGCGGCCCTGCTGGTCTTCGGCTACCACGTCGGCACGATGCGGGTCGTCGCCGAGCCCGACTACCAGGCCGTCGTCAGCTGGGCGTTCAGCCTCGGCCTGTCCGGCGTGGAGTTCTTCTTCATCCTCAGCGGCTTCGTGCTGGTGTGGTCGGCCCGGGACGGGGATCGCCGGCGGGACTTCTGGCGCCGCCGGCTCGCCAAGGTCTATCCCAACCATCTGCTGATGTGGGCGGTGGCGCTGCTGGCCGGGGTCTGGCTGTTCGCCGAGCCGGTGAACGTCCGCGCCGCCGTGGAGAACCTCCTGCTCGTCCAGGCCTGGGACCCCACCCCGGGATACTTCTACAGCGTCAACTCGGTGAGCTGGTCGCTGTCCTGCGAGCTGTTCTTCTACTTCTGTCTGCCGTTCGCGCTGCCCGTGGTGCGGCGGGTGCGCCCCGGGGTGCTGTGGGCGGTGGTCGTGGCGGTGCCCCTGCTGATCCTGGCGCTCTGGCCCGGCCAGCGCCTGGTGCCGCAGGAGAGCACCTGGTGGTTCACCCAGATCTTCCCGGTGGTGCGCTCGCTGGAGTTCTGGATGGGCGTCGCCGCGGCCGAGCTGCTGCGGCGGGGCCGCTGGCGGGGCCCCCGGCTCACCGTGGCCAGCCTGGCCTTCGTGGCCACCTGGATCGTCGCCGCGCAGTGGGTCCGCGCCGAGCTGTGGGCGGCGCTGCTCGCCGCGGCGTACGTGCTGGTCATCGCGGCCGCGGCCGACGCGGACGTGCGCGGCGCGCGGACACCCTGGCGCAGCCGCCCGATGGTCTGGCTCGGCGAGGTCTCCTTCGCCTTCTACCTGGTGCACGTCTTCGTCATGATCACCGTCCTGCGGCTGGCCGGCCGGCTCGGCGCGGGACTGCCCGGCTGGTGGGGCCCGCTGGCCGCGATCGGGTTCCTGCTGGTAAACCTCGGGCTGGCCGCGCTGCTGCACCGCTTCGTGGAGGTGCCGCTGACCCGCCGGCTCGGCCCGGCCCGCCGACCCCGGCGGCCCCGGCCCCCGGCCGCGGAGCCCACCGTCGCGCCGCCGTCGGCTGCGGAAGCCACCGTCGCGCCGCCCACGGTCCCCGCCCCGCGCGGGCGCCCCCGCGAGTACGCCGCTCTCCCCGATCGCTGACCGCCCCGGCTCGCCGGCCGCCCGCTTGGCGCTGGCCGCCTGCTTGGCGCTGGCCGCCCGCTTGGCGCCGGCCGCCTGCCGCCGACCGGTGGCGGCGCGCCCCGAGTGCAGAGCCCCCACGCCGACCCCCCCACGCGGAGCCCCCACGCGTGCCGGCCGAACCACCGGCGGTCGGCTGCTGTGGAGCTGCCCCGTCTGTGCGTCCGGGGACTGCCCCGTCTGCGCGGGCAGCTCCACATTGGCCGACAGCGCCGGTTCGGCCCAGGCGGCACGCGGGCATTCCCGACCGGATCGTGCCGGACGCGCCGACACGCCCGGCGTCCGTGCGCCGTACCGTCGGCGACGGTAGCGTGGACGCGTGCCGTCCGTCGCGCTCACCTGTCCTCTGTGGTGGGTCGCGCGCTCGGCCGCCCGGATGCTGACCAGCCTCGCGGTCGCGGTCGCCTTCTCCCTCGGGGCCGGCTCGCTGCCGTTCGACGCCGTGATCCCCGCCGACGCGTCTGCCGTCCGGTCCCCGGCCGGCGGTCTCTCCATCAGCGCCGTCGGTCACACCGACCCCGGCGCCCCGTTCGCCGGCCGGCCGGTCGTGCTCGGCGCGCCCGCCGGGGCGGCCCCGGCTCCGGGCGCCCCGGTCGGGCTCCGCGCCGTCGCGGACCACGCCGCGGCGAGCGTGGGCACCGCCGCCGCGTACACCGCCAATGCTCTCCCGGCCGGGGCGGCCATGCCGCCGCTACCCACCGCGCACCCCGTGGCCCGGGCGGCCGGGCCGGGCCGGGCGCCGCTCGGGCCCGCCCCCG
Source organism: Micromonospora sp. NPDC048830 (assembly GCF_043198215.1). NCBI lineage: Bacteria > Bacillati > Actinomycetota > Actinomycetes > Micromonosporales > Micromonosporaceae > Micromonospora > Micromonospora sp. NPDC048830. Next base: position 90,632 of record NZ_JBICUP010000008.1, read on the forward strand.
CCGCTTCCGGCCCCCGCGCGCCCCCGCGGCCCTGACGCCCCGCGGGCCGAGCCCGCTTCCACCGCGCTCCAGGACCCCTCGCGTTCCCGCCGGCCCGACTCCGGTGGCGCTCCCGCGCCGCCCGGTCGGTCGGTGCGGGCTCCGCTTCCGCATCCACCCCGTGAGGTGCCGACGTTGGACACCGTTCTCTACCAGTTCCTGATCGAGGTGCCGCAGGCCGCCGTCATCTGGTTGGTCCTGCTCGTGCTGGCGCTGACCGTGCTCACCGTCCTGGTGACCCGCCCGCAGCGGGACCAGCCGGCGGGCGATCCCGCTCCGTCCGCCGTCGAGGCCGCCGCCGAGGAGTTGGCCGACCTGCGCCGGTACGCCGAGGAGGTGGCCGTGGCGGCGGCCGGCGCCGCGCGGACCGCCCGCCGCCGCCGCGACGCGTGGCTCGCCGCGCAGGAGGCCGCCGAGCGGGCCTGGCGGGCGTACGACGCGGCGGAGACGGCCGCCCGCCGGTTCGGCGGCGCGGGTGCCCTGCCGACGCCCCGCACCCCCCGCACCCCCACCGAGTACGCGGCCCGCGAGCGCTGGCTGCACCACGCCGCCACGGCCGCCCACCTGCGCGGCGAGCTGTCGATGGGGCAGCTCTGCGACGTCTTCGCCCGACGCGGCGGCTGGGACCCCCGGCGGCACCCGGTGGAGCAGGAGGTCGTGCTGGCCCGTGCGGTACGCGACGGCAGGCGGGCCGGGTACCTGGCGGCGGCGGAGCGGGAGCGGGCCGCCTGGCGCGACGCCGAGCTGGCCGCCGAGGCCGCCCGGATCCTGGCGGCCGAAGCGTCCGCCGCGGCCGAGCGGGCCCGTCCCGCCCCGGCGCCCCTAGCCCCCGCGGCGGTCTCGTCCCGGCGGCCCGCGTGGGTGGCCCGGTGGCGTCCGGCCCGGGCCGGCTGACCCCGGCCCGCGGCCCGGGCTGACTGGACCCGGCCCGCCCACATGCTGGGCCGACGGGCCGAACTCTGCCGGGTGAGCCCGGTCACGTCGCCTCGGAAACGGGCGTCGGCAACCATTCGGTGTGTTTGAAGACTGCAAGTCCCCGACGATCACGACCGATTGTCCGATTGTCGACCGGCGGCGCCGGAATGGTCGCCTATCCCATTGAGTCACGTCAGTTCCCGGATGTGCCGCAAAAAAATCGGCCGTCGAAGGTTTAAGCAGGTGACACGCGGTTGGCAGGCCGGCGACCGGCCAGTAGTGTCGGCCCGTCCGGTGCGGTAACCGATCGCAAGAGGCGACGCCGCGCCGACCCGCTCAATCGTGACCAACACGAACCGGGGACCCAGTGCACGTGTGGGGTGAATCCGCGGGCCACGGCCCGTGGTAGGGCGATCTTCCCGCCCGAATCCGTCAGCTAACCCGGTAGGCGGTGTCGGAAGGAGTTCCATCCTCGTGCAGCACCACCACACCTCTTGGTTGTCCGTCCCGTGGAGGAACGCGTGAACGACAACCTGAAGCAGCAGCTGCGGCGTCTCGCCGCCCGGCGGCCGTACCAGATCGTCGCCGGCTCGGCCGCGGCGCTCCTGCTCGCCTCCGGCACCGGGGCGCTGCTCGCGAACGGCGACGACGCCTCCGCCCCCCGGCAGGCCACGACGGCCGTCGCCGAGATCGCCCCCCGCCTCGACGGCGCGGCGACCCGGGGCCAGGCCCGGGCCGTGACCGACGCGCCGAGCGCCACCTCGACCGCGGCGAACCCGGACCTGACGGCCACCGCCGCCCCCACGCAGTCCGAGTCGAGGCCGGCCGCCCCCAAGCCGCCGTCGTCGAAGGCCCTCGACTACGACTACCAGGCGCAGACGACCTACTACAACTGCGGCCCCGCCGCCGTGCGCAACGCGCTGTCGGCCACCGGGATCGCCAGCGACCAGGACACCCTGGGCGTCAAGCTCGGCACCACCGAGATGGGCACCAACTCGGCCGAGGACACCACCCGGGTGCTCAACCAGATGGTCAAGGGCAGCCCCTACAAGACCCGGATGATCCCGGGCAACGCCGCCACCCCGGCGCAGATGGACCAGCTCCAGGCCGACGTGGTCAAGGCGATCTCGGCCGGGCGGGGCGTCGTGGTGAACATCGCCGGCTCCGCCACCGACGTCGACGGGGGCTGGCACTCGTTCCCCGGCGGCCACTACATCGCCGTCGTCGGGTACGAGGACCAGGGCCGCACGGTGAAGATCGCCGACTCGGCGAACCCGGCCGTGCCGTCGTACTGGATCAGCACGATCGCGCTGGCGAACTGGGCCGCCACCCGCGGCTACTCGGCCTGACCCGTCCTCCCCGCACACCGGGCGCCGGCCCGCCCTGGGCCACAACGCCCACGTCGAGGACCCGGCCGCGGTCCTGGCCCTCCTCGCCCCGTACGCGACGCCCGCGCGGGGCTGACCTCGCCCCGCACGCGGGCCGACCGGCCGGGTCGGCTGACCGGCCGGGTCGGCTGATCAGCCGGGGTGAGGGCGCCGGGTCAGGCTGTCGGGGACAGGGGGGAGCCGTCGTGGGCGACGGCCTCGGCGGCGCGCGGCGTGGGCGCGGCGGTCGGCTCCCCGCCGGCCGCCAGCTCCCGTCGGGCCGCCGCCAGGAACGCCTCGGCGTACGACTCGGCCGGGAAGTCGCCCAGGTACCGGGCCCGGGTCGCCCACCGGGCCGCCGCCGACGGGTCGGTGTCCAGCAGCCGCCCGAGCACCTCGTCGAGGTTGCCGGCGTCCCGCCGCAGCACGTAGCCCGACCCGGCCAGCGGGAACCGCTCGACGAACCGGTCGCCGTCGGCGCCCATGTCCGTCACCGCGTACGGCTTGCCCGAGTAGAGGTAGTCGGAGATCACGCCGGAGACGTCCGAGACGAGCGCGTCGGAGCGGTTGACGCAGTCGACCAGGGACATCCCCCGGCTGGCCGCGGCACCCCAGACGTGCTGGCGGCCGGTGCGGGCACGGTCCGCCGCGAGCAGCTCCTCCAGCCGGGCGAGCTGCCGGGCCGACGCCGGGTTCTGCGAGGTGTACGGGTGGGCGCGCAGGATCACCGTGGCGCCCCGGGCCAGCAGCCCCCGGACGATCGTCTCGCCCACCGGCAGCGAGCAGTAGTTGGCGTCGGCGTGGTGGCCGGTCCACGTCGGCGTGTACAGCACGGTCGGGTTCGCCAGGCCGGTGACCTGCGCCCGGCGTACCTCGATCGACTCGACCTGCGGGCGGCCGACCACCACGAACTTCTCGGCCGGGATCTCCACGCCCGCGCGGGCGTACCGGTCGATCGCCGCCGGGCCGGCGACGAAGATCCGGTCGAAGATGGCCGAGACCGGGTTCGCGCTCGGCGCCTTGTCGCTGTCGCCGTGGTGGATCTGGATGTGGGTGAGCTGCGAGAACCGGATGCAGTGGCTGTTCTTCGCCCCGTGGTTGACGTAGAACGCCACCCGCAGGCTCGGCACCAGCGCCTCGTCCATCGTCCTGGTGGTCGGGCAGTAGACCACGGGGGCCGTGGTGGCCGCCGCGATCGGGGCGAGGAACTCCGGCTCCCGGACCAGCACCAGGAACGGCCGGCCGATCCGCTCCAGGTACGGCAGCCACATGGTGACCTGGTACTCGGACCCGGGCGGGGCGGAGAAGTGCAGCAGGAACTCCGGCTGGTGCCGGCGCAGCGCCCGGGCCACCGCCCCGCCGCCCGCGCCCGGGCGGAACCGGCGGCGGGCCAGGTCCAGGGCGACCGCCCCGGCGGCGGCGCCGACGAGCAGGGCCGCCACCAGCGCGACCGCGGCGGGCAGCGCCAGCGCGGCGGCCAGGGCGACGGCGGCGAGCAGCGCCAGCAGGGCGTCGCCCAGCCCGGCGGCGACCAGCGGCGTCCACGACCGGACGGGCAGGTTGGCGGCCCGGATCTCCAGGTTGCCGGCCTGCCGCAGCGGGCCGACGAGCAGCACCAGCCCGAGCAGGACGAGCGCGGTGGCGGCCAGGGCCGGGTCGAAGCCCGCGTCGAGCCGGCGCGCGTACCCCACCAGGACGCCAGCGGCGAGCAGCACCGCCTCGGCGGTGCTGTCGGCCGCCGGCCGGACCCGGCGCTCCCAGGCCGCGGCGGCGAGGGCCGCCACCGCGAGCGCCAGCCCCCAGCCGGTCGCGCCGGTGAGCGCGAGGACGAGGAACGCCAGCACCGCCAGGCCGGTGGCCGCCGCCCGGGCGGTCAGCTTCCTGACCAGGTCACCACGCATGTCGGTACCCGCTTCTCCCGCCGCGCCGGCGAACTCAGCCGGCCGTCGCCGGGGCGGCGGGCTTGCCGGCCTGGCCGGGAATGCCCGCCGCGGGCGCCTCGCCCGGCGCCCGGCGCACGTCGATGACCTGCCCGGTGAGCTCCGAGACCAGCACGTCCAGCGACGACTGGGCGACCGTCTCGGCGGCGAGCAGGGTGTGCTCCGGCTCCTCGCCGAACGCCTTGGTGCGCATCGGGGTGGCGGTGCGCTCCGGGTTGATGCAGTTCACCCGTACGCCGTACTCGGCCCACTCGTCCGCGAGGGCCTGGGTCAGGTTGACCAGGGCGGCCTTGGTCGCCGAGTAGAGCGCGTAGCGGGCCCGGCCCCGGGTGTACGAGCTGGAGGTGTAGAGCAGCAGCTGGCCCTTGGTCTGCTGCAGGTACGGCAGGGACTGCCGGGCGATGGTGACCGGGCCCACGAAGTTGACGTGCAGGACCCGGTCCATCGTCTCCTGGTCCATCTCGGTCAGCTCGCCCTTCTCCAGGATGCCGGCGGTGACGACCACGTGGTCGATCCGGCCGGTGGCCTCGAAGGCGGTCCGCAGCGCGGCCTCGACGTCCTCGGCGCGCTCGACGTGGGTGCCGGTGGTGGAGCGGCTGAACGGGAAGACCTGCGCGCCGTAGCCGCGGGCCAGCTCGGTCAGCTCGTGGCCGATGCCGTAGCTGCCGCCGAAGACGACGATCGTCCGGCCGGTCAGCTCCTCGGTGTAGGCGCGCTGGTCGGTCAGCCGGGGCGCCTGCGCGGCGGCGAGCTGGAACAGCTTGTCCGCCAGGTGCACGTCGACCGGGTGGGTGACCTTGATGTTCTCGTCCGAGCCGTCGATCACCTTGATCGGGGTGCCGGGCAGGTAGCGCAGCACCACGCCGCAGTCGTCGGTGGCGGCGAAGTTCGGGTCGTCCGCCGCGATCCGGTACGCCTCGCGGATCGTGCCCGAGCGGAACGCCTGCGGGGTCTGGCCGCGGCGCAGGGTGGAACGGACCGGGATGTCGGTGATGCAGTCGTTCTCGTCGACCTGGACGATCGTGTCGGCCGACGGGATGGCCACGTCGACGGCCGAGTATGTCCACAGCGCGTTGACGCACTCGCGCACGATGCGGGCGCTGACCAGCGGACGCACGGCGTCGTGGAAGAGGATGTTGACGTCGCCCTCGCCGACGGCGTCCAGCGCGATCCGGGTGGTGGCGTTACGGGTGTCGCCGCCCTCGACGACCTTGCTGACCTTGCGGAAGCCGGCCTTGTCGACGATCTGCTGCGCCTCGGCGACGTGCCCCGCGGCCATCAGCACGATGATCTCGTCGATCTCGGGGGCCGCCTCGAAGACCGCCAGGGTGTGCTCGATGATCGGCTTGCCGGCGATCTTCAGCAGCTGCTTGGGGATGCCGAGGCCCAGCCGGGTCCCGGTGCCGCCGGCCAGCACCACCGCCACTGTCCGCGCGGGCCGCCACGGTGCCGGGGTCTCCGGTGCGGCGTCCAGGCCAGCGGTGTGGTCCTGCGTCATGTGCCGATCCTCACTTCCGGGGGAGGGATGCCAAACGTTGGGTTGCGACCGCACTACGGCCGGGTGAACGATAACGCGTACGCCGCGCCGCCCCCAGGGACGACGCGGTGGGTCGGCACCCGCACGACACCGTACGGGCGCCGCAGCCCTACTTGCCGTTCGAGAATTCCTCGTAGGCGCGCAGCACCTCGTCGGTCGGGCCGTCCATCCGCAGCACGCCCGACTCCAGCCAGATCGTCCGTTCGCAGGTGTCGCGGACGGAGGAGAGCTGGTGGCTGACCAGGAACACCGTCCCAGCGCTCTCCCGCAGCTCGCGTACCCGCTGCTCGCTGCGCTTGCGGAAGCCCTTGTCGCCGGTCGCGAGCGCCTCGTCGATCAGCAGCACGTCGTGCTTCTTGGCCGCCGCGATGGAGAACCGCAGCCGGGCGGACATGCCGGAGGAGTACGTCCGCATCGGCAGCGAGGCGAAGTCGCCGCGCTGGTTGATCCCGGAGAACTCGATGATCTCCGGAGCGAGCCGCGCGACGTCGTCGGGGCGCATGCCCATGGCCAGGCAACCCAGTGTGACGTTCCGCTCACCGGAGAGGTCGTTGAGCAGGGCCGCGTTGACGCCGAGCAGCGACGGCTGACCCTGGGTGTAGACCGCGCCCCGGTTGACCGGCAGCAGCCCGGCGATGGCCCGCAGCAGGGTCGACTTGCCGGAGCCGTTGCTGCCGATCAGCCCGATCGCCTCGCCCCGGTACGCGGTGAAGCTGACCCCCTTGACCGCGTGCACCTCGCGGACGTTCGGCGCGGAGGTGCGGGACACGATCCGCTTCAGGGCGGCGACCGGGCTGGTGCCGCCCGTGGCGCCCTTGTGCACCCGGTAGACCACGTGCGCGTCGTCGACCACCACGGTCGGGATGCGCTCGGTGATCCTCGGCAGGGTCACGGTGACGTCGTTGGACGCCTCGATGTAATCAACCACGGCCGTACTCCTGTTCCCCGCGCCAGAAGTAGATGAAACCCCCGACGCCCATCAGCAGCGCCCAGCCCACCGCGTACGCCCAGGCCTGCAGCATCGAGGAGCTGAGCAGCGGCGCGCCCTCCAGCAGCGCGTGCCGGGCCAGCTCGATGTAGACCAGCATCGGGTTCGCCTCGACCAGGCGGGTCGCCCAGCCCGGCAGCCGCTCCTCGAACAGGGCGACGCTGTAGAGCACGCCGGAGCCGTACATCCAGGTGCGCAGGACGAACGGCATGACCTGCTTGAGGTCGGCGATCTTCGCGCCCATCCGGGCGACCGTCATGGTCAGCCCCGCGTTGAACACCGCCTGGAGCAGGACCGTCGGCACCAGCAGCAGCCACTCGACGGTGAGCGGCTCGCCGGTCACCAGGACGATGCCGACGAGCACCAGCAGCGAGGCCAGCAGCTGCTGGAACTGGGTGAGCATGACGGCCAGCGGCAGGCAGGCCCGGGGGAAGTGCAGCGCCCGGATCAGCCCGAGGTTGCTGGTGATCGACTGGGTGCCGTTCTGCACGGTGGTCTGGGTGAAGTTGAAGATGAACAGCCCGGCGGTCAGGTACGCGATGAAGTTCGGGATGCTGTTCTGGTTCAGCACCACACCGAAGATCAGGTAGTAGACCGCCGCGTTGGTCAGCGGGGTGAGCACCTGCCACAGCTGCCCGAGCCGGGCGTTGCTGAACGAGGCGACCAGCTTGGCGTTGGAGTACGCGGCGATGAAGTGCCGGTACGCCCACAGGCGGCGGGTGTACTCCGCCAGGGACGGCCGCTCGCCGGCGACCCGCAGCCCGTACCGGGCGGCCAGCTGCGCCTGGGTCAGGCCGGCGTCGGGATCGGCCAGCGCGGTGTTGGCCATGGGATGGGCGCTCCGATCTTGTGGGGCAACGGGATGCGCGTGAACGATATCGAGCGTGGCCGGTGCGTGGATCGCCGCCTCGTCGCTGCGTGGAAGGTAGTCCAAAACACGTCGGGACGCAACCGTACCGTCGTTGCGCTACATTGTTCCACGTGACAGCCGAGAAGAGTCACGTGACGACCGGGAAGCGGCGGGCGCCGGCCGGCGCGGCGGTGCTCCGTGGGGAGATCACCACGGCCATCCGGCGCGCGTTGATGCAGGAGCTGGCCGCCGTCGGCTACGGCCGGCTCTCCATCGAGGCGGTCGCCCGCCGGGCCGGGGTCGGCAAGACCGCGATCTACCGGCGGTGGAGCTCGAAGCTCGAACTGGTGCTGGAGGTCGTCGCCGCCGCCGCCGGCAGCAAGCTGCCCGCGCTGGACACCGGCACCCTGCGCGGCGACCTCGCCCTGCTGTTCCAGGTGCTGGCGCACGCCCTGCGCCACCCGCTGGCCTCGCAGATCATCCCGGACCTGCTCGCCGAGGCGGCCCGCAACCCGGAGATCGACGAGACCCTCCAGGCGCTGCTGCGCGCCAAGCAGCAGGAGATCGGCGGCTCGCTCGTCGCCCGGGCCGTCCGACGCGGCGAACTGCCGGCCGACACCGATCCCGAGGCGGCCGTGGACCTGATCGTCGGGCCGCTGTACTGGCGGCTGGCCATCGCGCGCACCGCGCCGGCCGAGGCGTACCTCGACGCGCTGGTCGAGGCGGTGGCGGCCGGGCTCGGCGCCGCCCCGGCCGTGCCCCGGCAGCGGGACGCCGTGCCGGTCGCCCCCGCCTGAGCGGCGCCGCGCGGCCCCCGGCCGTGACCCCGCCGCACGGCGGCGCCCCCGACCCACGCCCGGCCCGGGGCGTCAACCCCGTAGGGAGACCGTCAGGGTGTCGCGTCCAGCGGCAGCCGGGAGACGATGTGCCGGGCGATTTCCAGCGAGCTGGTCGCGGCGGGGGACGGCGCGTTGAGCACGTGCACCTGCCGGTCCGCCTCGACGATCAGGAAGTCGTCCACGAGGCCGCCGTCGGGCAGGATCGCCTGGGCGCGTACCCCCGCTCCGGCCCGGACGATGTCGTCCGGGGTCAGCTCCGGCACCAGCCGCGCCAGGCTGGCCGCGAACCGCTTCCTCGACAGCGACCGGGCCACCTCGGTCAGGCCGTACCGGTAGTGCCGGCGGCCCAGCGCCCACAGGCCCCGGTACGTCAGCTCGTCCCAGACGTCGCGCGGGCTGAACCGCCCCCACGAGTAGCCCTCCCGAGCCGTGGCCAGCACGGCGTTCGGACCGGCGTGCACGCTGCCGTCGATCATCCGGGTCAGGTGCACCCCGAGGAACGGGAACTGCGGGTCCGGCACCGGGTAGATCAGCCCGCGCACCAGGCCGCGGCGCTGGGGGGTCAGCTCGTAGTACTCGCCGCGGAACGGCACGATCCGCACCGGCGTCGGCACCCCGGCCAGCCGGGAGACCCGGTCGGCGTGCAGGCCGGCGCAGTTGATCAGCACGTCGCCGACCATGTCGCCGCCGGTGGTGTCCACCACCACCCCCTCGGGCCGGGTGGCGATCCCGGTCACCTCGGTCCGCGTGCGCAGGTCGGCGCCCCCGGCGGCGAGCAGCGCCGCGAGCGTGCGGCAGACCGCGCCGAAGTCCACGATGCCGGTCGAGGCGACGTGCAGCGCGGCCACGGCCGCCACGTGCGGCTCGTACTCGGCGGCCTCCGCCGCGTCGAGCAGCCGCACCGGCAGGCCGTTGGCCACCGCCCGCTCGTGCAGCGCGTGCAGCCGCGGCAGCTCCGCCGGTTCCGTGGCCACGATCAGCTTGCCGCAGATGTCGTACGACAGCCCGTGCTCGGCGCAGAACTCGACCATCGACGCGCTGCCGGCCCGGCACAGGGTCGCCTTGAGGCTGCCCGGCTTGTAGTACACCCCGGCGTGGATCACGCCCGAGTTGTGGCCGGTCTGGTGGGCGGCCCAGCCGGCCTCCTTCTCCAGCACGGTCACCGAGTCGCCGGGTCGGTCGGTCATCAGCCGGTGGGCCACCGCCAGGCCGACGATGCCGCCGCCCACGACCACGAACCTCGTCATCTCGTCCCCCCTGCCGGCGTATTCCGAGGTGGATGGTAGCCAAGCCGGACGTGCCCGATTCGTCGCAGCCGACCCGGGGTGGCCTAGACTGCACCGGGTCGACTTCTAGGGAGTCTCATGTCAGACGACGTCATCGCGCTCGGTCAGCCCACGGTCGGGGAGGCGGAGCTCGCGGCGATCGCCGAGGTCTTCGCCTCCGGCTGGCTGGCGGGCGCCGGACCGACGTGCCGCAGGTTCGAGGAGCGCTTCGCCGCCGCGACGGGCACCGCCCACGCGCTGGCCACCAACAACTGCGGCGCCGCCCTGCACCTCGCCCTGCTCACCCTCGGCGTCGGCGCGGGCGACGAGGTCATCGTCGGCGACTACACGTTCCCCGCCACCGGACACTCGGTGATGTGGACGGGCGCGAAGCCGGTCTTCGCCGACGTCCGCCCCGACATCTGGACGGTCGATCCCGCCGCCGTCGAGGCCGCCATCACCCCCCGTACCGTCGGGATCATCGCGGTCGACGTCGCCGGCCAGCCGGCCGACTACGACGAGCTGCGCGCCATCGCCGACCGGCACAAGCTGTTCCTGGTCGAGGACGGCGCCTGCGCCGCCGGCGCCACCTACAAGGGCCGCCCGGCCGGCAGCCTCGCCGACATCGCCGCGTTCAGCTTCCACGGCCGCAAGGGCATCACGGCCGGCGAGGGCGGGGCGCTCACCTCGGACCGCGAGGACCTCGTCGCCCACGCCCGGAAGCTGCACACGTACGGCATCGAGGGCGCGCTGACCCGGGCGGCCTCCACCGACCTGCCCATCCCGACCTTCGACGAGCTGGGCTACAACTACCGGCTCTCCGACGTCGCCGCGGCGATCATGCTCGCCCAGCTGGACCGGCTGCCCGACCTGCTGGCCACCAAGCGGCGCATCGCCGCCCGCTACGGCGAGCTGCTCAAGGACCTCGACCTGGTCACCGTGCCCGCCGAGCTGCCGGACCGGGAGCACCCGTGGCAGGCGTACATCCTCACCCTCGACCCCTCGGTCGACCGGGGCGCGGTGGCGACGGGGCTGCGGGGGCGCGGCGTGCAGTGCAACTTCGGCACGTACGCCTCGCACGTGCAGCCGCTCTACGGCGAGCCGGCGCGGCCGTGCCCCGTCTCGGCCGACGTCTTCGCCCGCCACCTCGCGATCCCGATGCACGCCAACCTGACCGACGAGCAGGTCGACCGGGTCGCCGCGACCGTGCGCGAGGTCGTCACCGCGGTCGCCGCCGGTCGCTGAGTCATCCTTGAAGGGAACCGAATCCGCATGAGCAAGAAGGTCTTCATCACCGGCGGCGCCGGTTTCATCGGGCTGCACGTGATCCCGCTGCTGTTGGAGAAGGGCTACGAGGTCCGCATCTTCGACAACATGGCGCGCGGCGACCGGGCCCGGGTGAACGAGCTGGTCAAGACCGGCAAGGTCGACCTGGTCGAGCAGGACGTGCGCTACGGCGGCGCGGTGCACAACGCGATGAAGGGCTGCTCCCACGTCATCCACTTCGCGACCGTCTCGATCAACAAGAGCCAGGCCGACCCGTACGAGTCCATCGACATCAACATGGTCGGCAACAACAACGTCTTCGCCGCCGCCGCCGACCACGGCGTGCAGCGGCTGGTGTTCGCCTCCTCGGCGTCGGTCTACGGCGACCCGAAGAAGCTGCCGATGCACGAGGACGACCAGCTCGACCCGCTCACCCCGTACTGCATCTCCAAGCGGGCCGGCGAGGACCTGCTCGGCTACTACCAGCGCAGCAAGGGCCTGTCCTGGATGGCGCTGCGCTTCTTCAACGTGTACGGCCCGGGCCAGAAGATCGAGGCGTACTACACCAGCGTCATCAACACCTTCATCCAGCGGCTGCGCGCCGGCCAGGCCCCGATCATCGACGGCAAGGGCGAGCAGTCGATGGACTTCATCCACGTCACCGACCTGGCCCGCGCCGTGGTCGCGGCGTTGGAGTCGGAGCAGGACAACATGCCGCTGAACATCGGCACCGGGGTGGACACCTCCATCGCCCAGCTGACCAAGATCCTGATCCAGGCGGTGGGCACCGACGTCGAGCCCATCTTCAACCCGCGCGACGTGCTGGTCAGCCGCCGGGCCGCCGACATCACCCGGGCCCGCGAGGTGCTCGGCTGGGAGCCCCGGATCACGGTCGAGGAGGGCATGAACGAGCTGGTGCGGAACTCCGCCCCGGCCGCCTGAGCCCCGAGACGCCGTGGGGGCGCCGGCCACCGGCCGGCGCCCCCACGCCCGTCGTCTGCGCGGTGTCCACGGTCGCCGTGCCGGTCACCGGATCAGCCGTCGGCGCCGAGAACCGGCGGCGTCACTCCTTCTCCGAGGCCATGGCCTTGGCCCATGCGGACAGCTCGGCGGCGACGTCGTCGGGCAGGCCCGCCGGCAGGTTGGCGCGGCCCTTCAGGTACTGCTCGAAGGCGTCGACCACGTCCTCCGTGCAGCCACGCCGGGACAGGCCCACCCGGTTGACGCCGGTGGCCCGGGCCGGGTTGCCCACGGTGATGGTGAACGGCTCCACCGCGCGGCGCACCGCCGAGCCCATGCCGACCATGGCGCCGGGGCCGACCTGGCCGCGCTGGTGCACCACCGTGCCCAGCCCGATGTTGGCCCAGGACCAGACGTGGGTGTGCCCCCCGAGCAGCACGGCGTCCGTGATGGTCACCCCGTCGTTGAGCACGCAGTCGTGCCCGATGTGGCTGCTGGTCAGCAGGTAGCAGTCGGCGCCGATCCGGGTTGTCTCCTGGATGCCCTGGTTGACCGTGACGAACTCCCGGAGGACGTTGTTGTCGCCGATCACGACGCCGCCTCCCGCGCGCCCGCCGTCGGGGTCCCAGGCGGCCGGGTGGGGACCGCCCCGGTACTCGGCCGGGGTCCCGATCACCACGTGCGGCCCGATCCAGTTGCCGTTGCCGATCCGGGTCGGCCCCACGATCACGCTGTACGGGCCGATCGTGTTGTCGTCGCCGAGCTGCACGTCGGCCCCGATGACGGCGGTCGGGTGGATGGTGTTCGCCATGCTTGTCCGCTCTGCAAGGTGTGTCCGGCTGATGGCCGGCCGGCAGGGCCGGCGCCGGTCGGAGAGCCTACCGGACGGGTGGGTCCGCCCCGGCCGGCCGCGGCTGCCGGGCGGGGCGGACCGCGGGTTCGGGAGGTGCGGGCAGGGCCTCCTGGCAGGACGGCAGTCACCGCCTGTTCACGGCGCTGAGGTAGCGTAGGCCCGCGTCGCCTCCCGGCAGATCCTCCGGACCGCCCGTACGATCCACCGGTGGGCCCCGGACCCCCACTCCGCCCCTCACACCGACCTCGACGGGAGTTACCGCTGTGCGGATCGCGGTCGTCAACAACTTCTTCCCCCCGCGGCCCGGCGGGAGTTCGCACCTCGCCGCGGCGCTGGCGGAGCGCTACGCCGCGGCCGGTCACGAGGTCCTGGTCCTGACAGCCGCCTACCGGGACGCGCCGGCGGAGGAGCGGCGGGACGGTTACCGCGTCATCCGGCTGCCCGCCATGCCGATGCCGAAGCTCGGCCTGTCCATCGACTTCGACATGGCCTTCACGCTGGCCCGCCCCGGCAACCTGCGCCGGGTCTCCCGGCTGCTGGCCGAGTTCAGGCCCGACGTGATCCACCAGCACGGCCAGTTCTTCGATCTCAGCTGGATCTCCGGCTGGTACGCGCGCCGCCACCGCGTACCGGTGCTGCTGTCGATCCACACCCGGCTGGAGAGCCCGGACCCGAAGTACGCCGCGCTGTTCCGGACGCTGGACCGCTTCCTGGTCAGGCCGATCGTCACGCGGTTCCGGCCCAGCTACGTGATCATGGACGAGCTGGCGGCCCACTACTGCGCGGAGCGTTACGGCGCGACCACGGCGGACTTCGAGTACATCCCGGTCGCGGTGGAGCCGAGCCGCTTCGAGGGCACCCCGGAGACCGACGTGCGCGCCCGGCACGGTGTCGGCGACGGCCCGCTGATCGTCTCGCTGGGCCACGTGATCCCGCTGCGGGACCGGCTGGCCCTGGTCGAGGCGCTCCCGGCCGTCCTGGCCAAGCACCCGGACACCAAGGTGATGATCATCGGCCGGGTCTACTACGACGCGTTCGCCAAGCGGGCGGCGGAGTTGGGCGTCGACCACGCGATCATCACCACCGGCGTGGTGCCGCCGGCCGACGTGCCGGCCTACTTCGCCGCCGCCGACGTGGTGGCCCACGACCTGCAGGGCGGCGGCTTCGGCACCGCCAGCCTGGAGGCGATGGCGGCCGGGCGGGCCACGATCGGCACGGTCACCGAGACGAACTTCCCGGCGGTGCGGCTGCGCAACTGGGAGAACTTCGTGCTGGTCCGGCCGAACGACCCGGCCGACCTCGCGGACGCGGTGATCCGGCTGCTGGACGAGCCGGAGGAGCGGGAGTGGATCGCCAAGCGCCAGCGCGACCTCGTGTACTCGCACTTCACGCTCGACGTGGTCACCCGCCAGCACCTGGAGGTCTTCGCGAGGATGGTCGGTGAGCGGGCGTGAACATGTTCTCCGACGACGAGCGCAGCAACCGGCTGCGTACGGGCATCCTCAACGACTTCGTCGGCGGCCTCCTCAACGACGTCGAGCGGGCCCGCTTCCTCGGCCTGCCCGAGACCACCCGGATCCGGGAGCGGACGAAGATCGTCAGCCCGGAGAACCTGGTCATGGGGGAGCACTGCTGGATCGGGGAGAACACCGTCCTGGACGCCAGCGGCGGACTGGAGATCGGCGACCACACCAGCATCGGGTTGAACTGCCTCGTGTTCACCCACTCCAGCTGGTTGGCGAACATGATGCTGGAGAACCACTCCGGCAGCGACCTCATCGAGCGCAAGCCGGTCAAGATCGGCAAGGGTTGCTTCATCGGCGGCAACAGCGTGATCATGATGGGTGTCACCATCGGTGACTGCGCGACCGTCAGCCCGCTGTCGGTGGTGACCAAGGACGTTCCCCCCTACAGTCTGGTGTCGGGCAATCCCGCCCGGGTGTTCCAGCGTTATGACCAGGACCACATCAAGGCCGAGGCGGAGCGGGTCCGCGCCGAGAACGCCGCCCGGCGGGCCGAGGCGCAGGCGCGTGGGGAGGCCCCGGTCTGGGGCTCGCCCGCGGTGCGCCGCGACGGGCAGTGACCATCCCTTCCCTTAGCGATCAACGGAGTAGAAGCGAAATGACCCTCACCGACCGCCTGCGTACCGTCTTCGTGGACGCCCTGGAACTGCCCGAGGGCACCGACGTGGAGAGCCTCACCTACCGCGGCATCGAGCAGTGGGACTCCCTCGGCCACATGACCCTGGTCGCCGCGATCGAGGACGAGTTCGACGTCCAGCTGGAGACCGAGCAGGTCATCGACATGAGCAGCTTCAAGGTCGCCCTCGACATGCTGCGGGGTCTCGGCGTCGATGAGTGAGCTGACCGGCCGGGTGGCCCTCGTCACCGGCGGCACCCGGGGCATCGGCCTGGCCACCGCCCGCGCCCTCGCCGCGGCCGGCGCCACGGTCGTCGTCACCGGCCGCGACGCCGGTCGGGCCGAGGCCGTGGCCAAGGAGTTCGGCGGGCACGGCCTCGGCCTGGAGGCGGCGGACTTCGACGCGGTCGGCGCCACGGTCAAGCAGGTCGCCGCCGAGCACGGCGGGCTGGACGTGCTGGTCGCCAACGCGGGGATCATGGAGAGCGGCCTGCTCGGCATGATGCGGGCGGACGACGTCCGCCGCACGCTGGACGTCAACGTCGCGGGCGCCGTCGCGGCCGTGCAGGCGGCCGGCCGGGCGATGGCCCGCAAGCGCAAGGGGGCCGACGGCACCGAGCGGCGGGGCGGCTCGATCGTGCTGCTCGCCTCGGTCGTCGGCACGTACGGCGCGGCCGGCCAGTCCGTGTACGCGGCGTCGAAGGCCGCCGTGGCCGCGCTGGCCCGTTCCGCCGCGCGCGAGCTGGGCGGCCGGGGCATCCGCGTCAACGCCGTCGCGCCCGGGGTGATCCGCACCGACCTCACCGCCGCGCTGCCGGCCGAGGTGCTGGACCGGCAGGCGTCGGCCGCGGCGCTCGGTCGCCTCGGCGACCCCGACGAGGTGGCCGACGTGATCCGGTTCCTGGCCGGCGACGCGGCCCGGTACGTGACGGGCCAGGTACTCGGCGTGGACGGAGGGCTGGTGCCGTGAACCTGGTGGCCCCGACCGCCCGCCTCATCGACGCCGCCACCGGCGACGTCCTCGGCGGCGTCGAGCTGGGCGCCGAGGTCGACCGGCACGCCACCGCGTACGGCGGGTTTCCGCCCGGGGTGGTCTTCGCCCGCAGCGGCACCTCGGTGGCCGCGGTGCTGCGGTACGCCGGCGCGCTGCGCGCCGACCGCCCCGTGGCCCTGCTCGACCCGTCGCTGGACCCGGCCGTGCTGGCCGACTTCGTCCGCCGGTTCGAGCCGGCCGTCGTGGTCGGCCTCGCCGAGGGCGGCGCGGGCGCCAGCCCGGGGGAGCGGCCCAAGCAGTACCGGGAGGTCGACGACGCCGTGCTGGGCCCGGTCTGGGTCCGCGAGCGACCCTCGGCCGACCAGCCGCACCCGGACCTGGCGGTGCTGCTGGCCACCTCCGGCTCCACCGGCGACCCGAAGTTCGTCCGGCTCTCCCGCACCGCCGTGGAGTCCAACGCCGCCGCGATCGCGCGGGCCCTGGACATCGGGCCGGACGAGATCGCCCCGACCAGCCTGCCGCTGTACTACAGCTTCGGCATGTCGGTGCTGAACAGTCACCTGGCCGCCGGGGCGACCGTGCTGGTGGTGGACGGCGGGGTGCTGGCCCGCGAGTTCTGGCAGGCCGTGCAGGCCCACGGCGCGACGTCGCTGGCCGGGGTGCCGTACAACTACGAGATGCTGCACCGGATCCGGTGGAGCCCGGCGAAGTATCCGTCGCTGCGTACGCTGACCCAGGCCGGCGGCAAGCTGCGCGACGAGATGATCCTCGCCTTCCACGAGCGGATCGCCGCGGTGGGCGGCCGGTTCCACGTCATGTGGGGCTGCACCGAGGCGGCGCCCCGGATGAGCACGCTGCCGGCCGACGCGCTGCCCGAGCGGGTCGGCTCGGTCGGCCCGGCGCTCGACGGCGGGTCGTTCACCGTCCTCGGCCCCGACGGCGCGGAGACCGACCGTCCCGGCGTGGTCGGCGAGCTGGTCTACCGCGGCCAGAACGTGATGATGGGGTACGCGGAGAGCTCGGCCGATCTGACCCGCGGCGACGAGCAGGGCGGGGTGCTGCGTACCGGGGACCTCGGCCACCTCGACGCCGACGGCTTCGTCTGGCTGCGCGGCCGGCTCAAGCGGTTCGGCAAGATCTTCGGCATCCGGGTGAACCTGCACGACATCGAGGAGCTGGCCCGCGACCAGGGGCCCGTCGTCGCGGTCTCCGGCCCGGACAAGGTCGTCGTGTTCGTCGAGGGGATCACCGGCGACGACGCGAAGGCCCTCGCCGGCCGGCTCGCGGAGCGGCTCAAGCTGCACCGGTCCGGCTTCGACGTCCGCACCATCGAGCGGTTGCCGCAGCTGCCCAACGGCAAGATCGATTACCGCTCCCTGGAGGCGCTGGTATGACGCTGTTCACCCTCGACCAGGCGGCGCGCGAGGCGAAGCTGCTGCCCGAGCTGGTGGAGCTGACCGAGCACCACCGGGCCAACAGCCCGGAGTACGCCCGGCTGCTCGCCTCCCTGGGCCACCTGCCCGGCCGCCGGTACGACCGGGTGGCCGACCTGCCCTGGCTGCCGGTGCGGCTGTTCAAGCACCACGCGCTCAAGAGCATCGGAGACGACGAGGTCTTCAAGGTGCTCACGTCCTCGGGCACCACCGGGGACGTGAGCCGGATCTTCCTCGACAAGGAAGCCGCCGGCGTCCAGCAGAAGATGCTCTCCGCCACGCTGAGCACGGTGATCGGGCCGAAGCGGCTGCCGATGCTGCTGGTCGACACGAAGGCGCTGTTCGCCAACCGGCAGTCGTTCTCCGCGCGGGGCGCCGGGGTGCTCGGCCTGATGAACTTCGGCCGCGACCACACCTTCGTGCTCGACGAGCACGACCAGCCCGACCCGGACGCGGTGCGCGCCTTCCTCGACAAGCACGGCGACCAGCCGTTCCTCATCTTCGGCTTCACGTTCATGACCTGGCTCTACCTCTACGAGCTGGCCCGGGACCACAAGCTCGACCTGAGCAACGGCATCCTGATCCACAGCGGCGGCTGGAAGAAGCTGGTCGACCGTGCGGTGGACAACGCGGAGTTCCGCCGCCGCCTCACGGAGGACACCGGGCTGACCAGGATCCACAACTTCTACGGGATGGTCGAGCAGATCGGCCTGACCTTCCTGGAGGGGCCGGACGGCGGCGGCCTCTACTGCCCCGACTTCTCCGACGTCATCGTCCGCGACCCGCACACCTGGGAGGAGGTGCCGGTGGGCACCCCGGGCGTGGTGCAGGTGATCAGCACCCTGCCCCGGTCGTACCCCGGGCACATCCTGCTCACCGAGGACCGGGGCGTGGTCCACGGCGTCGACGACGGCGTCTGGCCGGGCAAGCGGTTCTCCATCCTGGGCCGGCTGCCCCGGGCGGAGGCGCGCGGGTGCAGCGACACGTTCACGGAGGCGGCATGAGCGGCAAGGTGATCGAGCGGTTCCCGGCGGGCGGCGCCATCGGCGTCGACGACCTGGTCACCGCGCTGCGGGCGGCCCCGGCCGGTGGGCCGCTGACCGTCGGCGACGAGCGGGTGGTGGAGTTCCTGGTGGCGTTCGCCCGCCGGCTGCTCCGTCCGGCGGTCGCCCGCCGGCACCCGGAGTTGGCCTCCCTCGGGTTCTTCCTCCGCCGTGGCGAGATCGCCAAGGCGCTCGAGCGGGTGGGCGACGAGCCGGGGCAGCTCCGCTTCCCCCGAGGGCTGGTCTTCCACGTCCCGCCGGCCAACGTCGACACCATCTTCGTCTACTCCTGGGCGCTGTCCGCGCTGGCCGGCAACGCCAACGTGGTGCGGATCTCGTCCCGGTCGGCCGGGGCGGCCGACGCGGTGCTCGACGCGCTGAACGACACCCTCGCCGACGCGGACGAGGCGGTCCGGCAGACCCAGCGGATGGTCACGTACGGCCGGGACGACGCGGTGACCGCCGCGCTGTCCGCCGCCGCCGACCTGCGGGTGATCTGGGGCGGTGACCGGTCGGTCGCCGAGATCCGCCGGCACCCGCTCGCGCCGCACGCCCGGGACCTGACGTTCCCGGACCGCTCCTCCTTCACGGTGATCGGCGCGGCCGGCTGGCTGGCCGCCGAGGAGCGGGACCGGGACGCCGCCGCGCTCGGCTTCTACAACGACTCGTACTGGTTCGACCAGGCGGCCTGCGCCTCGCCCCGTACCGTGTACTGGGTCGGCGACCCGGCGGCGACCGCGACGGCCCGCGCGGACCTGCTGGCCCGACTCCGCACGGTGCTGGACGGCAAACGGCCCGAGGTGGACGCCGCGATGGCGGTCGAGAAGCGGGTCGCCACGTACGGCCTGGCCATCGAGGGGGCCGCCACGGCCGTCCACTTCGACGGCAACGACCTGGCGACGGTCGACCTGGCGGAGCCGGGCGGCATCCCGCGCCGCTGGCTCGGCGTCGGGACGTTCCCGCAGGCCCGGGTCGACACGCTCGCGGACCTCGCGCCGCTGGTGGTCCGTCGGGACCAGACGGTCACCCACTTCGGGTTCTCCGCCGACGACCTGGTCGCCTTCGCCCGCACGCTCGCCGGCCGGGGGGTGGACCGGATCGTCCCGGTGGGCGACGCGCTCAACTTCGCCGCCACCTGGGACGGGTACGACCTGATGCGCGAGTTCACCCGGATCACCACCGTCACCACCCGCTGACGATCGCAACGACAAGGGCCCGGTCACCGACCGGGCCCTTGTCGCGTCTCCGCTACTCGGTGGCGGGGGCCACCTCGGCCCCGCCCTCCCGGCGCAGTTGCCGCACCCCGGACAGGGCGGCCAGCCCGGCGGCGATGACGTCGGCGATGGTGAAGATCAGCCGGGACGCCAGCGCGATGCCCATCGCCGCGCCGACGCCGCCGCTGCCCGCCAGGAACGGGGCCAGCGCGGCCACCAGCACGGCCTCCCGCACGCCGAGCCCGGAGGGGGAGAGGAAGGCGAACATGCCCACGGTCATCGCGATGGCGAACGAGCCGACGCTGCGCAGCAAACCGTCCAGCCCGGGGGCGGCCTGGGCGTTCGCCAGCAGCCACAGGTGCACGCCGAACAGGCCGTAGCCCAGCGCGCTCCAGCCGACCACCCGCAGCACGCCGGGCCAGGTGAGCCGGTGCTCCAGCGGCGGGCGGCGCAGCACCTTCAGGGTGAGCTGGACGAGCGCGGTGAGCACCCGCGGCAGGGCGCAGACCAGCGCGACCGGGAACAGCGCCGCCACGATCCAGAGCGCGACCCGCACCGAGTCGGCGTAACTGGTCTCGTCGCCGGCCGCCGCGTCGCGCAGCGCCGGCAGGCTCAGCAGGCCGAGGCCCAGCGCGGCGGTCACGCCGAGGCCGACGCTGACCAGGGTGGCCAGGAAGGCCCGCGCGCGTGGCAGTCCCGCGCGTCGGCTCAGTTCGATCTGGAGCACGTACGCCCACACGCTGCCGGGGATGTACTTGCCCAACTGGCCGACGAGGCAGATGCGCAGGGCCGCGGCGACCGACACCCGGTGCCCCAGGTCGGCCACGGCGGCCCGCCAGGCCATCGTGTTCGCGACCATCCCGAGCAGCGCCGCCAGCACCGACAGCGCCACCGACTGCCAGGCCAGGCCGAGCCAGGTCGACCGGACCTGGGGCCACTGGTCGACGACGCTCCAGGTCATCCCGGCGGCGATGGCGACGATGACGACCACCCGTACGCCGAGCGACAGCCACCGCCGCAGCGGGCTGGCCGGGGCCGGCGCGGCGCCGGCCGGCAGGTCGTCGGTCGACGGCGTCGGCGCTGTCGCGGGGGCGGCGCTCTTGCGCGTGGCCGTCTCTACCATGCGTTACCTGCCTCCGCGTCGCATTCGCCCGTCGCCGGGGTGGGGTGGTCAGAGCAGGGAACTACACTAGCCCAGGTCCCGCGCCGTACGTACCCCGGCGCGCGTGGTGTGGAACCCCTCGACGGCGGACCGTCGCTGCCTCGTCGCAGCTCACCGCTGTTACCGTCTGCTCGCTGCCACCAACCCCCCGAGGAGAGACGCCGTGATCCCCATTTCCGTGGTCAGACTCGACGAGGCGGCCGAGCAGCTCGCGGTGGAGGTGATCCGTTCCGGAGTGCTGGCGCAGGGTCCGATGGTCGCCCGGCTGGAGCGGGAGTTCGCCGACCTGGTCGGGGTGGAGCACGCGGTGGCCGTCAACAACGGCACGACGGCGCTGGTCGCCGCCCTGGAGGTGCTCGACCTGCAGCCCGGGGACGAGGTCGTCACCAGCCCGTTCACGTTCGTCGCCACGCTGAACGCGATCCTGGAGGCGGGCGCGACCGCCCGGTTCGCGGACATCCGTGAGGACGACTTCTGCATCGACCCGGAGGCGCTGGCCGCCGCGATCGGGCCGCGGACCAGGGTGGTCATGCCGGTGCACCTGTACGGGCAGCCGGCCGACATGGGCGCGATCGTCCCGCTGGTCGAGCGGCACGGGCTGGGCCTGGTGGAGGACACCGCGCAGTCGCTGGGGGCGACCGTCGACGGGCGCGGGGCGGGCAGCTTCGGCCTCGGCACGTTCTCCCTCTACGCCACCAAGAACCTCACCACGGGCGAGGGCGGCATGATCACCACGAACGACGCGGCCCTCGCCGACCGGCTGCGGGTACTGCGCAACCAGGGCATGCGGCAGCGCTACCAGTACGAGGTCGCCGGCCACAACTACCGGCTCACCGACCTGCAGGCCGCCCTCGGTATCCCGCAGCTGGCCAGCTACGCCGACAGCGTCAAGCGGCGCAGGGACAACGCCGCCCGGCTGTCCGCCGGCCTCGCCGACGTCCCCGGCCTGCGCCTGCCGACCGAGCTGCCCGGCCGCTCGCACGTCTGGCACCAGTACACGGTGCTGGTCACCGACGCCGCCCCGGTCAGCCGCGACGAGGTGATCGCCCGGCTCACCGAACAGGGCGTCGGCAGCGGCATCTACTACCCGAAGACGGTCTACGACTACGACTGCTACCGCGACCACCCCCGGGTGGTCGCCGACCCGGCCCCGGTGACCGGTCGGGTGGTCCGGCAGTGCGTCTCCCTCCCGGTGCACCACCACCTCGCCGACGGCGACGTGGACCGGGTGGTCGAGGCCGTCCGCAAGGCGGCGGGCGCGTGACCGCCCCGGTGCGCTTCGCCCTGGTCGGCACGGGCGTGATGGGCTCCCTGCACGCCCGGGTCATCGCCCAGTCGGACCGGGCCCGGCTGGTCCGGGTGATTGAGCCCCGCGAGTCCGTCGGCCGGGACGTCGCCGACCGGTACGGCGCCGAGTGGGCCCCCGACCTGACGAACCTCTCCGACATCGACGCGGTGGTCATCGCCGCTCCCACCGAGCTGCATCACGGCCTGGCCGGCGAGGTGCTCGCCGCGGACAAGCCGCTGCTGATCGAGAAGCCGGTCTGCGGCAGCCTCAGCGAGACCGAGGACGTCGTGGCGACCGCCGAGAAGCGGGGCGTGCCCCTGCTGTGCGGGCTGCTCGAGCGGTTCAACCCGGCCGTGCTGACCGCGTTCGCGTTGGTCGACCGTCCCGTCCACCTGACCGTCACCCGGCACTCCCCGTACGCGCCGCGGATCCGCACCGGCGTGGCGTGGGACCTGCTGGTGCACGACGTCGACCTGGCGATCCAGGCGTTCGGCGGGCAGGAGCCGAGCTCGGTGCGGGGCTCCCTCGGCTACTTCCACCCCGACTCGCTGCCCGGCGCGGAGGACGTCGCCGAGGTGGTGCTGACGTTCGACAACCCGGCCCTGGCCAACGTCTCGGCGAGCCGGATCGGCCAGCGCAAGGTCCGCACCCTGGTGATCAGCGAGGTGGACCGGCTGATCGAGGCGGACCTCATCCGCCGGGACGTCACCATCTACCGGCACGTGTCGCTCGACGCGGCGACGCCGGACGGCCGCGGCTACCGGCAGCAGTCCATCATGGAGGTTCCGGAACTGGTCTCCAACCGGGAACCGCTCGCCGCCCAGCTCGACCACTTCCTCGACATCCTCGACGGGGTGCTCGACGCGGATGCGGCACGCCAGGGGATCCTGCCGGCGCACCGGGCGGTCGGCCGGCTCTTCGCCGGCGACTCCCACTGAGCCTCGCCGGCGGGCGGCCCGGGTGGCCGGCCCCGCCGGTGACCACGTCCGGGGTAGGCTGCCGTCCTGCGCCGGGCCGGCCGTGCCCGCCCACGGCGGGGCGGCCCGACCACGAATCCTCCCACTCGACCGAGAGCAAGGACGCCCTGTGTCGACCGTCGCGAACGACGCCGAGCCCGTGGGGGACCAGCGCATGCCGGACGAGCAACGCACCGGGGGCCACGACGCCAGGCGGCGGTTCGGGGCCTTCGTGGCGTCCCTTCCGCGCCGGATGACCGATGCGTCCGTGCTGGCCTTCGCACTGTTCACCGTCCTGTACCACGCGGCCTTCCTGGTCGCCCTGCGGCCGTCGGTGACGTTCGGAGTCTGGCTCGTCTGCTGCGCCGTGCTCGGCGTGCTGGCGCTGGTCCGGGCCCTACGGCGGCGGGCGGTCGAGGCCCCGCCCGCCCCGGTGGAGCCCGCCGCGGACAGGTCGCGCTGGTGGTGGATCGCCGCCGGCGCCGGCGTCCTCGCCGCCGGCACCGCCGCCGTCGGGGGTCGGATGCCCTGGTGGGTGCCCGCCGCGCTCGGGCTGTTCGCCTCCGCGGTCGTGGTGCTGCGCGCGCGCCGGGCGTGGCTGGTCCGCGCCGAGGCGGGGGAGCCGGTCGCCAGGGGCGGGCAGGCGACCTACGCGCTGCTCGTGTCGGTCGGGGTCGCCGTCTCCTCGCTGTTCATGGCCCGCAACACCCAGGACGACGTCTTCTACGTCGGCAAGTCGGTGTGGGTGGCCCAGCGGGACATCGTCCCGCTGCGGGACTTCCTGTTCACCGAGAACGTCGCCGCCCCGCTGAGCACCCAGCCGCCGATCTCCTCGATCGAGGTCTTCGCCGGCGCGCTCGGACGTTTCCTGGGCATTCACGCGGCCACCGCCACGTGGTACGTGCTGCTGCCGGTGCTCGCCGTGCTCGCGGTGCTCGCCCTGTGGCGGCTGGTCCACCGCTGGGCGCCCCGCCGGCCCGTGCTGGCCTTCACGGTGGCCGTCGCCTACCTCTATCTCGTGGCCGGCTCGGACGCCGCGCTCGGCACGTTCCACCTGCCCCGGCTCTACGAGGGCAAGGGCATGTTCGTCTCGGCGGTCATCCCGCTCATGTGGGTCTACCTGACCGACTGGTTCGAGTCACGGTCGAGGTGGAAGCTGTTCCTGGTGGGCGCGCTCTCGGTGGTGGCGACCGGGCTGACGTCGACATCGGCGATCATCCTGCCGCTGCTGGTCGGCGCCGCCGGTCTGGCCATGCTCCTGGTCGGCCGCTGGCGGGACGCGCTGACGGCCGGGGTCGTCGCGCTGGTCTACCCGATCGGCGCGGTGGTCGTGTCGCGGCTGGTGCTCGGGCCGGTCGCCGCCGGCGGCGACGTCCAGTTCTTCGACGCCGAGGGCACCTACCGCCGCACCCTGCTGATCGGCGTGCTGGGGGTCGTCGGCGGGCTCGCCCTCTGGTGTGCGCCCATGCTCGTCCGGCCGCGCACCCCGAGACTGCTCGCGGCGAGCGCGGCGGTGACACTGAGCGTGCTGCTCGTGCCCGGCGTGCTGGAGGCGCTCGGCGCTGTCAGCGGGGTCTCCGCCGTGCTCTGGCGGGTGCCCTGGATCCTCGCGCTGCCCGGTCTGGTCGGGATCCTCTGCACCGTCGATCTGCCGAGGTTGTCCCGCCTGGCCAGCGCGGTCGTCGCCGCGGCGCTGGTCGCGTCCCTCGCGTCCTTCGGCACGCCGATGTGGGCCAAGGAGAGCTTCGTCGAGGTGGCGCCGCACCCGATCTGGAAGCTGCCGCAGCAGCGTAAGCAGATCGTCTTCTGGATCGACGGGCTGGACCGTCCGTCCGGCCTGCTGCTCGCTCCGTCGACCCTGATGCGCACCGCGCCCATGATCGACAGTCGGCTGCGGGTGGTGTTGCCCCGCGACGGCTACCTGCTCGAGTACGACCAGAACTCCGACTTCGTGCGGGACCGCCGACGGTTGGCGAAGCTCGCCGACGGCACGGAGATCGCCCCGCTGCCGGAGCTGGCGGCGTCGATCGAGCGACTGAACGTGACGACCATCTGCGTCTACTCCGTCAACCGGGCCGGCCGCGACGCCGTGGCGCAGCTCGGCTTCGAGGAGTTCGCGAGGCGCCCGGCCCCCGGCGCGGTGCGATGTTTCCGGCAGAACGGATGACCGTACCGAGCGGGACCGGTGCGGGACCGACCGCCCGCAACGGAAAGAAATCCGCAATACCCCCAATAGGGCGCTCTCAACGTCTCGCGTTAAGGTCTGAGGGCGAATGGGGCCGTGCACGACGAACGAGTGGACCCCGCTGCTAGCCGTACTAGACGTCGAGGCCGGTCCCGGTGGGGTCGGCCCCGTCGCCGATTCCGTCTGGGGGAGAGTGACCGTTGTTCGGCAAGTTGATGGGACCGGCGGGAGTGGCCGGTCGCGGGGCCTTGCTGCTGCTGTTCTATTTGATCGCCCTCGTCGCGGGGGCGCTGGGCGCGGTCTGGTTGTTCGCGGTGGCCGGGGCCGTCGCCGTCGTCGGTGAGTTCGCCCTGCCCCGGTGGTCGGCGCCCACCCTGACGCTGCTGGAGAAGGTCGGCCTCGGGCGCGGTTACCGCCAGCTGACCCGTGACCTCTCGGCCGTCCTGCTCGTCGTCGGGACGCTCCGCCCCACTCCGGTGCAGCTGACCGCGATCCTGCTGCTGCCCGCCGGGGTCTGGGTGATCTCGGTCTTCGCCGGGGCGCTGAACAGGATGATCGAGCGCCGCAACCCGCAGTCCGCGCTCGTGCGCAACATCGAACTCGGCCCGCTGCGCTCCGCGCCCCGCCCGCCCGAGTGGGTCTCCGCGGTCGCGGGCGAGCCGCTCGCCATGATCAACGTCCTGCTGGTGCCGGCGGCGGTGCTCGCGGCGGCGCAGGACGACGTCGCCCCGATGCTGGCGGCCGGCGCCGCGGCCGTGCTGTCGGCGGCGGTGGCCGGCGGCATCGTCGCGCTGACCTGGCTGCGCGGCCGGGGAATGGGCAAGAGCACCCTGCTGCCGGCCGTGCAGCGGTGGATGGACACCTACCGGCCGGAGGTCGCCCTCTACTTCGCCGGTCCCGCGAAGGACGTCTACCAGGCCAACATGTGGCTGGCCCCGACCGAGGCCCTCGAGCGGCGGGCCGTGGTGCTGATGCGCAGCCGGGAGGCGTTCCAGGAGTTGGCCGACACGCGGCTGCCGGTGATCTGCGTGCCGGCCGGCCCGGACTTCATGAACCTGGAAATGGGCAGCGTCCGCGCCGCGCTCTACGCGGCGAACGTCGGCGCGAACATCCACATGCTCCGCGAGCCGGGCACGAAGCACATCTTCGTCGGGCACGGCGACAGCGACAAGCAGGCCAGCGTCAACCCGTACAGCAAGGTGTACGACGAGGTCTGGGTGGCCGGGCGCGCCGGGCGCGAGCGCTACGCCCGGGCCGGCGTGGGCGTGCTGGACACCGACATCGTCGAGATCGGACGGCCGCAGCTGGCCGGGGTGCACACGTTCGGCTCCGAGTCGGTCGACCGGCCCTTCACCGTGCTGTACGCCCCGACCTGGGAGGGCTGGCTCGAAGACGACCCGTACCACACCTCGCTGGTGCTGATGGGGGAGCGGATCGTCAAGGGCCTGCTCGCCACCCGGCCGTCGGTGCGGCTGATCTACAAGCCGCACCCGCTGACCGGCACCCGCTCGAAGGCGGCCCTGGCGGTGCACCAGCGGGTGGTGGGGCTGATCCGCGCGGCCGGCGGCGACACCGAGGCCACCTCGCTCGACGGCCCCGGCCACCGGGTGGTCACCGGCCGGGTCCCGGCCCTGTTCGACTGCTTCAACCAGACCGACCTGCTGATCAGCGACATCTCCAGTGTGGTGTCCGACTTCGTGCAGAGCCAGCGGCCGTACGTGGTGGCCAACCCGAGCGGGCTGTCGGAGGACGAGTTCCGGCGCAACTTCCCGACCGCCCGGGCGGCGTACCTGCTCTCGGCCGACTGCGGCGAGCTGGAGAAGATCGTCGCGCTCACCCGGGCCGGTGACGACCCGATGACGGAGGCGCGCCAGGAGCTGAAGGTCTACCTGCTCGGCCCGGACGAGCCGAACCCGATGGAGCGGTTCCGGCAGGAGATCGGCCGCGTCTGCGGCTGAACCGTCCACGTCGCGTGCGGGCCCGGGTGACCACGGTCGCCCGGGCCCGCGCCCGTTTCCGGGGCCGGTCAGGCCAGCAGGCGCGCCACCGCGTCGGCGGCCGGGGTGTCCGCCGGCAGCGCGTGGGCCTCGACCACGGCGGCCACCGGCAGCGCCCCGTACAGGTGGGGGAAGAGTTCCCCGCCCCGCGACGGCTCCCAGCGCAGCCGCCCGCCGAGCGCGGCCGGGTCGACGGCGAGCAGCGCCAGGCCGGTGACGCCGGCGAAGTGCCGGCGGGCTGTCTCCACGACCTGCCCGGCGGCGGAGAGGTGGATGAAGCCGTCCTGGTGGTCCACCGCCGAACCGGCGAAGTGCCCGGCGTCGCGGGCGGCGTCCCACTCGGCGGTGGTCAGCAGTTTGTAGATCACCCCCGCAGCGTACGGCGGGCGGGAGACCCGGCCGCGCGGCCCCGGGGCCGTCCCGGACCGGGCGGCCGCCGTCCCGCCGGCCGGGCGGCCCTCCCGCCCGGCGCCGGCTTCTGCGACGATGCGACGGATCGGTTCGAGGAACGGGGGGTCCGGGTTGCGCATCCTGCTGGTCGAGGACGACCTTCGGGTCGCAGCCGCCCTGTCCTCGGCCCTGATCCGGCGCGGCTACGAGGTGGAGCACGCGGCCACCGTCGCCGCGGCCCTCTCCGCCGCACCCTGCGATCTGGTGCTGCTCGACCTGACCCTGCCCGACGGCGACGGGACGGACCTGTGTCGGGCCCTGCGCCGGCGCAGCGCCCAGCTCGGCATCATCGCGGTCACCGCCCGGGGCGAGGAACGCGACCGGGTCCTCGGCCTGCGGCTGGGCGCCGACGACTACGTGGTGAAGCCGTTCTCGATGGTCGAGCTCCAGGCCCGGATCGAGGCGGTGCTGCGGCGGGCCGCGCACGCCGCGCCGGAGCGGGACGTGATCGAGGCCGGGGCGGTACGGATCGACGTCGCCGCCCGCACGGTCACCGTCGACGGGCGGGAGGTCAGCCTCACCCGCAAGGAGTTCGACATCCTGCTCTCGTTGGGCCGGCAGCTCGGGGTGGCGGTGCCCCGGGACCGCATCCTGCTCGACGTCTGGGGCACCACCTGGGCCGATCGGCACACCGTCGAGGTGCACGTGGGCTCGCTGCGCGGCAAGCTGGGCGACCCGCGGCTGGTGGAGACGGTCCGCGGGGTCGGCTACCGGCTGCGCGCGGAGTGAGGGGGGTGGCGTGCGTCGTCGGCTGGTCATCAGCTACCTGCTGCTGATGGTGCTCGTGCTGCTGGCGCTGGAGACCCCGCTCGCGGCCACCCTGGCCAGCCGGGAGACCGAGCGGGTGCGGGCCGACCGGCTCGCCGACGCGACCCGGTTCGCCTCGCTGGCCGGGCCGGCGTTGCGCGGCGGTGCCCCGGGGCCGCTCGGCGGCGAGCTGGCGAGCTACGACGAGTTGTACGGCATCGGCGCGGCGGTGGTCGACCGGGACCGGCGCACGGCGGTGTCGTCGCGCGACTGGCGACCCGGGCCGGGGACCGAGGCGGCGCTGGACTACGCGCTGTCCGGGCAGCAGTTCAGCGTCCCCGACTCGGTGTGGCCGTGGGGGGACGACCCGGTCGTGGTGGCGGTGCCGATCAACGACGGCGGCGAGGTCCTCGGGGCGGTCGTCATCGCCACGCCCGCCGACGGCATCCGGCGGAGGGTCACCGCGTGGTGGCTGCTGCTCGCCGCGATCGGGATCGTCGCGGTGCTGGCCTGCGTGTTGACCGCGTTCGGGCTGGCCGGGTGGGTGCTGCGACCGGTCACCGAGCTGGACGCCGTCACCCACGAGATCGCCGAGGGGGACCGGGGCGCCCGGGTGCAGCACCGGCTGGGCCCGCCGGAGCTGCGCCGCCTCGCCGCGAGCTTCAACAACATGGCCGACGTGGTGTCGGACGTGATGGACCGGCAGCGGGCCTTCGTCGCGCACGCCAGCCACCAGCTGCGCAACCCGCTGACCGCGCTGCGCCTGCGGGTGGAGGAGCTGGGGCTGAGCCTCACCGACCCGCAGGGACGGGCGGAGCACCAGCTGGCGCTGGAGGAGACCGACCGGCTGGCGCGGCTGCTGGACGCCCTGCTCACCCTCGCCCGCGCCGAGCGGGAGGAGAACCAGCGGGTGACGGTGGACGCCGCCGAAGTGGCCGCGTCCCGGGTGGCCGCCTGGCAGCCGTTGGCCCGGCACCGGTCGGTCAGCCTCCGGCTGGCCTCGGTCGCCGGCCCGGCGTACGCCCGGACCGTGCCGACCGCGATCGACCAGGCGCTCGACGCGCTGATCGACAACGCGGTGAAGTTCAGCGGGGCCGGCGGCGAGGTGACGGTGACGGTCCGGCCCGCCGACGGCGGGATCGCGCTGGAGGTGCGGGACACCGGGCCCGGCATGACGCTGGACCAGCTCGACCGGGCCACCGAGCGGTTCTGGCGGGCGCCCGAGGTGCAGAACGTCGACGGCGCCGGGCTCGGCCTGACCATCGTCGCGGTGCTGGTCGACGCCTCCGACGGCCGGCTCACCATGCGTCTGGCGGAGCCGCGCGGCCTGGTGGCCGGTCTGTGGTTCCCGGCCCCGGTCCCCGCCGGCCCTGCCGCCCCGGCGGGTACGGCCGTCCGCGGCCCGGCGGTCAGCCCCGACGGACCGGCCGTGTCGGCCCGCTGAGGGCGGTTCCGCGCCGCGCCCGTCCGCGGGGGTCGGCGCGCCGGGGGCCGGTCAGGGCTTGTTGGACCGGTACCAGCCGGCCGCACCCGGGTGCAGGGGCAGGGGGGTGGTGGCGATGGCCGAGCGGGGGCTCATCCGCCCGGCCGCGGGATGGGCCGCCGCCAGCTCTGCCCGGCGTTCCATCAACAGCCGGGTCACCTCGCGGACCAGCGCCTCCGGCAGGTTCGCCCGTACCACCAGGTAGTTCGGGTTGGCCACGGTGGTGACCGGGTCGACCCCGTACACCGAGCGGGGGATGTCCCGGGACACGTAGACCTCGCGGTAGCCGCGCCGTAGCGGCTCGGTCCACTCGCCCAGGTCGACGATCCGGATGGCGCTGGCGGCGCTCAGCTCCTTGACGGCGCGCACCGGCAGCCCGCCGGAGAAGAAGAAGGCGTCGATCCGGCCGGCACGCAGGGCGGCGACGGAGTCGTCGAGCCCCAGCCGTTCCCGCGCGACGGCGGCGCCGCCGAGGTCGGCGACCTCCAGCAGCCGGGTCGTGGTGATCTCGGTGCCGGAGCCGGGCGCGCCGACGGAGACCCGCCGGCCGCGCAGGTCGGCCAGCGTACGGACCGGACCGTTGGCCGTGGTGACCAGGTGCAGCAGGTCGTCGTAGACCCGGGCCACGGCGAGCACGCTCGGCCGCTCCTGCTCGCCGGTGGGCAGCACGTCGGCCTGGGTGAAGCCCAGCTCGGCGCGGCCCGTGCCGAGCAGTCGGACGTTCTCCGCCGACGCGGCGGTCACCACCACGCTCGCCCGTACGCCGGGCAGCTCCCGGTTGAGCAGGGCGGCCAGCGACTGGCCGAAGGCGTGGTAGACGGCGGTGGGACTGCCGGTGGCGATCCGGATCGGGATCGGCTCCTCCGGCGTGTCCCGGCAGCCGGCGAGCCCGGACGCCACCAGCAACATCAGCAGCACCACGCCGGCGGCGCGCGGGGGCACAGACCAGCAACGGCTCACCGGGGCACTCTGCGCCGTGAACCCTGCCCGGCGCAAGCCCGCCGGGTGGCCGGTGGTCAGCTCGCGGTCGCCACCCGCACCCGGGGCGCCACCTCCACGGAGACGCTGTGCATGATGCGCTCCCGGTCCGGGCCCTCGGCGACGCACACCACGAAGCAGCCCGCGCCGGGCTGGAGCAGGGCGGGCACCCCCAACAGCGCGGCGCCCCGGACCAGCACGGCGGCGAGCTCCCGGTCGGTCAGCCGGACGCCGAGGATGTGCCGTCGCACGTGCCGTCCGCCGGCGAGCAGCGCCGCGCGCCACGCCGCGGCGGCCAGCCGGGGACGCCACACCCGGCGGGCGGTCGACGCCCCCGGGACGGCCCCGCCGAGCAGTTCCCGCCGGCCCTGCCGCCAGCCGACCTCGATGCGCGCCGCGTACGTCGCCCGGTACTCCCGGGGCACCTGGAGACGGTGCAGCTCGTAACGGCGCCGCAGGCCGCCGGTGGCCACCTCGTGGGTGACGGGGACCTCCAGCCGGCCCAGCAGCTGGCGCATCCGGTGCGCCGCCTCCTCCCGGTTGAACTCGGCGCCGGCGCCGGCCGGGGCGGGCAGCGGGGAACGGCGCCCGGTCACGGCGGGCGTGGAGGTGCAGCGCAGCAGGCAGGCCAGCTCGAAGGCGTCGGCGAGGGTCGACCAGTCCAGCGGGGGCGGGGCCGCGGGAAGACGAGGCCGGTCGAGCAGCGTGGGTTCGGGGGCCACCACAGTCTCCTTTACGGCGTCGGTTTCCCCCTACCGTCGCCCGCCGGGCCGTCCGGTGGTACCCGTGGCCGCCAGGCTTGAGGAAATCTTGCGGCAACGGCCTCGTCGCGGAGCCTTTCCGTTTCCGGGTTGTTACAGCCGCGTCACCACGACGTCCACCGCCCGGGGCCGGCCGGCGGCCGGTGGCTGCTCCAGCACCGTGTACTTGAGGTCGCGCAGGGCGGCCACCAGCTCGTCCACAGTGCGGGGGCGGACGCCGGCGGTGAGCAGGTCCCGGACCAGCCGTCCCTTCGTCGCCTTGTTGAAGTGGCTGACGACCGACCGGACCGGCCCCTGCGGGGTGTCGCGCTCGTGCAGCACCCGCACCGTCACGGTCCGCTCGGCCAGCTCGCCGCGCGGGGTCCAGGTGGCCGCGTACGCGCCGGAGCGCAGGTCCAGCACCGGCCCGCCGCCGGCCGCCGCCTCCATGGCCGGGGCCAGCGTCCGCCGCCAGTACGCCGACAGCGCCCCCAGGCCGGGCAGCCGCGCCCCGATCGGGCAGCGGTACGGCGGGATCCGGTCGGTGAGCCGCAGCGCCCCCCACAGGCCGGAGCTGACCAGCACCGACCGGCGGGCCGCCCGCTGCGCGCCCGGGGGCAGCGAGGCGAGGTCCAGGGCCTCGTAGAGCACGCCCGTGTAGATCCGGCCGGCCGGGGCGGTGGCCGCCCGCTCCAGCCGGGCGTTGCGGCGCAACTCCCCGGCGAGCCCCGGGGTGAGCGCCAGCGCGTCGAGGGCCGCCGCCTCGTCCCCGCCCGCGCAGAGCCCGACCAGCTCGGCCAGCACGGCCGACCGGGCCGGGTTCAGCTCCGGCAGGGACAGCCGGGTCAGGTCCAGCCGTCGACCGGTGCCGGCCTCGGCCTTCCCCTCCGAGGGCGGCAGCAGGATGAGCATCGGCGGGACCTCCTCGGTGCGGCGGGTGGCGGCCCGGCCAGCGTACGGCCCGCGGTCAGCGCCACGGCCGCACGGCCGTCTCCGGGTGGTACACGCGATAGCCGCCCACCTCGGCGAGCAGGGCCCGGTCGGCCCGGTCCCCGAGCAGCCCCCGCAGCCGCCGGTCCGCCGGGCCGTCCGCCGCGAACACGTAGCCCGGCCGGGCGACGCGGGCCACCTCCCGCCAGTACGGCTGGTAGCGGTTCTGCCCCGGCGTCAGCTGGGTGTCGAGCACCCCGCACACCACGGCCTCGGCCGTGTTGAAGACCAGCCGGTTGCACGTCCAGTACTCCGCGTACACCGCCCGCAGCCCCGCCCGGCGGACCGTGTCGGCCAGCTCCCGGGCGAGCAGTTCCTCGCCCCGCAACGGCCCGATCATGGCGACGAAGTTGCCGGTGGTCACCAGTACGGCGGCGGTCAGCCCCGCCAGCGCCGCGGCGGCCGACGCCCCGGCCAGCCGGCGGAGGACGCTGGCCGTGCCCCGCCAGGCGGCCACCGCCGCCACCCACAGCGGCCAGACCACCATCGGCAGCGAGATCTGGAGCACCGACAGGTAGCGGGCGTTGCCGAGCGGCTCGGTGGCGGCCAGCGGGCTGCGGACGTACACCGCCAGGGTCAGCGCCGCGCCGCCGACGAGGGCGAGCTGCGCGACCGGCCCGACCCGCTCGGCGCGGCTCGCGGCGCGCCGGTACGCGACCAGCGCGAGCGCGGCGGCGGCCGCCAGCAGCAGCGGGTAGAGCAGCCCGAACCACTGTGGCCCCCGGTCGCACCCGGTGACCGGGCAGAGGCCGCTGGACAGCGGCACGCCCTGCAGCAGCCCGCCGCGCAGCCGGTCGGCGAGCGCCGGGGCCGGCCCGGTGCTCGTGTTGATCGCCCGCAGCACCGACAGCGAGTCCTGGCCGGGCGGGGCGGCCAGGTTGGCCTGGATCAGGGGTGCGGCGCCGAGGGCGGCCCCGGCCAGCAGCAGCGCCCCCGAGCGGCCGACGAGTTCCCGGCGCAGCGCCCAGGCCAGCACCAGCCCGGCCACCGCCAGGTACGGCACGATCAGCCAGTCCGACCAGAGGGCCAGCCCGGCCAGCAGGCCGGCGGCGCCGACGGCGAGCCGCCGGGCCGCGACCCGCCCGTCGGCCAGCCCCACGGCGATCAGCAGCACCAGCACCACGGCCGGCTTCGCCTCGGCCCGCCCGCCGACCGTGGTGAGGTGGTCCCGGACGACGCGCTCGGGGCCCAGCGCGAGCAGGCCGACGACGAGCGTGGCGAACCACGGGGTGCAGATCCGGCGGGTCAGCCGGTACATCGCCCAGGCGAAGAGCGCCCAGAGCGGAAGCAGCGGCAGCCGCAGCACGACCCAGCTCGGCCCGGTCACGGCGAACAGCGGCGCCGCCAGGTAGGACTCCAGCATGCCCATGTAGCGCTGGCCGTAGAGGAAGACCGGGTGCTCCCGGCCGGCGGCGATGTGCATCGCGGCCAGCCCGAAGGTGGCCTCGTCGCTGTTGGAGGCGGGCACGGTGAGCAGCGCGAGGGCCAGCCGGTAGCCGAGCCCGGCCAGCCCGAGCACGAGCGCGACGAGCGCCGGCCGGTCGAGCGCCGGGCGCCACCGGCGGCGGTGTTCCACGACTGTCGACAAGACCCAACGCCCCCCGTCGTCGTAACGAACGGAGTGCGCCGGGCGTTCCGGGTCGTTCTTGGCAAACGGGACGGGGGTGCTCTCCGCTCGCGTGGCCGCCTCCGCCGGGGTGTGGCAGGGTTGCAGCGTGCCCACACCCGCTGGCCAGCTGGCCGTACCGAACCTGCACCGGGCCGCGCGGATCGAGGACGCCGTGCACAACCTGGTGGAGCGCAGGCTGCGGCGCACCGGGTGGAAGATCAACATCGTCGCGTACGCCGGGTACGGCGCCCCGGGCTGGGCGCGGGTGCTGTGCCGCGTGCTGCTGTGCCGCCCGGACGTCCGCGCCCGCAAGCGGCCCGAGAAGGTCCGCGGCTGGCGCAGCTTCACCACCCTGCCCGCCAAGTACGCGACGGTCACGATCGAGGCCGGCGGGGTGCGGCACGAGGCGCAGGCCGACCGCAGCGGGTTCGTCGACACCGTGGTCGAGGCCGACCTGACCCCCGGCTGGGCGTCGGTGCGGCTGAGCGTGGCCGACGCGGAGCCGGTCGAGGCGCTGATCCGGGTGCTCGACCCGAGCGTGAAGTTCGGCATCCTCTCCGACATCGACGACACGGTCATGGTGACCGCGCTGCCCCGGCCCCTGCTAGCCGCCTGGAACACGTTCGTCCTCGACGAGCACGCCCGGGCCGCGGTGCCCGGCATGGCGGTGCTCTACGAGCGGCTGGTCACCGCGCACCCCGGCGCGCCGGTGTTCTACCTGTCCACCGGCGCCTGGAACGTCGCGCCGACGCTGACCCGGTTCCTGTCCCGGCACCTCTACCCGGCCGGGCCGCTGCTGCTCACCGACTGGGGGCCGACGAACGACCGGTGGTTCCGCAGCGGCCGGGAGCACAAGCGGGCCACCCTCGCCCGGCTGGCCCGGGAGTTCCCCGACGTCCGCTGGCTGCTGATCGGCGACGACGGCCAGCATGACCAGGAGATCTACCGGGAGTTCGCCGCCGGTCACCCGGACAACGTGGCGGGGGTGGCGATCCGCCGGCTCTCGCCGACCCAGGCGGTGCTGGCCGGCACCCTGCCCGCCCCGGCCGGCCGGTCGTCGTCCGGGCCGGTGGGGCAGAAGTGGCTCTCCGCGCCGGACGGCGCCGGGCTGTGGAAGCTGCTGCGCGAGGCCGGCCTGGTCTGACCGGCCTCGGCGGGCTGCCCACCCTGGCGGTGGTGGCTACCCCGCCGGTCGACGAGGCGACCGCGCACAGCCGTCGCGCGGTCCGGCGTACCGTCGGCGCGCTCCTGTGGAGCTGCCCGCGTGAACGGGGCAGTCCAGCGCCTGGCGGGCGCACAGGCGGGGCAGCTCCACAGCGCCCCAACCCAGCAGCTGCTCCCACCCTGCCCGCCCGCCTCAGTCCCGGCGGAGCCAGAGCACGCCCAGCGGCGGCACCCGCAGCGCCGCCGACGCCGGCATCCCGTGCCACGGCACGCCCTCCGCCTCCACCGCGCCCAGGTTCCCCACCCCCGACCCGCCGTAGTGGTGGGAGTCGGTGTTGAGCACCTCCGCCCACCTCCCGGCCGCCGGCAGGCCGATCCGGTAGCCCTCGAGCGGTACGGCGGAGAAGTTCGCCACGCACACCAGCGTCGCGCCGTCCGGGGCGATCCGGACGAACGAGACCGTGTTGTTGGCGACGTCGTCGGCGGCGATCCAGCGGAACCCGGCCGGGTCGGTGTCCTGCGCCCACAGCGCCGGGGTGTCCCGGTAGACGCGGTTGAGGTCGCCGACGAGGCGCCGCACGCCGGCCCGCCCGGGGTCGTGCAGCAGGTACCAGTCGAGCCCGCGCTCCTCGCTCCACTCCCGGTCGTCGGCCAGCTCGCAGCCCATGAACAGCAGTTGCTTGCCCGGGTGCGCCCACATGTACGCCAGCAGCGCCCGCACGTTGGCCAGCCGTTGCCAGGCGTCCCCGGGCATCTTGGCGGCGAGCGAGCCCTTGCCGTGCACCACCTCGTCGTGGCTGATCGGCAGCACGTAGTTCTCGCTCCACGCGTACGCCAGCGAGAAGGTGAGCTGATGGTGGTGGTGCTGCCGGTAGATCGGGTCCTTCGAGGCGTACAGCAGGGTGTCGTGCATCCAGCCCATGTTCCACTTGAACCCGAAGCCCAGCCCGCCGTCGGAGGTGGGGCGGGTGACGCCGGGCCAGGCGGTGGACTCCTCGGCCACCATCAGCGCCCCGGCGTGGTGCTTGTAGACCGTGGCGTTGACCTCCTGCAGGAGCGCGATGGCCTCCAGGTTCTCCCGGCCGCCGTGCACGTTGGGCGCCCACTGCCCCTCGGCCCGGGAGTAGTCCAGGTAGAGCATCGAGGCGACGGCGTCCACCCGCAGGCCGTCGACGTGGAACTCGTCCAGCCAGTACAGCGCGTTGGCGACCAGGAAGTTGCGCACCTCCCGCCGGCCGAAGTCGAAGACGTACGTGCCCCAGTCGGGGTGCTCGCCGCGGCGCGGGTCGGGGTGCTCGTACAGCGGGGTGCCGTCGAAGCGGGCCAGGGCCCACTCGTCCTTCGGGAAGTGCGCGGGCACCCAGTCGAGGATCACCCCGACGCCCGCGGCGTGCAGCCGGTCCACCAGGTGGCGGAACTCGTCGGGATCGCCGAACCGGGAGGTGGGGGCGTAGTAGCCGGTGACCTGGTAGCCCCAGGAGCCGCCGAACGGGTGCTCCATCACCGGCAGGAACTCCACGTGCGTGAAGCCCAGCTCGGTCACGTACGCGGTCAGCTGCTCGGCCAGCTCCCGGTAGCCGAGGCCGGGCCGCCACGAGCCGAGGTGCACCTCGTACACGCTCATCGGCTCCCGGTGCGGCGCCCGCCCCGCGCGCCGCGCCAGCCAGTCGGCGTCGGACCACTCGTACGTCGAGTGGTGCACCACCGACGCGGTGGCCGGCGGCGTCTCCGCGTACCGGGCCAGGGGGTCGGCCTTGTCCCGCCAGTGCCCGTCGGCGCCGAGGACGCGGTACTTGTACGTCGCGCCGGCGCCGACGCCCGGGACGAACAGCTCCCACACCCCGCTGGCGCCCAGCGAGCGCATCGGCCAGCCGTCGTCCGGGGCCCAGCCGGTGAAGTCCCCGACCACCCGGACGCCGCGCGCGTTCGGCGCCCACACGGCGAACGCCACGCCCCCGTCGAGGACGCGGGCGCCCAGGGCCTCCCAGAGCCGCTCGTGCCGGCCCTCGCCGATCAGGTGCAGGTCCAGCTCGCCGAGCGTGGGCGGGTGCCGGTACGGGTCGTCGTGGACGACGCCGTCCACCTCCACCCGGTAGTCGAGCACCGTGCCCGGCACGGTGGCCTCGAAGACGCCCACGTCGTGCACCCGCGTCGCCGGGTGCCGCTCGCCGTCCACCAGCACCGACACCTCGCCGGTGCCCCGGCGCAGGGTGCGGATCGTGGTGCGCCCCTCGGCCGGGTGCGCGCCGAGCACGGCGTGCGGGTCGTGCGCCCGGCCGGCGATCAGCTCGTCCACAGTTCGTCGTCCTTTCCGGCCGCGAAGGTCGGGGCGGTCGGGGTGCTGGGCGGGGAAGACTGCCGGGGCAGGGTGAACACGTGCGCGGGTTGCAGGTACGGATCGAGCCGGACCGCGTTGCGCTGCCCCCAGTCGTAGCTGGCGCCGGTCAGCTCGTCGTACACGGTGAACCGTTCGTGCCAGTCGAGGCCGAGCGCCGGCATGTCCAGCGTGGTGTTGCCCCATTGCACGGTGCGAGAGTCGAACGAGCAGACCACGAGCACCGTGTTGCCGGTGTCCGGGTCGCGCTTGGACCAGCACAGCAGCGCCGGGTTGTCGATCTCGTGGAAGACCAGGTTGCGCAGCCGGTGCAGGGCCGGGTTCTCGCGCCGCACCCGGTTGAGGGTGGCGACGAACGGGGCCAGCGACCGCCCCTGCTCCTGCGCGCCGGCCCAGTCGCGGGGGCGCAGCTCGTACTTCTCGTTGTCCAGGTACTCCTCCGCGCCGGGGCGGGCCTCGTGCTCGAACAGCTCGAAGCCGGCGTACATGCCCCAGGAGGGGGAGAGCAGCGCGGCCAGCACCGCCCGGATCTTGAACATCGGCGGGCCGCCGTGCTGGAGGGACTCGTGCAGGATGTCCGGCGTGTTCGGCCAGAAGTTCGGGCGCATGTAGTCGGCCGCGGCGACCAGCTCCAGGCAGTACGCCCGCATCTCGGCCGCGCTCGTGCGCCAGGTGAAGTACGTGTACGACTGGGTGAAGCCGATCTTGCCGAGGCCGTGCATGACGGCCGGCCGGGTGAACGCCTCGGCCAGGAACAGCACGTCCGGCTCGACCTTCTTGACCTCCCCGATCAGCCAGTGCCAGAAGTCGAGCGGCTTGGTGTGCGGGTTGTCGACCCGGAAGATCCGGATCCCCTCGCCGACCCAGTGCAGCACCACCCGCAG
Organism: Micromonospora sp. NPDC048830; assembly: GCF_043198215.1. Taxonomy (NCBI): domain Bacteria; kingdom Bacillati; phylum Actinomycetota; class Actinomycetes; order Micromonosporales; family Micromonosporaceae; genus Micromonospora; species Micromonospora sp. NPDC048830. The sequence goes on from NZ_JBICUP010000008.1 coordinate 129,242, forward strand.
GATCTCCGCCCGGATGCCCTCCGGGTCGTTGTCGAAGTTCAGCGGGTAGATGTCCTGGTACTTCTTCGGCGGGTTCTCCGCGTACGCGATGCTGCCGTCGGCCCGGGTGGTGAACCACTCGGGGTGCTCGGTCACCCAGGGGTGGTCCGGGGCGCACTGCAACGCCAGGTCCATCGCCACCTCCAGGCCCTGCTCGGCGGCGGCGGCCACGAAGTCCCGGAAGTCCTCCGCCGTGCCCAGGTCGGGGTGGATGGCGTCGTGGCCGCCCTCGGCCGCCCCGATCGCCCAGGGCGAGCCGACGTCGTCCGGCCCGGCGGTGAGCGCGTTGTTGCGGCCCTTGCGGTTGACCCGGCCGATCGGGTGGATCGGGGGCAGGTAGAGCACGTCGAAGCCCATCGCGGCGACCCCCGGCAGCCGCTGGATGGCGGTGGCGAAGGTGCCGGAGCGCGCGGGCGCGTCGACGGTCGCCGGGATCGCCCCCTCCGAGCGGGGGAAGAACTCGTACCAGGCGGAGAAGAGCGCCCGGGGGCGGTCCACCCAGAGCCGGCGCTGCTCGCCGGTGGTGACCAGCGCGCGCACCGGATGCTCCCAGAGCAGGTCGGCGAGGGCGAGCGCCGGGGCGACCCGCTCCTGCGGGGGTCTGCGCTCGTCGGCCAGCGCCGCCACGGCCGCGCGTACCCGGTCGGCGTCGGCGGCCGGGACCAGCTCCAGGGCGGCGGTCAGCACCCGGACGCCCTCGGCCAGGTCGTTGGCCAGCTCCGCCGGCCCCTGCCCGGCGGCGATCTTCTTCGTCACCGCGCTCTGCCAGGTCAGGTACGGGTCGTCGAACGCCTCCACGGCGAAGGTCCACTCGCCGACCGCGTCGGGACGGATCGTGGCGTGCCAGCGGTCCTGGCCGGGCTCGCCGGGGCGCATCCGGGTGAACGGGCGCGCCCGGCCGTCCGGGCCCAGCCAGACGACGTTGCAGCCGAGGGCGTCGTGGCCCTCCCGGTAGGCGCGCGCCGACACCGGCACCAGCTCGCCCACCACCGCCTTCGCGGGGTAGCGACCGCAGGAGACGACGGGGGTCACGTCTTCGATCGGGAACCGTCCGGTCACCGGTTCAACGTACTGCGCGAGATCGCTTCGCGCTCGGCTGCGGGGTCGACGAACCGAAGTCTTGCACCGCTCCCGTGCTGTGCCGAAGACTCCTACCGTGCGCACGCATCGAAATTCGTGACCGCATCACCGCTGCCCAGACCCGGGGCGGAGTGCATCCGTGTGCCCGTCGACACGTATCATCTGTATTACGTATCAGGGAGGCGCGATGAAGCTGAACAGCAAGGGGCAGGTGACCATCCCGGCCGCCCTGCGTGCGCGGTACGGGCTGCACGAAGGCGACGAGGTCGATGTGGTGGAGGAAGGCGGCGCGCTGCGAATCGTGCAAGTGAGCGGGGCCGAAAGCAGGGGGCAGCGCCTGGTGCGTCACATGCGCGGCCGCGGTGGCGCCAAGCAGACCGAAGGTATGTCCACCGACGAGCTGATGGAGCTGCTGCGTGGCGAATGACCGCCTCCGCGCCGTGGCGGAGCGGGATGCCGACACCGCCACGACCCTGGTCGACACCAACGTGCTCCTGGACATCCTCACCGAAGATCCGCGATGGGCCGGCTGGTCGGGCGACGCGCTCGCCGCCGCGCGGGATACGGGCGTCCTGGTGATCAACCCGATCGTCTACGCCGAGGTGTCGGTGCGGTTCGCCGGTATCGAGGAACTCGACGAGGCGCTACCGGCCGGGGACTTTCTCCGCGAGGAGCTTCCCTACCCGGCCGGCTTCCTCGCCGGCAAGGCGTACGCCAGGTATCGCGGGCAGGGCGGCACCAAGCGGTCGCCGATCGCGGACTTCTACATCGGAGCGCACGCCGCCGTCTGCGGGTATCGGCTGCTCACGCGCGACGGCGCGCGGTACCGCACGTACTTCCCCAGGCTCTCACTGATCACGCCTGAGGGCTGACGCGGGACGGCCGGCGCGGCGTCAGCCGGCGGCGCCGACCGACCGGTACACCTCCAGGGTCCGCGTGGCGATGGCGTCCCAGGAGAAGTGCTCGACCGCCCGCTGCCGCCCCGCCCGGCCGAACTCGGCCGACCGCGCCGGGTCGGCCAGCAGCTCGTTGAGCCGGGCCGCCAGGTCGGCCACGAAGCGTTCCGGGTGCAGCGGCCGGCCGCTGCCGTCGGTGGCCTGCTCGATCGGGACCAGCAGGCCCGTCTCGCCGTCGGCGACGACCTCGGGGATGCCGCCGGTGGCGGTGGCCACCACCGCCGTCTCGCAGGCCATCGCCTCCAGGTTGACGATGCCCATCGGCTCGTAGACGGAGGGGCAGACGAAGACCGTGGCGTGGGTGAGCACCTGGATGACCTCGTGCTTGGGCAACATCTCGGCCACCCAGACCACCCCGGAACGGTTGGCCCGCAGCTCGGCCACCAGGCCCTCCACCTCGGCGGCGATCTCCGGGGTGTCCGGCGCGCCGGCCAGCAGCACGAGCTGGGCGTCGGCCGGCAGCTCCCGGGCCGCCCGCAGCAGGTACGGCAGGCCCTTCTGGCGGGTGATCCGGCCGACGTACACGACGCTCGGGCGGGACGGGTCGACGCCGAGCCGGTCCAGCACGTCCGTGGCCGGGTCGGGGGCGTACTGCGCGGTGTCGATGCCGTTGTGCACGACCCGGACCCGGTCGGGGCCGACCGCCGGGTACGCCGTCAGCACGTCGGCGCGCATCCCCGCGCTGACCGCGATCACCGCGTCGGCCGCCTCCACGGCGGTGCGCTCGCACCAGGACGACAGCGCGTACCCGCCGCCGAGCTGCTCGGCCTTCCACGGCCGCAGCGGCTCCAGGCTGTGCACGGTGACCACGTGCGGCACCCCGTGCAGCAGCTTCGCGGTGTGCCCGGCCAGGTTCGCGTACCAGGTGTGGCTGTGCACCACGTCGGTGCCGGCGCAGCCGGCGGCCATCTCCAGGTCGGCGCCCATCGTGCGCAGCGCGGCGTTCGCGCCGGCCAGGCCGGGCGGCTCGGCGTAGGCGGTGACGCCCGGCTCGGCGCGCGGCGCCCCGAAGCAGTGCACCCGTACGTCGGCGAGCCGGCGCAGCTCCCGGGCGAGGTACTCGACGTGCACGCCGGCCCCGCCGTAGACCTCCGGCGGGTACTCGCGGGTCAGCAGGTCGACGCGCAGCGGTGCGGACTCGGTCATGCCCGGCACCCTAGTGCAGAAGCCCGCCGCGCACCCGGCACGCGACTGTGCCCGTCCGAGTGGTGAAGTCGGGCCCGGGTGGATAGCGTCTGAGCATGGCTGACAAGGTGCTCGCGATCGTGCTTGCCGGCGGGGAGGGCAAGCGCCTGATGCCGCTCACGACTGACCGGGCCAAGCCGGCCGTGCCGTTCGGCGGGATGTACCGGATGGTCGACTTCGTGCTGTCCAATCTCGCCAACGCCGGCTTCCTGAAGATCGTCGTGCTGACCCAGTACAAGTCCCACTCGCTGGACCGGCACATCACCAAGACCTGGCGGATGTCGACGCTGCTCGGCAACTACGTCACGCCGGTGCCGGCCCAGCAGCGCCGCGGCCCGTGGTGGTTCGCCGGCTCCGCCGACGCGATCTACCAGAGCTTCAACCTGATCAACGACGAGCAGCCGGACTACGTGATCGTCTTCGGCGCCGACCACATCTACCGGATGGACCCGCGGCAGATGGTGGACGACCACATCGCCTCCGGCGCGGGGGTGACCGTCGCGGGCATCCGGCAGCCGCTGTCGACGGCCGACCAGTTCGGCGTCATCGAGGTCGCCGAGGACGGCCGGCGCATCCGGGCGTTCCGCGAGAAGCCCACCGACGCCGTCGGCCTGCCGGACGCCCCGGACCAGATCTACGCGTCGATGGGCAACTACGTGTTCACCACGAAGGCGCTGTGCGAGGCGGTCGAGCGCGACGCGGAGGACAAGACCAGCAAGCACGACATGGGCGGCAGCATCATTCCGATGCTGGTCGAGCGGGGCGAGGCCAACGTCTACGACTTCCGCGACAACGAGGTGCCGGGCAGCACCGACCGCGACCGCGGCTACTGGCGGGACGTGGGGACGCTCGACTCGTTCTACGACGCGCACATGGACCTGATCAACGTGCACCCGGTGTTCAACCTCTACAACTTCGAGTGGCCGATCTACACCGAGCAGCCGCCGTACCCGCCGGCGAAGTTCGTGCACCAGTGGGGCGAGCGGGTCGGCCGGGCCGTCGGCTCGATGATCTCGCCCGGCGCCGTGATCTCCGGGTCGCTGGTGGAGAACTCGGTCGTCTCGCCGAAGGTCCGGGTCCACTCGTGGGCGCACGTCGACGGCGCGGTGCTCATGGAGGGCGTCGAGATCGGCCGGCACGCCGTGGTCCGCCGGGCGATCCTCGACAAGAACGTCTACGTGCCGGAGGGCGCCGAGATCGGCGTCGACCTCGAGCGGGACCGGCAGCGGTACACGGTCTCCGACAACGGGATCGTGGTGATCGGCAAGGGGCAGCGCGTGGAGCGTTGAGCCACGTGTGACACCGGCGTCGCCGGGAAAGAGTGAGGGTCCGTACCGTCCCTGGAGGTTGTAGCAGTGGCCCACCCCCGTGCCGGCCAGCCCGCCGAGCCCGCCGACCTGGTCGACGTGCCCCGCCTGGTCACCGCCTACTACGCCGAGCACCCCGACCCGGCCGACCCGGCGCAGCAGGTCTCCTTCGGCACGTCCGGCCACCGGGGGTCGAGCCTGCGCAACGCGTTCAACTCCGACCACATCCTCGCCGTCACGCAGGCGCTGTGCGACTACCGGCGGGAGCGGGGGCTGGACGGGCCGCTGTTCCTCGGCCGGGACACCCACGCCCTGTCCGCCCCGGCGGCCGTCGACGCGCTGGAGGTGCTCGCCGCCAACGACGTCACCGTGCTGCTGGACAGCCGGGACGGCTACACCCCCACCCCGGCCGTGTCGCACGCCATCCTGGCGCACAACCGGGGGCGCACCCGGGGGCTGGCCGACGGCATCGTGATCACCCCGTCGCACAACCCGCCGGAGGACGGCGGGTTCAAGTACAACCCGACCCACGGCGGGCCGGCCGACACCGACGTCACGAGGTGGATCCAGGACCGGGCCAACGCGATCCTGGCCGGCGGGCTGACGGAGGTGCGGCGGATCCCGTACGCGCGGGCCCGCGCCGCCGACACCACCGGCGGGTACGACTTCCTCGGCCGGTACGTCGACGACCTGCCCGCCGCCGTCGACCTCGACGCGGTCCGGGCCGCCGGGGTGCGCGTCGGCGCGGACCCGCTCGGCGGGGCCAGCGTGGCGTACTGGGGGGAGATCGCCGACCGGCACCGGCTCGACCTCACGGTGATCAACCCGACGGTCGACCCGACCTGGCGCTTCATGACGCTCGACGGCGACGGCCGGATCCGGATGGACTGCTCCTCGCCGAACGCGATGGCGTCGCTGATCGCGGCCCGCGCCGACTACCAGGTCTCGACCGGCAACGACGCCGACGCCGACCGGCACGGCATCGTCACCCCCGACGGGGGCCTGATGAACCCGAACCACTACCTCGCGGTGGCCATCGCGCACCTGTTCCGCACCCGCGACCGGTGGGGCCCGGCCGCCGCGGTGGGCAAGACCCTGGTCTCCAGTTCGATGATCGACCGGGTGGCCGCCGACCTCGGCCGGCCGCTGCTGGAGGTGCCGGTCGGGTTCAAGTGGTTCGTGCCGGGCCTGCTCGACGGCACGGTGGGCTTCGGCGGCGAGGAGAGCGCCGGGGCGTCCTTCCTGCGTCGCGACGGCGGCGTCTGGACCACCGACAAGGACGGCATCCTGCTCTGCCTGCTCGCCGCGGAGATCGTCGCGACCACCGGGCGGACACCGAGCCAGCACTGGACGGACCTGGCCGAGCGGTTCGGCGCCCCCGCGTACGCCCGGATCGACGCCCCGGCCAGCCGGGCGGAGAAGGCCGTGCTGGGCAGGCTCTCCCCGGAGCAGGTGACCGCGACCGAGCTGGCGGGCGAGCCGATCACCGCGACCCTGACCACGGCGCCGGGCAACGGCGCCCCGATCGGCGGGCTCAAGGTGAGCACCGCCTCCGGCTGGTTCGCCGCGCGCCCCTCCGGCACCGAGGACGTGTACAAGATCTACGCGGAGTCGTTCCAGGGCCCGGAGCACCTGGCCCGCATCCAGGACGAGGCCCGCGAGCTGGTGACGCAGGTGCTCAAGCAGGCCTGACCGGCCGCCGCCCCTGGACCGCCGCCGGTCCGGGCAGCTTCCGGCCGCCCGGGAAGTCGGACATTTGGCATAACTAACGTCGATTGTGCCCGTTAGTCCTGTTGCAGGCGATGCGCCTGGGGACAGAACCGGCAACCCCATGGATGGGAGCGACGTTGGAAACCGTGGCCACCGGCGGTGCCGGCCCGATCGGTGCGACATGCACGTCGTGATCATGGCAGGCGGCCTGGGCACCCGCCTGCGGCCGTACACCACCGCGCTGCCGAAACCGTTGGTGCCGATCGGGGACAGCTACGCGATTCTCGAGATCGTCCTGCACCAGCTCGCCGCGTGCGGGTTCACCCACGCCACGCTGGCGATCAACCACCTGGGATCGCTCATCCGGGCCTTCGTCGGCGACGGCCGACGCTTCGGGCTGCGGGTCGACTACACCGAGGAACGCGTCCCGCTGTCGACCGTCGGGCCGCTGTTCGGGCTCCGCGACAGGCTGCCCGAGCACTTCCTCGTGATGAACGGCGACATTCTCACCAATCTGGACTACGCCGACCTGCTGCGCACCCACGTGGCGTCCGGCGCGCCGGTGACCGTGGCCACCTTCCGGCGCAGCGTACGGATCGACTTCGGCGTGCTCTCCGTGGCCGACGGGCGGGTGGTCGAGTTCACCGAGAAACCGACCCTCGACTACCGGGTCAGCATGGGGGTCTACGGGCTGTCCACCAAGACCATCGCGTCCTATCCGGTCGGCCGGGCCTTCGGCTTCGACGAGCTGATGCTCGACCTCATCGGCCAGGGCCAGTACCCCGCCGACTACCCGTTCGAGGGGCACTGGCTCGACATCGGCCGGCCCGAGGACTACGACGAGGCCAACCGGACCTTCGAGGCGCTGCGGCCGATCCTGCTGCCCGCGTCGGTACGGACCCCGGCATGAGTCGGGTCCTGCTCTTCGGCGGCTCCGGCTTCCTGGGCCGGCACGTCCGGGCGGCCCTCGCCGGTGAGGCGACCCTCGTCTGCCCGCGCCGTGCCGAGTGCGACCTGGTGGACGTCGCGCTGCCCGACCTCGCCGCGCTCGTCCGGCAGGCCCGGCCCACGGCGGTGGTCAACTGCACCGGCCGGTTGGGCGGCAGCGACCACGAACTCGTCCGCGCGCACACCCTGGTGACCGCGAAGCTCGTCGAGGCGGTCGCGCTGGCCGCGCCCAGGGCCCGGCTGGTCCGGCTCGGCTCCGCCGGCGAGTACGGGCGACCGCCGTACGGCCGGCCGGTCCGGGAGAGCGATCCCGCCGAGCCGGTCGGCGGCTACGGCCTGAGCCACCTGAGCGCCACCCGGTTGGTGGAACTGGCGGTCGCCGCCGGCCGGCTGGACGCGGTGGTGCTGAGGGTGTTCAACCCGATCGGTCCGGGTCTGCCGGAGGAGAGCGTGCTGGGCCGGGCCGCCCGGCTGCTGCGCGACGCGCTCGCGCGGGGCGGCCCCGAGATCGCCCTCGGCCCGCTCGACGCGTACCGGGACCTCGTGGACGTCCGGGACGTGGCGCTCGCGGTGCGCGCCGCCGTGCGGCTGCCGTCGGTGCCCGACCCGGTCCTCAACGTCGGCAGCGGATCCGCCGTGCGGATCCGGGAGGCGGTGCGGATGCTCGCCGCCGTCGCCGGGTTCTCCGGGGCCGTCACCGAGGCCGCGCCGGCGCCGGGCGCGGCCCGCACGGCCGACGTGCCGTGGATGTGCGCCGACGTCTCGTCGGCCGCGCGGGCCCTCGGCTGGGCGCCGTCGTACGACCTCGCCGACACCGTCAAAGCCATCTGGAGCGAGGCCACCGGCCCCGCCCACGCACCGCTGCCGAAGGAGTAGACGTTGTACCAGAAGATCGGGGTCGTCGGGCTCGGCTACGTCGGCGTGACCCTCGCCGCGGCGCTGGCCGACCAGGGTTACCAGGTGCACGGCGTCGACACCCAACCGGCCGTCCGCGAGACGCTGCGGGCGGGCCGGCCGCACATCTTCGAGCCCGGCATCGACGAGGTGCTCGCGCGCCAGGTCGGCCGGTCGCTCCTCGTCGCCGACAGCCTGCCGGCCGACCTCGACGCCGTCGTGCTGTGCGTCTCCACCCCCGTCGACCCGGCCAGCCACCGGGCGCGGCTGGAGAACCTGGCCGCCGCCGCCGAGGCGGTGGCCGCCGGGTGCCGGCCCGGGACCCTGGTGGTGGTACGCAGCACCGTGCCCGTCGGCACCAGCCGAGGTGTGGTGCTGCCGCCCCTCGCAGCGGCCTGGGGCGACGACGTCCGGCTGGTCATGGCGCCCGAGCGCACCATCCAGGGGCAGGCGCTGCGTGAGCTGGTCGAGCTGCCGCAGGTCGTCGGCGGGCTGGACGAGGCGAGCCTGCGGGCCGGCCTGGAGTTCTTCGGCGGACTGGCGCGGCAGCTCGTCCCCGTGTCCAGCCTGGAGGCCGCGGAGCTGGTGAAGCTCGCCAACAACTGCCACACCGACCTGATCTACTCGTACGGCAACGAGCTGGCGCTCATCGCCGAGGCGCACCGCCTGGACCCGCTGGAGGTCATCCGGGCCGCCAACCTCGACTACCCCCGGCCCGACCTCAGCCGTCCCGGGTACGTCGGCGGCGGCTGCCTGTCGAAGGACCCGTACCTGATGGTGGAGAGCGCCGGGGAACGCCCGCCGTTCCTGGTCGGGGCCGCGCGGCGGCTCAACGAGCACCTCCCCGCGCACGTCGCCCGCCGGGTGGTCGAGCTGCTGCGGCAGGAGCGTGGCGAGGCGCGCGGCGCGCGGCTGGCGGTGCTCGGCTGGGCGTACAAGGGCTGGCCCCCCACCGACGACATGCGCGGCACCCCCGTCACCACGATGCTGCCGATCCTCGCCGACGCCGGGCTGGTGGTGCTGGGGCACGACCCGATGGTGACGGACGAGGTGATCCAGCGGCACGGTGGCGTCCCCACCAGCCTGGACAAGGCCTTCGCGGAGGCCGACGCCGTGCTGGTCCTCAACGACCACCCGGACTACCGGGCGCTTCCGGTCGGCGCCATGCTGCGCGGCACGGGCGTGCGGCTGGTCTTCGACTCCTGGCGGATCCTGGACGAGGCGGAGATCCGGGCGGCCGGCGTGCGGTACGCCGGCATCGGTTACCTGCCGGCCGACGCCGGGCCACCCGCGCCGCCGGCGCGCCGGGACGCGTCGAGCGCGACGGTGCCGGCCTGATGCGGGCGCTGGTGCTCGGCGGGGCCGGGTTCATCGGACTGCACCTGGTCGAGCGGCTCGTCGCCGACGGTCACCGGGTGACCGTCGTCGACGACTTCTCGCGCGGACGCGACGACGAGCGGCTGGGTGCCCTGCGGCACTCGCCGGCCGTGGACGTGGTGTCGGCCGACCTGACCGCGCCGCGGGCGTGGCCGGCGCTGCCCCGCGACGTCGACCAGGTGTACCTGCTCGCCGCGGTGGTCGGGGTACGCAACGTCGAGGCCGACCCGGCCCGAGTGCTGCGGGTCAACACGCTCACCGCCGCGCACCTGGTGGACTGGCTGCACCCCGGCCCCAAGGTGTTCTTCAGCTCCACCAGCGAGGTGTACGCCGGCGGGGTGGACGCCGGGCTGGTGCCCGTGCCGACCCCCGAGGAGGTGGCCGTCACGATCGCCGACGTGGCCTCGCCCCGGCTGGCGTACGCGATCAGCAAGCTGGCCGGCGAGGCGCTGCTGCTGCACGGGGCCCGCGCCAAGGGCTGCCCCGTGGTGGTCGGCCGCTTCCACAACGTCTACGGCCCCCGGATGGGCACGGACCACGTGATCCCGGAGATGATCCTGCGGGCGCTGGCCGGCGAGAACCCCTTCCGGATCTGGGGGGCGGACCAGTTCCGCGCGTTCTGCCACGTGGCCGACGCGGTCGAGGCGGTGGTCCGGCTGATGGCCACCCCGGCGGCGGACGACCAGATCGTGCACATCGGCGACGACAGCGAACAGACCAACATCGCCGACCTCGCCAAGCTGGTGCTCCGCCTGGCCGGCGTCGCGCCGGACGTGCGGCACCTGCCGGCGCCGGCCCGCTCGGTGCAGCGCCGCTGCCCGGACCTGAGCCGGCTGCGGCGGCTGACCGGCTTCGAGCCGAGCGTGCCGCTGGAGGAGGGGGTCCGGCAGACGCTCGACTGGTACCGGGCCTGGCGGGCCGCCACGCCACACCACGTCGCGCCGGGCGGGCCCGAGGGCGTGCGGAGCCACGGACGGGAGCAGTCGTGAAGATCGTGGTGACCGGCGGGGCCGGCTTCATCGGCGCCAACCTGGTCCGGGTCCTGGCCGAGACCCCCGGGGTACGGGAGATCGTCGTCGTGGACGACCTCTCCACGGGGTCGCTGGACAACCTGCTGGACGTGCCCGCCCAGCTGCTGACCGGCACCGTCCTCGACCCCGACCTGCTCGACGAGGCGGTGCCCGGGGCGGCCAGCGTGGTCCACCTGGGCGCCCTCGGCTCGGTGCCCCGGTCCATCGACGACCCGCTGCGCAGCCACCACGCCAACGCCACCGGCACGCTGACCGTGCTGGAGGCGGCCCGCCGGCACGCCGTGCCCCACGTCGTCGTGGCCTCCTCGTCCTCGGTCTACGGCGCCAACCCCGTGCTGCCGCGCCGGGAGACGTTGCGGCCCATGCCCGTCAGCCCGTACGCGGTGTCCAAGCTGGCCACCGAGGCGTACGCCAACGCGTACGCCGCCTGCTACGACATGCGGGTGCTGCCGCTGCGGTTCTTCAACGTCTTCGGGCCGCGGCAGGCGGCCGACCACGCGTACGCGGCGGTGGTGCCCCGGTTCGTCAGTGCCGCGCTGGCCGGCCGGCCGTTGCAGGTCCACGGTGACGGCCAGCAGACCCGCGACTTCACCTACGTCGGCAGCGTGACCTCGGTGATCGTCGACGCGATCCTGCGCCGGGTGGCCGCGCCGGACACCGTGAACCTCGCCTTCGGCGCGCGGGTCTCCCTGCTGGACCTCATCGCCGAGCTGGAGGCCGTGCTCGGCCGGCACCTGCCGATCGTCCACGGCCCGCCCCGGCCGGGGGACGTCCGCGACTCGCAGGCCGACTGCGCGCGGCTGCGGGAGCTGTTCCCGACGGCGTGCCCGTACCCGCTGCGCGCCGGCCTGGCCGCGACGGTCGACTGGTACGCCGGCCGCGTCCTGGCCGACCGCTGACCGGCGCGATGTCCCGCGCGGAGCCGGGTCTCGCCGGGGCCGTCCGCGTCCCGGCGGCGCCGCCCGCCCCGGACCGGCCGGCGGGTCCGCCCGGCGATGCGGGCGCCTCCCGCAGCCGGCGGCTCGCGACCGGGATCCTCACCGCCGTCCTGAGCCGGGGCGTGGGTCAGGTCGTCCCGCTCGTCCTCATCCCGGTCACCCTGTCGTACCTGGGGCCGCAACGGTACGGCCTCTGGATGTCGGTGGTCGCGCTGACGGCCATGGCCGCGTTCGCCGACCTGGGACTCGGCACCGGGCTGATGACGAAGTTGGCGGGCTGCTACGCCACCGGCGACACCGCTCGCGCCCGCAGCTACGTCTCGACCGCCTACTGCCTGCTGGGCACGCTCGCCGCGGTGGCCTGCGCCCTGCTCTGGTCGGTGTCGCCGGTGGTGCCCTGGTCGGCGGTCTTCAACGTGACGGACGAGCTGACGCCGGCCGAGACCAGGGCGATGGTGCTGGTCTGGCTGACCGCCTTCGTGGTGAACATCCCGTTGTCCCTGGTCAACCGGGTGCAGTACGCGTACCAGCAGGTGGGGCAGAGCAACGTCTGGCTGGCGGTGGGCTCGCTGGTCACCCTGCCCCTGGTCCTGCTCGTCGTCGGTGCCGGGCTGCCGCCCGTCGCGGTCGTCGCCGTCATGGCGGCGGCGCCGCTGCTGGTGACCGTCGTCAACACGGTGTGGGTCTACTGGTGGCGGATGCCGCAGCTGCGGCCACGACCGTCCGCCGTCGACCGCCGGCTCGCCGGCGGGCTGCTGCGGATCAGCGGGCTCTTCTTCGCGGTGACCATCGTGATGGCGGTGGCCAACAACGTGGACAACCTGATCATCGCGCACACCCTCGGGTTGGCGAGCACCACCGCCTTCGCGATCCCGGCCAAGCTCATGATGCAGCTCGGCGGGCTCATGGTGATGGTGAACATGCCGCTCTGGGCGGCCAACGGCGAGGCGTTGGCCCGCGGGGACGTGGCCTGGGTCCGCCGGACGGCGCGCCGGATGACACTCCTGTCGATCGTCAGCATCCTGCTTCCGTCCACCGCCCTCGTGGCCTTCGGCGACCGCCTCTTCGCTGCCTGGCTGCCGTATCCGCTGGGCGGGGACCGGTGGCTGCTGGTCGGCCTCGCGCTGTGGTGGCTGCTGCTGAGCGGGTTCTCCCCGCTGATGATGGTGCAGAACGCCGCCGGCGTGGTCCGTCCCCAACTGGTCGGGCTGGTGGTCTACCTCGGGCTCTCGGTGCCCGGCAAGTGGTACGGCGCAACCGCGTACGGGCTCACGGCCATCCCGTTCGTGGGGGTCGCCTGCTACGCGTTCACGGTCCTGCCGGCCGGGCTGCTCGGCTACCGCCGGGCCCTGGCGCGGTACGCCTCGCCGGCCGTACCGGGGCGGGACGGCGGCGAGCCGGTGGGCGTGTCCGGCCATCCGGGCGTTCGTTGAGCCCGGTGCCGGGGCCGTTTCGCGCAGGCGACAGGGGGAGTCGGGTGGAGAAGTCCGTACGGAACGACTGGGTGGCGTACGTCGGCCCGTTCCTCTTCCCGTGGGGGCAGGCCAGCTCCCGGCGGGTGTACGGGCAGGCCGGCGGCCTCGCGGCGGCCGGGCGCCACGTCGTCGTGGTCAGCGGCGAGCACGGCCCGGAGCTCACCGGGCTGCCCGAGCTCGACGGGCCGGGTTCGGTGCGCCACGTCGGCGCCGGTGAGATACCGCCGGACGGGGCGGGGAGGCTGGCCAAGTCCGTCCACTGGCTGCTGCGCTGGGGCGCGCGCACGGTGCGCTGGCTCGACGCCCAGCCGACCAGGCCGTCCCACGTGGTGCTGTACGGCGGCGACGCCCCGTACGCCGCGCACCTGCGTCGCTGGTGTCGCCGGCACCGGATCCCGCTGGTCGCCGACGTCGTCGACTGGTACGGCCCGCGGCAGGTGCCGGGGGGCGCCCTCGGTCCCCTCTACCTCAGCAGCCAGCTCGCCCGGCGCTACCACTACCCGCGGTGCGACGGCGTCATCGCGATCAGCTCCTTCCTGGGCGACTACTACCGGCGGCGGGGGCTGCCCGTGCTCCAGGTCCCGCCGACGCTGGACGTGCGGGGGCTGGCGGTGTCCGCCGGCCGGGACGACGCCGGTGGGGGCGGGCTCCGGGTGGTCTACGCGGGATCGCCGGGCCGCAAGGACCTGGTCGACACGCTCGTGCGGGCGGTGGACCGGGTCAACGCCGGCGGCGGCCGGGTGGAGCTGCGGATCGTCGGGCCGGGCCCCGAGGACGTGCGCCGGATGCTCGGCGGCGGCCCGATCCCGCAGGGGGTGCGGGTGCTGGGCCGGCTGGCGCAGCAGCAGGTCTCGTCCGTCCTCCAGGCCGCCGACTTCAGCGTGCTGGTCCGGGCGCAGGAGCGGTTCACCCGCGCGGGCTTCCCCACGAAGTTCTGCGAGAGCGTGGCGAACGGCACCCCGGTCATCGCCAACCTCACCAGCGACCTGGGCAGCTACCTGCGCGACGGCGTCGAGGGGCTGGTCTGCCGGGACCACTCGGTCGACGCCCTCGCCGAGACCCTGGGGCGCGCGCTCCTGCTGACGCCTACCGACCGGCGCCGGATGCGGGCCGCCGCCCGGGCCCGCGCGCTGGAGTCGTTCGACTTCCGGGTGTACGCCGGTCCGCTGGGCGAGTTCTTCGAGGCGTTGCGCCCCGACAACCGGGCAGAAAACATCCATGTTTCGGTGGGTTAGTCCGTTTTGCGTGCCCCTTCTGCGTGGTCCGTCGTTGATCCGGGTGCCAGGAGGAACGATCCGGTGGGCGATCCACGGATGAACGGGGGCTGCTGATGACATCTTCGACCGAGGGGCGACGGGTTCTGATAACGGGGGGAACGGGCTCCTTCGGCCAGACGATGACCCGGCGGCTGCTCGACCGGGGCGTGGCGGAGGTGCGGGTGCTCAGCCGGGACGAGGCCAAGCAGGACGCCATGCGCCGGGCGCTCGGCGACGACCGGGTCCGCTACCACGTCGGCGACGTGCGGGACTTCGACACCGTGGCCCGCGCGACGCGGGAGGTGGACTTCATCTTCCACGCCGCGGCCCTCAAGCAGGTGCCCTCCTGCGAGTTCTTCCCCCTGGAGGCGGTCCGCACCAACGTGCTGGGCAGCGCGAACGTCGTCGAGGCCGCCCAGCGCAACGGCGTCGGCTCGGTCGTCGTGCTCAGCACCGACAAGGCCGTCTACCCGATCAACGCCATGGGCATGAGCAAGGCCATGATGGAGAAGGTGGCCCAGGCGCACGCGCGGAACAACCCGCGCAGCGGCACCGTCGTCTCCTGCGTCCGGTACGGCAACGTCATGTACTCCCGGGGCTCGGTCATCCCGCTGTTCGTCGAGCAGCTCAAGGCCGGCGCCGTGCCGACCGTGACCGACCCCGGCATGACCCGGTTCCTGATGTCCCTGGCCGACTCCGTCGAACTGGTCGAGCACGCGTTCGCCAACGCCCGGGCCGGCGACATCTTCATCCGCAAGGCCGCCGCCTGCACGATCGGCGATCTCGTCACCGCGCTGTGCCAGCTGTTCGACGTCCCCGCGAAGTACCAGGTGATCGGCGTGCGGCACGGTGAGAAGCGGGACGAGACGCTGGCCAGCCGCGAGGAACTGGCCCAGGCCGACGACTTCGGCGACTTCTACCGGGTGCCCGTCGACGCCCGCGACCTCAACTACGCGCTCTACGTGACCGAGGGCGAGCTGGGCGGCCCCGGCCAGCAGGACTTCACCTCCGCCAACGCGCGCCGGCTGGACGTACCGGAGATCGTGGAGCTGCTGCGGACGCTGCCGGAGATCCGCGCGGAGCTGGCCGCACGCGACCCGGCGCTGGTCCCGTGAGGGTCGCGCTCACCGGCGCCGGCGGCTTCCTCGGCTGGCACGTGCGGGTCCTCGTCCGCGCGCTCGGCTGGCCCGAGCCGGCGGTCGTCGACCGCGCCGACCTGGCCGACCCGGCGGCGGTCGCCGCCCGGCTGCGCGGCGTGGACCGGGTCCTGCACCTGGCCGGCGTCAACCGCGGCGACCCGGCCGACGTGGCCGCCGGCAACGTCGCGCTGGCCGAGGCGCTCGCCCGGGGCCTGCGGCGCTGCCCCGAGCCGCCGAAGACCGTCGTCTTCGCCAACTCGACGCAGGCCGGCAACGGCACGCCCTACGGCGACTCGAAGGCGACCGCCGCCGCGATCCTGGCCGACGCCGCCGCCGGCAGCCAGGTCGTCGACGTGCGCCTGCCCCACCTGTACGGGGAGCACGGCCGCCCCTTCTACAACTCGGTCACCGCCACGTTCTGCCGGGTCCTCGCCGACGGCGGGGAGCCCGAGGTGCGCGAGGACCGCGAGCTGCACCTGGTACACGTCACGGACGCGGCGGCCCGGCTGCTCGACGCGCCCCCGGCCGGCGTCTGGGACGCCGGGATGCCGGCGCTGCGGACCGGCGTGCGCGCGCTCGCCGAGCGGCTGACCGGGTACGCGGCCACCTACCGCCGGGCGGAGCTCCCGCCGCTGCTCGACCGGCACGACGTCCGCCTGTTCAACACCTACCGGTCGCACCTGTTCCCGGCGCGCTACCCGATGCCGCTGCCGCGCCGCGCCGACCAGCGCGGCGTGCTGGTCGAGACCGTCAAGGCGCACGGCGGCGCCGGCCAGACGTTCTGCTCCACCACCCGCCCCGGCGTCACCCGCGGCGAGCACTTCCACCTGGCGAAGGTGGAGCGGTTCGTCGTCCTGCGCGGCACGGCCGAGATCGCCCTGCGCCGGATCGGGCACGACGAGGTGGTCCGCTTCCCGGTCGACGGGGCCGACCCGGTGGTGGTGGACATGCCCACCATGTGGGCGCACGACATCACCAACACCGGCGGCGACGAGCTGCTGACGCTGTTCTGGACGGACGGGATCTTCGACCCGGACCGGCCGGACACCTACCGGGAGACTGTCGGCTTCCCGGCCACCGGTGGGTGAGACGGAATCGCGAAGGGCCGCCCCGCGGCAGGATCGGGAGGTGACCGGGTGACCCGGGTCATGACTGTGGTGGGCACCCGGCCGGAGATCATCCGGCTGTCCCGCGTGCTCGACCGGTTGGACCGGACGGTGGACCACGTGCTGGTCCACACCGGGCAGAACTGGGACCCCGCCCTGTCGGACGTGTTCTTCACCGACCTGCGGCTGCGCCCGCCCGACCGGTTCCTGCACGTGGACACCGCGTCGTTGGGCCGGGTGCTCGGCGGGGTGCTGGTCGGGGTGGAGACGGCCATCGCCGAGCTGCGACCGGACGCGTTGCTGGTGCTGGGGGACACGAACAGCTGCATCGCGGCGCTGATGGCCCGCCGGATGCGGGTGCCCGTCTACCACATGGAGGCCGGCAACCGCTGCTTCGACCTCAACGTGCCCGAGGAGACGAACCGGCGGCTGGTCGACCACGTCGCCGACTTCAACCTCGTCTACACCGAGCACGCCCGGCGCAACCTGCTGGCCGAGGGGCTGCACCCGCGGCGCGTCCTGCACACCGGCTCGCCGATGCGCGAGGTGCTGGAGCACCACCGCGCGGACGTCGCCCGCTCGACCGTGCTGGACCGGCTCGAACTCGCCCCGGACGGCTACTTCGTGGTCAGCGCGCACCGGGAGGAGAACGTCGACCACCCGGCCCGGCTGCGCCGCCTGCTGGACTGCCTCCGCGCGGTGCGGGACACCTGGGGCCTGCCGGTGCTCGTCTCCACGCATCCCCGCACCCGCAAGCGCCTGGAGGCGCTCACCGGCCACGACGCCGCCCTGGACGGGATCGCGTTCCACGAGCCGTTCGGCTTCTTCGACTACGTACGCCTGCAGAGCGAGGCGCGGTGCACGCTGTCGGACAGCGGCACGATCAGCGAGGAGGCCGCGATCCTCGGCTTCCCCGCCGTGACGCTGCGGGAGTCGATCGAACGCCCCGAGGCCCTGGACGCGGGCGGCATCGTCATGACCGGCCTGGACCCGGCGGGCGTGGTGGAGGCGGTACGGGTCACCGTCGACCAGGTCGCCGCCGACGGCGTGCCCTGCCCGGCGGACTACGGGGTGCCGGACACCTCCCGCCGCGTCGTCGACTTCATCCTCTCCACCGTCCGCCGCCACCACGACTGGGCGGGCATCCGGCACCACGCCCACCGGTAGCGCATCCGCCGAGCCCACCGCCAGGGAATCCGCCGAGAAAAAAGATGGCGCCGCCGCCGGCCACGGCCGGCGGCGGCGCCATCGGTCCGCCTACCGCCCGGCGGGAATCCGGTGCGCGCCCGCGCGGCGGTGCGACGACCCGGGCCGCACCTGCGGTACGGCCGGCCGCGACCCCCGGTCCAGCCGGCGGGACAGCAGCACCACCGCGACCAGCGGCAGCGCGTACTTCAGCTGGAAGAACACGACGTTGTCCAGGTCGGCGCTGACGATGCCGACGAGCGTCCAGGCCATCGGGGCGAGCAGCTTCGGCGCCAGGTCCGGCCGGTGCACCGCGTTCAGGTAGTACCGCCGGACGGCCCGGACGACCAGGCCGAGCACCGCGAAGGAGAGCAGCCCGCCGACCGGCCCGAAGTTGATGATCGCCTCGCCGGCGAGCCCGTAGACCTTGCTCGACCGGTGCTCGCTCTCCAGGATCGTGGGCCCGTACAGCAGGACGGAGCCCACCTCGACCTTGCTCACCGGGTGGTAGGGCAAAAGCGCGTCGGGCAGCAGCAGGGTCATGGCGTTCAGGTAGGTGGACCCGAGCACGGGCTCGGCCTCGCCGTGCAGGTGCCGGTCGAGCACCACGGCCTGGACGTCGGCCCGGCCGAAGTCGCCGGTCAGCAGCGTGGGCAGGTCGCGTCCGGTGGCGGAGGACACCTCCTCCACGCTGCGGGTGCCGTTGGCCACCGCGAGCACGTTGGGCCCGGCGGACTTGTACAGGCCGTAGCCGTACATGTAGACCAGCAGCACGGCGACGACGGCGAACAGCGCCCGGCGGGGGATCCGCCGTACCAGCAGGTGGATGATGATCAGGCAGAGCAGCACCGGCCACATGGTGCTGCTCCGGCTGCCCTTCAGGCCGCTGACGAAGAACTGCGTCACGGCCAGGCCGGTCATCAGCAGGATCAGCAGCCCCGGCCGCCGGGCCAGCGCGGAGCGCCAGCGCACCAGCACCATCGCCACCAGGAGCGCCGGGAACGCCTCCGTGATCAGGAGGAACCAGCCGAGGCCCGCCAGCTCCGGCCGCTCGTAGGACCCGGTCATGACCTCCACGAACCCGGACAGCCCGCCGAACATGGCGACCTCGACGCCGAACGCGGCGAAGCTGACCGCGACGGCGAGCAGCCCGAACCACCAGAACGCCCGGACGTCCAGTTGCCGCGCCGGCCGGTGCCGCCGGCGCCCGCGGCGGGCCGGGAGGGCCAGCACGACCCGGTAGAGGGCGAGGCCGAGCGTGTTCAGCACGGCCATGGCGCCGATCGCGTTCGGCCAGTCGGGAGGGTCGTAGATACGCGGCGACCAGTGGTCCAGGCCGACCTGCAGGATCGGGGCCACGTAGAAGAAGTGGAAGCCCATCAGACCCAGGTAGGCCCGGGGGTCGAACACGTCGGTCCGCCGGTGGAACCACGCGACGGTGTCCACCCCGATGAGGATCCCGCTGAGCGTCACGGGCACCATCAGCCAGTGGCGCAGGCTCGGCACGAACACCACCAGGGCGAGGCTGAGCGACAGCACCAGCGCGGTCGTGAGCCTCCCGTCAGAGGGCGACCGCCGCTCCTGGGCCGCCACCCGCACCGCGGGTGCCGGCAGCAGCTCGTCCCGCGGGCTCACCGGGCGACGCCCCACAGGGCCCGCCACTGCCGGGCCACGGCGGCGAGGGTGAACGGCGACGCGCGCAGGGACGAGGCGATCTCCCGGCGCCGGTCCGCGCCGGTCGCGGCCTGGTCGAGCGCCACCTGCGCCCAGCGGTCCGCCCCCGCGCTCAGGGGCACCGGGGTGAGCCCGGTGACCAGCGCCGCGAGCTCCCGGAGACAGGCCAGGTCGGACGAGACGACCGGCACGCCGACGGCCAGGGCCTCGAGGACCACGCCCGGCAGCCCCTCCCGCAGCGACGGCAGGAGCAGGACGTCGGCGGCGGCCAGCACGGCAGCGATGTCGTCCACCTCCCCGGCGAGGACCACATGCCCGTCGGCCCCGATCCCGGGGCAGGCGGCGGTGAGGTCGTCGGTACCGGCCGGTCCGGCGACGAGTAGCCGGGTGTCGGGCCGCAGCGCGCGGGCGGCCCGGTGCACGTCGACGAGGAACGGGCGGTTCTTCTCCGGGGCGGCCCGGCCGAGGTAGCCGAGCACGGGAACGTCGGCCGGCAGGCCCCAACGCTCGCGGGCCGCCCGTCGGGCCCATCCGTCGACCCGGTCGAGGGCGACGCCGTTGTAGAGCACCCGGTAGCGCGGGTCGTCGCCGGGCGGGCGGGTGAAGTCCAGCGCCGCGGCCGTCACCCCCAGCACGTCGGTCGCGGCGTGGCGCAGCAGCCGGCGCAGGACCGCGCGCTGGAGGCGCCGCCGCCCGGTCTCGACCCGGCCGTCGCCCTCGCTCCACAGGCGCGCCACCCGTACCGGGACACCGCAGAACCGCGCCACCAGCAGGACCAGCGCGCTGGTCAGGCTGATGTGCGACACCACGACGTCGGGCCGCAGCGCCCGCAGGCAACGCCACATCCGCAGCGCGAACGTGGCCCTCGGCCGTACCGGCAGCTGCCGGACCGCCGCGCCCGCGGCGCGGAACTCGCCGGCCAGCGTGCCCTCCCAGCCGGCGACGGTGACGAACGTCTGGTGCGCCTGCGTGGGCGGAATCGACCGGCACACGTCCAGCGTGGCCGTCTCGATCCCGCCCCGGTCCAGGCAGCCGACCACGTGCACCACCCGGCGTGGCGCGCCGGGCCCGGCCGGCGGCCCGCCGGCGGTCGCGGCGCCGGGCTCCCGGACACCGGCCGGGCCCGGGACGGGGCCGGCCGAGCCGGCGTCGGGCTGGCGGGCGTGCGGGGCGCGCGGCTGCACCGGTCTGCCGGTGGACATACGGCATCTCTCCTCGGGACGGTCGGGCCGTCGGGGCCCGGACGGGGGTCAGCGGGAGCGGATCAGGCTCTTGCGCGCGGTCGCGTCCCGCACGCTGCGGTAGAACGCCTCGCGGCGCGGCTGCAGGACGTCCCGTGAGTACGCCCGCGCCCGGGCCAGGTTCCGGGCCGAGGCGGCGGTCATCCGCTCCGGGGCGCCGAGCATGGCGGCCACCGCGTCGGCCAGCGCCCCCGGGTCGCCCGGCGGGACGAGATCCTGGGCCGAGAGCAACTCCGGTATGCCGCCGACGCGGGTGCCCAGTGCCGGCAGCGCGCGGGCCATCGCCTCGATCAGCGCCCGGGGCAGGCCCTCGGTGCGCGACGGCATGACGAACAGGTCGGCCGCGTCGAGCCGCCGGTGCAGCGGCTCGCCGGGCGGGCACCAGCCGAGGAACGTCACCCGGTCGGCGACGCCGGCCCGCCGGGCCAGGTCCGCCAGGCGGGGCTGGTAGCGGCCGGTCCCCACGTGGGCGAGCCGCACCGGGCGGCCGGCGGCCGCCAGCCGGGCCACCGCCTCGATCAGCACGTCCACGCCCTTGTACAACTGGTCCATCGTGCCGACGGTGACCAGCGTCGGCTCGGCCCCCACCGGCACGGCGCCGCGGCGCGGCTGCGGGACGAAGGCGGTGGGCGGCAGGTCGATGCTGGACGCGGCCGTCGTCGGGACGCCGGGCCGGGCCGGGTAGCGGGATTGCAGGTGCCCGCGGGTCACGTAGGACACCGCGACGGCGGCGGCGCACTCGTCCCGCAGCCGGGCGGCGAAACGCCGCCGCAGCAGGGGCCGCAGCGGGTGGCCGACGGCCCCGGGCGCGAACACGTCGTACGGGTCGGCGACCACCTCCAGCCCGTACGGCAGGCGCCGGCGGTCACGCCCGGCGGCCAGCAGCGTCCCGATCGCCGACGGGACGCGCAGGATCACCGCGTCCCGGGCGTCCGCGGCCTCGCCGACGGCCGCGGCGACCGCCCGCCGCGCCGCCAGGTACTGCCGCGGCCCCACGTAGTACGGCAGCGGCCACACCCCGACCCGGTCCCCGTCGACCCGTCGCGCGGTCTCGCCGGCGCGTTCGGTGTCCTGCACCCGGGCCACCACCCGCACCTCGTCGAACACGGCGAGGTAGCGGGTCCAGAACCCGTGGTCGGGTCCGTCGGGCGTCCACACCGCCCCGTCCGGCGTACGGCGGAAGCGCGCCTCGGAGGTGACGACGACCCTCATCCGCGCCACCCGCCGGCCGCGAGGTCCTCGACGATGTCCGCCACCCGGACGGCCGAGTCGCGGTTGTCGAACCGCTCCACCATCAGCCGGCGGGCCGCCCGCCCCCGCTCCGGCAGCCGGCCGGCCGCGAACTCCTGGTACGCGGCCGACAGCGCCCCGGTCAGCGCCGCCACGTCGTCCATCGGGACGACCCAGCCGCAGCTCTCGTCGACGGTCTCGGGCAGGCCGCCGGCCTCGCTGACGATGCTCGGCACCGCCATCGCGCCCGCCTCGACGGCCGCCCCGTGGCTCTCGCCCAGCGACGGGCTCACGCTCACGTCCGCCGCGGCGTACCACGGACGGACGTCCTCGACCGTCTCCAGCCAGGTGATGCCGGGGTCGCCGGCCACGCCGAAGCGCTCGATCAGCTCGCGGCGGTGGGCCGCGCCCGCCTCGCCCCAGCCCCCGCCGACCACCAGCAGGTGCGCCCGCGGGTGGCGCTCGCGGAACCGGCGCCACGCCGGGAAGAGCACGTCGTGGCCCTTGATCCCGCGGCCCCGGTTGATCAACCGGATCGGCGGGTAGACGTAGGCGACCATCACCGCCAGGAACGTGTCGTCGCCGACGCCCAGCTCGGCCCGGGCCTTCGCCCGCGCCTCCGCGTGCGCCCGCCGGTCGAAGTCCACGCCGTCGCCGGGCTCCGCCGGGACCGTCCAGTCCGGCCGGTGCCGGTCGGTGTTCACCCCGTACGTGGCCACCGGGCGCCGCCGGGGCGGGCAGCCCAGCTCCCCGTACCGGTCCGACGCGTGCCGGCAGCCGCAGATGATCACGTCGTCCAGCCGCCACAGCAGACGCTCGACGGGGCGGATGACCGGGGACTCGAGGTACAGCGGGCCGGCCACCATGTGCACCCGGCGCAGCGACATGCCGAGGGTGGCGAACCGGCCGGCGAACGCGGAGGCGAGCAGGTGGTAGTGCAGCACGTCCGGGGCCAGCCGGCGCAGCAGCCGGCGCAGGCCCAGCAGGCCGCGTACGCTGCCCGGGCCGACCCGGAAGTCGAACGGCGACTCCTCGACCCGTACGCCCCGGCGCCGCAGCTCGGCCGTGAGCCGGCCCTCGCCGGGCGGCAGGACGACGACCACCTCGTGGCCGCGGGCGCGCAGTTCCTCGACCTGCGGCAGGATCCACATCCCGCCGCTGTTCGTCTTGAGCAGCACGGCGACCCGCAGCCGCCGCGCGGCGGCGGGCCCGCCCACGGCGGCCGGCGTACGCCCCGGCCCCTCGGCGTCGGCGATCATCGAGCAGGTACCCCCTTGACGACGGTGTGCGGTGGGACGTCCCGGACGACGCAGGCGGCGGCACCGACCGTGGCGTGGGTGCCGACCCGGCGGCCCTCCAGCACCACGGCCCCGGCGCCGACCAGCGCGCCGCTGTCGATCCGGCAGTTGCCCGACACGGCGGCGAGGGGGTTGACCGAGACGAGGTCGCCGAGCACGCAGTCGTGCCCGACGGTGACGTTCTGGTTGAGGTGCACGTGCCGGCCCATGGTCACGTTCGTGGTGACTCGCGCCCCGGGGAACACCAGCAGGCCCTCGCCGTGCCGGGCGTCGGGCCCGACCGTGGCGTCCGGGTGCACCAGGTCCGCCGCCGGCAGGCCGTACCCGTCGATCCGCTCGACCACCGCGCGCCGGGCCGCCGGCACCCCGATGCCCACCGCGACGTGGGTACGCGGCGGCAGCGTCGCGAGCACCGTCGTGGGGCCGAGGTACGCGTGCCCGAGCCGGGCGACCCGCTTGCGGTTGGCCTCGCTGGGCGCGTCGTCGACGAAGCCCAGCACCCGCCAGGGCGGTCCGGCGGCGGACGCCCGGTTGACCGCGTCGATGATGCCGAGCACCTCCCGGCCGTGGCCGCCGCAGCCGACCACGACGACGTCGGCGCTCACCCCGTCACCGCCCTGCGCTGGCTGGTTCGCTCGCTGCGCTCGCTCATGCCGTCACCTCGCTGCGCTCGGCGCCGATCCCGGCCCCGACCGGCACCCGGCTGCCGTGGAACTCGTGTGCCGTCACGCTGCCCGGCGCCGTGATGCCCTCCCGGCGCAGGACCACCACCACGGTCCGGGCGAGGATGCGCAGGTCCAGCAGGAAGCCGCGGTTGTCGACGTACCAGACGTCGTAGGCGAAGCGCCGCTCCCAGGTCAGCGCGTTGCGCCCGTTCACCTGCTGCAGGCCGGTCACGCCGGGGCGCACCTCGTGCCGGCGGAACTGCTCCGGGGTGTACCGGTCGAGATAGGACGGCAGCAGCGGGCGCGGCCCGACCAGGCTCATGTCGCCGCGCAGCACGTTCCACAGGCCCGGCAGCTCGTCGAGGCTCGTCGCCCGCAGCCAGGCGCCGAGCGGGGTGAGCCGGGCGGCGTCGGTGGCCGGCCCGTCGGCGGACCCCGGCACGGTCATGGACCGGAACTTGACCAGGTCGAACAGCCTCGCGTGGCGGCCCGGCCGCGGCTGCCGGAACAGCACGGGCCGGCCCATCGTCACCAGGATCGCGACGGCGATGGCGAGCATGACGGGCGTGGCCAGCACGAGGCACACCGCGGCGACGACGACGTCGAGAAGGCGCTTGGCGCACTCGTACGCGCGGGGAGCCGTCATCGGCGGCCCTCCAGGAACTCCTCGACGGTGGCGAACAGGCGGTCGGCGTCGGCGTTGGTCAGCCCGGAGCCGCTGGGCAGCGAGACGCTCGTGGCGAAGAGCCGGTCGGCTGCTCCGGTCAGCGCGGCCGGGCGGCCCGCGTACACGGGTTGCCGGTGCATCGGCTTCCACATCGGGCGGGTCTCGACGTCCCGGGCGGCGAGGTGCCGGCCGAGCTCCGCGGCGTCCCACCCGGCGGCGTCCGGGTCCACCACGAGGGAGGTGAGCCAGCAGTTGGAGCCGCTGTCGCCGTCGCCGAGGATCCGGGTGCCGGGTACGGCGGCGAACAGCTTCGCGTACCGCTCCCGGATCGCGCGCCGTCGCTCGATCATCTGGTCCAGCCGGCGCAGCTGCGCGCGCCCCAGCGCCGCCAGGACGTTGCTCAGCCGGTAGTTGTGGCCGACGTCGCGGTGCTCGTAGTGGGGGACGGGCTCGCGGGCCTGCGTGGACAGGTGCCGGCACCGGGCGACCAGGCCTGCGTCGTCCGAGACCACCATGCCGCCGCAGGACGTGGTCATGATCTTGTTGTGGCTGAACGAGAAGACACCGACCCGGCCGAACGACCCCGCCGCGCGTCCGCGCCGCGTCGCGCCGAGCGCCTGGGCGGAGTCCTCCACCACCGGTACGCCGGCGTCGGCGCAGACCGGCAGCAGCCGCTCGTAGTCGGCGCACGATCCGTTGATGTCCACCGTCATGACGGCGGCGACGCGTTCACCCTCGGCACGCAGCCGGTCGAGCAGCGCCGACAGCAGGTCGACGTCGACGTTGCCGGAGGCCGGCTCGCAGTCGACGAAGACCGGCTGGGCCCCCGTGTACACCACGGCGTTGGCCGTGGCCGCGAACGTGAGGGTGGGCACCACCACGACGGTGCCCGGTCCCGCGCCCACCGCGAGCAGGGCGAGGTGCAGGGCGGCCGTTCCCGAGCTGACCCCGAGCGCGTGGGCCGTGCCGACCCGCCGGGCCACCTCCTGTTCGAAGTGCCGGATCTCCGGCCCGTCCGGGTCGAACCGTCCGGAGCGGACGGCGCGCAGGACGTACGCCTCCTCCAGGGGGCTCAGGTCGGGCGGGGACAGAAAGATCGTTCCGCTCATATGGGGGACACCCTCCGGTCGGCGGGCCGTCGGTCGGCGGGCACGGGACGGCAGGACAGCGCACCCTCCTGGCCCTCCCGACTGATCGCGCGATAAGTCGACAAATGGGTTCTATCAGAGGTTGAACGACCAGATGACCGTTTTGGACACCGGTGTCCGGCGTGGGACTGGTGCGCCCCACGGCGACTGGGGTGTCGGGCGGTGCGAGGCTCGCCAGCCGGGGGTCGCGGCACTGCCCGGACACCACCATGTCCCCGACATGGAGTCGATCACCGGGGCGTGCGACACAGAACGGCGCGAGCGGCTACCGGGACCGGACCCGAGACCCCGAGACCGGATCGGCAGCGACCCGGGATGAGCCGACGGTGGCCGGGGACGAGTCGAACGGGCCAGTGACCGGGACGAGCCGACCGGCAGCGGCCGGGACGGGGTCGGGTGGGGGCCCTGCGCCGCCGCTGGCCACCCACAAGCACCCCCAGATCGGACATTCATCGCGAACGGTCCCCTCGGACAGGGATGATCCACTCCATGTCGCCGACACGGCGGCATCCTGGCGCCCGGACACCACCATGTCCCCGACATGGAGTCGATCACCGGAACGAACCGACGGATACGGCACGGGACGGGGTCGGGTGGGGCCCGCCGTGACCGGCGCAGGGATTAAGCCTGACCGCCCGAAGCTGGGCACAGCGGGGGCCACCCCTACCGCAACCTCCAATGAATCCCGCCATGTCGCCGACATGGCGGGGCCGGCCAGCGACCGCCTCCGGGCGCTACAGTGCTGCCGGTCGGGCGAGCTCGGGGGGCGCCGTTCGCCCATGTCGATCCGTCGCTCGGTCGCCTGCACCGACGACGCGCGAGGGAGGCGGGTCCGTGCTGCATCTGAGGGTGATCGCCCCGCCCGACCAGACCGCGGCGGTGGCCGACCTGCTGGGCGCCGACCCCGGGGTCACCCACCTGGCGGTGCTCCCGGGCGTGGCCCGGCAGCCCCGGGGCGACCTGATCCTCTGCGACGTGGTCCGCGAGCGGGCCGACAACGTGCTGCGGGGCCTGCAGGAGATCGGCGTGGAGGCGCGCGGCGGGATCGCCGCCGACGACGTGGAGCTCACCCTCTCCACCGCCGCGGGGCACGCCGCCGAGGAGGCGCCGGGCAGCGGCGCGGACGCCGTGGTCTGGGACGAGGTCGCGGCGAAGACCGGCGAGCAGACGGAACTGTCGGCGACCTACCTGGTGCTGATCGTGGTGGCCACCATGATCGCCGGCATCGGGGTGCTGCTCGACCAGCCGATCCTGATCGTCGGCGCGATGGTGGTCGGCCCCGAGTTCGGCCCGCTCGCCGCGCTCTGCGTGGCGCTGCTGCGCCGCAGGCCGGCGACCGTCGTCCGCTCGGTGCAGGCCCTCGTGGTGGGCTTCCTGGCCGCCATGCTCGCCACGGTCCTCAGCACCTGGGCGCTCACCGCCGCAGGCCTGGTCCACCGGGGCATGCTGCTGGCCGAGCGGCCGCTGACCGATTTCATCTGGCGCCCCGACGCCCTGTCCTGGGTGGTCGGCCTGCTGGCCGGTGTCGCCGGGATGCTCTCGTTGACCTCCAAGAAGTCCGGCGCCCTGGTCGGGGTCCTGATCTCGGTCACCACCGTGCCGGCGGCCGCGAACGTCGCCGTCGCCGCCGCGTACGGCGTGTGGCACGAGGCGGGCGGCTCGGCGTTCCAGTTGGTGATCAACCTGTGCGCGATCGTGCTCGCCGGGCTGGTGACCCTCGCCGTGCAGCAACTCTGGTGGTGGCACGTGGGCCGGCGGGTCAGGCGCCGGGCCGCCCGGACCGGGGTCGCCGGGCGCTGAACCCGTCCGGCGCGGACGAGCCCGGGGTCGCGTCCGGGGCGGGCCGCGGGCCGGGCTCAACCCGCGTCGTCGCCGGCCTCCAGCCGGCGGGTGAGCATGTCGCGCAGCGGCATCGACTCGCCGTCGCGCCCGCCCTCGCCGACGATCAGGGGCGCGGGGCCGGGCGGCGGGTCGGCCCCGAGGACGCGGGCGCGCAGGCTGGCCGGCACGGTCAGCAGGTACCACCGGCCGGCCGTGTCCACCGCACGGGTGTGGGCCCGATCGACGTACCAGCCCGTCAGCCTGGTCCGGTAGCGACCGCGGCCCGCGTACGGCACAGCGGTGAGCCGGGTGGGCGGCAGCCCTCGCCGGGTCGCCTCGGCCACGAACCAGGCCACGATCCGCGCGGCCTCGGCGCGCTCGGCCGCCCGTCGCCGCTCGTCGGCCTCGGCGTGCGCCCGCACCGCCCGCCGCTGCCGCTCCCGCCACGCGAGGCCGTCGTCGGAACCCATGACGGCGACGGTACGCCCACCCGGCCGTCGGCACCCGAAGGCCGCCGCCCCGGAGGGCCGCCTCGGGCACCGGCACCGGAGGGCGTCCCGGCCGTCGGCACCCGAAGGCCGCCCCGGCCGTCGGCACCCGAAGGCCGCCCCGGGGAGTGGATCGGATCCCGACCGTCCTCGGTCCCTCTGGAGCTGCCCCCACGGGCGGGGCAGCCGCCGTCGCACGCTGACCAGCCGCAGGCGGGCGCATGGACGGGGCAGCTCCAGAGGGGCCGCCGGAGCCACCACCGGCGGCCTCGCCGAGGGGCCGCCGGAGGCACTGCCGGAAGGCCCTCGCCCCGAGGGGCCGCCGGAGGCGCTGCCGGAAGGCCCCCGCCCGAGGGGCCGCCGCAGCACCACCGGCAGCGACCGCGCCCGGGAGCCGAGCGCGGTCGCTGCCGGAGGACGCCGCACCGCCGTCAGGCGAGACCGGCGCGGCGCAGCGCGTCCGCCATCGCCCCGTTGGCCGGCGGCGGGGTCCCGCCGCCCCGGCCCTGCCGCTGTGGGCCGCCCCGCGAGCCGCCGCGCCCCTGGCCGCCCCGGCCGCCGCCCCGCTCGGCGGACTGCTCGCCGCGGGGACCGCCGCGCTCGCGCCGGCCGCCGTCGCCGCCCCGCCCGGCGCCGGGCTCGGCGTCGTCCTCCAGCCGCAGTGTCAGCGAGATCCGCTTGCGCGGCACGTCGACGTCGAGGACCTTGACCCGGACCACGTCGCCGGACTTCACCACGTCGCGCGGGTCCTTCACGAACGTCCGCGACATCGCCGAGACGTGGACCAGGCCGTCCTGGTGCACGCCGACGTCGACGAACGCCCCGAACGCCGCCACGTTGGTGACCACGCCCTCCAGGATCATGCCCGGGGTCAGGTCGCCGATCGTCTCCACGCCCTCGACGAACGTCGCCGTCCGGAACTCCGGGCGCGGGTCGCGGCCCGGCTTCTCCAACTCGGCGAGAATGTCGGTCACGGTGGGCAGGCCGAACGTGTCGTCGACGAAGTCGGTGGCCCGCAGCCCGCGCAGGATGCCGCTCTGCCCGATCAGCGCGCGCACGTCCCGCCCGGTGTGGGCCAGGATCCGCCGCACCACCGGGTACGCCTCGGGGTGCACGCTGGAGGAGTCCAGCGGGTCGTCGCCTCCGGGGATGCGCAGGAAGCCGGCGCACTGCTCGAACGCCTTCGGGCCGAGCCGGGGCACCTTACGCAGGTCGGCCCGGGTGCGGAACGGGCCGTTGGCGTCCCGGTGCAGCACGATGTTCTCCGCCAGCCCCGCGCCGATGCCGGACACCCGGGTCAGCAACGGCGCGGACGCGGTGTTGACGTCCACCCCGACGGCGTTCACGCAGTCCTCGACCACGGCGTCCAGCGAGCGGGAGAGCTTCACCTCGGACAGGTCGTGCTGGTACTGCCCCACGCCGATCGAGCGCGGGTCGATCTTCACCAGTTCGGCGAGCGGGTCCTGGAGGCGGCGGGCGATGGAGACCGCGCCGCGCAGCGACACGTCCAGGCCCGGCAGCTCCTGCGAGGCGTACGCGGAGGCGGAGTAGACCGACGCGCCGGCCTCGGAGACCACCACCTTGGTCAGTTTCAGCTCCGGGTGCCGCTTGATCAGGTCGCCGGCCAGCTTGTCCGTCTCCCGGCTGGCGGTGCCGTTGCCGATGGCGACCAGCTCCACCCGGTGCGCCGCCGCCAGCCTCGCCAGGGTCTCGATCGAGGCGTCCCACTGCCGGCGCGGCTCGTGCGGGTAGATCGTGTCGGTGGCCACCACCTTGCCGGTGGCGTCGACCACCGCCACCTTGACCCCGGTACGCAGGCCCGGGTCCAGCCCCATCGTCGCCCGGGTGCCGGCCGGGGCGGCGAGCAGCAGGTCGCGCAGGTTGGTGGCGAACACCCGCACCGCCTCCTCCTCGGCCGCCTGCCACAGCCGCATGCGCAGGTCCGCGCCGAGGTGGATGAGGATCCGCGTACGCCAGGCCCAGCGCACCGTGTCGGCCAGCCACCTGTCCGCCGGGCGCCCCTGGTCGGCGACGCCGAACCGGGCGGCGATCGCCGCCTCGTACCGGCTCGGGCCGCTGGCCACGGCGTCGGAGTCGCCCTCCGGCTCCGGGTCCATCGTCAGGTCGAGCGCGCCCTCCTTCTCGCCCCGGAACATCGCCAGGATGCGGTGCGAGGGGAGCTTCGGGTACGGCTCGGCGAAGTCGAAGTAGTCGGCGAACTTGGCCCCGGCGGACTCCTGGCCCTCGCGTACCCGGGACACCAGCCGGCCCCGCGACCACATCTGCTCGCGCAGCGTGCCGATCAGGTCGGCGTCCTCGGCGAAGCGCTCGATGAGGATGGCCCGCGCGCCGTCCAGCGCGGCGGCGGCGTCAGCCACGCCCTTGTCCGCGTCGACGTACCCGGCGGCGGTCGCCTTCGGGTCCTGGCCCGGGTCGGCCAGCAGGGCGTCCGCGAGGGGCTCCAGCCCGGCCTCGCGGGCGATCTGCGCCCGGGTGCGCCGCTTCGGCTTGTACGGCAGGTAGATGTCCTCCAGCCGGGACTTCGAGTCGGCCGCCATGATCTGCGCTTCCAGGGCCTCGTCGAGCTTGCCCTGGCTGCGGATGGACTCCAGCACCGCGGCGCGGCGCTCGTCCAGCTCGCGCAGGTAGCGCAGGCGCTCCTCGAGGGTGCGCAGCTGGGCGTCGTCGAGCAGGCCGGTGGCCTCCTTGCGGTAGCGGGCGATGAACGGCACGGTGGCGCCGCCGTCGAGCAGCTCCACGGCCGCCCGGACCTGACGTTCGGCGACGCCGAGCTCGTCGGCGATCCGCTGGTGCACAGACTGGGTCACGATCTGTTCCGCCTTCTCGGGTGGGTTCCGTCCTGCATTGTGCCGGTCGCTCCCGACGAGCTGGCGGCGCACCCGCCGTTCGCTGCTAGCGTGGCGATCATGGATCTTCCCGCTGACCCGCGGGCGCGGCGGCTGTTCGGCGGCAGCGCCCGGGCCCTCGGTGACCTCGCCGGCAGCCCCTTCCGCGCCGACCGGGACCGCATCATCGCCTCGCCCTTCTTCACCAGGCTGGGCGGGGTCACCCAGGTGGTCAGTCCCGGCGGGTCCGGCCTGCTGGTGCACAACCGGCTCACGCACAGCCTGAAGGTCGCCCAGGTGGCCCGGGCGATCGCCGAGCGGCTCACCGCCGACGGGCGCCGGCGGGACCTGCTGGACAAGCTCGGCGGCTGCGACCCGGACGTGGTGGAGGCCGCCGCGCTCGCCCACGACCTCGGGCACCCGCCGTTCGGGCACCTGGGGGAGCGGGTGCTCGACCGGCTGGCCCGGCAACGCCTCGGCCTGGCCGACGGCTTCGAGGGCAACGCGCAGTCGTACCGGATCGTCACCAGCACCGAGATCCGGGGCGCGGCCACCACCGGGCTCGACCTGACCGCGGCGGTCCGGGCGGCCATGCTGAAGTATCCGTGGACGCGGCTGGACCACCCCGATCCCCACCCGCGGCACCTCGCCCCGCCGCCGCGCGGCGCGGCCGCCCCGCCGGACGATCCCGACAGCGGCTCGGCGAAGTTCGGCGCGTACCGCACGGAGCTGGACGACCTGCGGCAGGCCCGGGAGCCGTTCGCCGGCCGGATCGCCGACTGGCAGCAGACCGTCGAGGCGTCGGTGATGGACACCGCCGACGACATCGCGTACGCCATCCACGACGTGGAGGACTTCTATCGGGTCGGGGTGCTCCAGCAGGGCGCGGTGGCCGCCGAGCTGATGGCCTGGCAGCGGGAGAACGGGCACTTCCGCGCGGTCACCGAGCCGGCCCTGGCCGGGGCCGCCCGCCGCCCGGGGGCGGCCATCGAACGGCTGCGCCGGCAGCTGCACCGCAAGGACGGCTGGATCGCCGACGACGAGGCGTTCGCCGCGGCCGTCGAGCACGTCCGGCAGGAGCTGGTCGAGGGGCTGCTGGCGCTGCCGTTCGACGGCTCGATCGAGGCCGAGCAGTACGTGGCCCGGTTCTCCGCCCGGTGGACCACCCGGCTCGTGGACGCGATCACCGTGACCGACGCGCCGTCGATGCGCTCCGGGCACGTGCTGCTCGGCCCGGCGCAGTGGCACGAGGTGCAGGTGCTCAAGTTCGTCCACCACCGGTTCGTGCTGGCCCGGCCGGACCTCGCCCTGCACCAGCGCGGCCAGGCCCGGCTGCTGGGCACGCTGGTCGAGGCGCTGTGGGAGTGGCTGCTCGACCCGGAGGAGGAGTCCCGGCTGCCGCGCCGGCTGCACGACCTGGTGGAGCTGGCCGAGGCGGAGCTGCACCCGCGTACGCCGGAGCGGATCGGCCGGGCCCGGGGACGGGCCATCGTCGACTTCGTCGCCCAGCTCACCGACGGGCAGGCGGTGGCGATGCTGGACGCGCTCTCCGGCCGCTCCGGCGCGCTCTGGACGGACGCGTTCGTGCTCTGAAGGCGCGTTCGTGCTCTGAAGGCGCGTTCGCGGGCTGGCGGGCGGGCGCCGCTCAGGCCACGGCCTGCCACCAGCCGTCGACCGGAAGCGGGTCGTCCACCACCACCCGCTCGCCGGGGCGGGGCACGGCGAGCCGGACGTCGCGGGCCTTCGCCTCGGCCCACAGCCGGTCCACCGGCTCCGACCAGTCGTGCAGGGCCAGGTTGAACGTCGCCCAGTGCACCGGGACGAACAACCCGCCGCGCAGGTCGAGGTGGGCGGCGACGGCCTCCTCCGGGAACATGTGGATGCTCGGCCACGCCCGGTCGTACGCGCCGATCTGCATCAGCGTCACGTCGAACGGGCCGTGCTGGGCGCCGATCTCGGCGTACCCGTCGAAGTAGCCGGAGTCGCCGGTGTAGAAGACCCGCCGGTGCGCGCCGGCCACCACCCAGGAGCTCCACAGCGTGCCGTCGCGGCGCAGCCCCCGTCCGGAGAAGTGCTGGGCGGCGGTGGCGGTGATCGTCAGCCCGCCGACCCGGTGGCTCTCCGACCAGTCCAGCTCGACGATCCGGTGCTCCGGCACGCCCCACCGGTCCAGGTGCGCCCCGACGCCGAGCGGCACCAGGAACGGCGCGGACTGCCGGGCCGTCAGCTCCCGCACGGTGGCCATGTCGAGGTGGTCGTAGTGGTCGTGGGAGATCAGGATCGCGTCCACGGCCGGCAGCTCGTGCAGGCCGACCGGCGGCTCGTGCAGCCGGCGCGGCCCGACCAGCGCCGACGGGGAGCACCGGTCGCTCCACACCGGGTCGAGCAGCACCCGCCGCCCCTCGATCTCGACCAGGGTGGAGGCGTGGCCGTACCAGACGACGTTCAGCTCGCGGCCGTCGTCGGCGGCGGGCGCGTCGGCCGGGCGCAGCAGCGGCACGGCGGCGCTCGGCCGGCGCTTCTGCTTGCCGAAGATCAGCTCACGGACGAGGTTGCGGTCCACCGCGCCGGGCGCGGACCGGGAGCCCGGCCGGTTGTGGAAGGTGCCGTCGCGGAACTGAGGCGAACGGGCCGCCCGCTCGGCGCGGGCCCCGGTGAGCCGGCCGCCCAGCGCCGCCGGCACGTCCCGCCCCACCCAGGCCAGGCCGGCGACGGCGGCAAGTCCGGCCGCCCCGGGCAGCCGCCGCGCGATTGCCCGTCGTCCGCCCTGTCCCGCTGGTTCCGCCATCGTCGCGCTCCCCCTTCAGCCGGTCGCCCCGCCAGTACACGGTAGGCCACCGGCGCACCCGCCGGGTCGTCCCCGGGCGGGCCGGCGCGGGGGCCGGCCCGCCCGGGCCGCGGGCGACGCGGGCCCGGGTCAGCCGCCGTTGCTGGGGCGGTGCGCCGGCGCGCGATACGTGCGCCCCGTGCCGGCGAGCCCGTCGACCGCGGTCAGGAAGCGGCGGCCCATCCGGGCCCGGGCCTGCACCGCGGGATGGGTCGCGCCGAAGTCGTCCGGGCGGGCCTGGCCGTCGGCGAACAGCGCGTACGTGAGCACCGGCGCGCCGGACGCGTCGAAGATCACCCCCGCCTCCTGCCGGGCGCTGCCGAACCAGCCCGCCTTGGTGCCGATCCGGGCGCGCTCGGCGGAGGACATCTCGCGCCGGATGCCGTCGGTGAACGCGATGGGGGAGCGCAGCAGCGGAGCAGGTCGTGGGTCTCCCGCGGGGTGCTGGTGCCGAGGTAGAAGCGGTTCGGGTTGGCCACCGGCTCCAAGCCCCCGGTCCACCTTGTCGAGCACCGCCGTGGCCACCGCGACCTTGTTGACGCTGTACGCCTGGAGCAGGACGTTCGACTCGTCGGCGACGGCCACCTGCGGCGCGCCGCCCGGGTCGGCGACGCTGACGTACGCCCGCCAGCTGCCCCCCGCGAGCGCTGTCTCCTCGGCGTACGCGGCGGCCACCTGGTCGGCGGCCTGGCGGGGCGTGGTGGCGACGGCGGCGGCGGACGCCGGCCCGGCGGTGCCCAACACCGCCCCGGCCGTGGCCACCGTTCCGAATCCCAGCGCGGTCCTGCGGTTCACCCGGATGGTCAATCGTCTCTCCCATCGATGGATGCGGATCACTGTTCCCGCCACCCTAGGGGAAGAGACTGCGCTGCGTGTGCCCCCGACCTCATGGAGCGAGCATGACACGGGGCCCGTGCGGTCGCCCGGTCGCGGGCCCGCCCCGAGGCGCGCGGATCGCGGCTGGTCGGGAGGGGTCGGCACTGTTGGGCGGGGCCTGTGGAGCTGCCCGCGCGGGCGGGGCAGACGTGCGCGGGTGTCGCGTGGGGCGGTGGGTGTCAGCCTCGCCCCGCTCACCCGCCGGGTCACCCCGGGGGCGAACGTGGTGCACGTGGCGGCGGGCAGGCGAGGCCGAGGGTGGCGCCGGGGGCGCCGGCG
Source organism: Micromonospora sp. NPDC048830 (assembly GCF_043198215.1). Taxonomy (NCBI): domain Bacteria; kingdom Bacillati; phylum Actinomycetota; class Actinomycetes; order Micromonosporales; family Micromonosporaceae; genus Micromonospora; species Micromonospora sp. NPDC048830. The sequence goes on from NZ_JBICUP010000008.1 coordinate 163,928, forward strand.
GCGCGGCGGGTCGGGGTCGGCCGGGCCGCGGGCGCGTCGACGGGGCAGCTCCACAGGGCCCGCGTCGGCCCTGCCGAGGCGCTGGCCGCCGCCGGGGTCGGGGCCGCCCAGGTCCGCAGACGGCCGACCGCCGTGCCCCTGTCGCGGGACACGGCGGTCGGTGTGTTCGCGGGCCTCGGGCCGGCGGCCGGGTCAGCTGCCCGGGGTGTCCCCGCGGACGGCGGTCGCCTTGAGGTAGTCGCGGTTGAGCCGGCCGATGGTGTTCAGCGGGATGCCCTTCGGGCAGACCGCGGTGCACTCACCGGCGTTGGTGCAGCCGCCGAAGCCGGCCTCGTCGTGCGCGTCCAGCATGCCGATCACCCGGGTGTAGCGCTCGGGCTGGCCCTGCGGCAGCAGCGAGAGCTGGGTGACCTTGGCGGCGGTGAACAGCATGCCGGAGCCGTTCGGGCAGGCCGCCACGCACGCGCCGCAGCCGATGCAGGCCGCCGACTCGAAGGCGGCGTCCGCGTTGGCCTTGGCCACCGGCACCGAGTGCGCCTCGGGGGCGCTGCCGGTCGGCGCGGTGATGTACCCGCCGGCGGCGATGATCCTGTCGAACGCGCCGCGGTCGACCACCAGGTCCTTGACGACCGGGAAGGCCCGGGCCCGCCACGGCTCGATGTCGATCGTGTCGCCGTCGGAGAACTGCCGCATGTGCAGCTGGCAGGCCGTGGTGCCGCGCTGCGGCCCGTGCGCCTCGCCGTTGATCATCATGCCGCACATGCCGCAGATGCCCTCGCGGCAGTCGTGGTCGAACGCGACCGGCTCCTCGCCGGCGAGGATGAGCCGCTCGTTGAGCACGTCGAGCATCTCCAGGAACGACATGTCGGGGGAGACGTCGTCGACCTGGTAGGTCACCATCCGACCCTTGTCCTCAGGGCCCTTCTGGCGCCAGATGCGCAGGGTCAGATTCACTTGTAGCTCCGCTGCGTGGGGTGGACGTATTCGAACTTCAGGTCTTCCTTGTGCAGCACCGACGGCTGGCCGGTCGCGGTGAACTCCCAGGCGGCGACGTACGAGAATCGGTCGTCGTCGCGCTGCGCCTCACCGTCGGGGGTCTGGTGCTCGGCGCGGAAGTGACCGCCGCAGGACTCCTCGCGGTGCAGGGCGTCGATGCACATGAGCTCGGCCAGCTCGAAGAAGTCGGCCACCCGGCCGGCCTTCTCCAGCGACTGGTTGAGCCCCTCGCCGTCGCCGAGCACGCGCACCCGCGTCCAGAACTGCTCGCGCAGCGCCCGGATCTCGTCGATCGCCTTGCGCAGCCCGGCGTCGGTGCGCTCCATGCCGCAGTGTTCCCACATGATCTGGCCCAGCTCGCGGTGGAACGAGTCGACCGTCCGGTCGCCGTTGACAGCCAGCAGCCGCCGGATCCGGTCCTCGACGTCCGCGCGTGCCTCGACCGCCGCCGGGTGGCTGGCGTCGACCTTCTCGAACGGGCCGCCGGCCAGGTAGTTGGCGATCGTGTTGGGCAGCACGAAGTAGCCGTCCGCGAGGCCCTGCATCAGCGCGGAGGCCCCGAGGCGGTTCGCGCCGTGGTCGGAGAAGTTGGCCTCGCCGATCACGAACAGGCCCGGGACGGTCGACTGGAGGTCGTAGTCGACCCACAGGCCGCCCATCGTGTAGTGCACGGCGGGGTAGATCCGCATCGGGACCTCGTACGGGTCCTCGCCGGTGATCCGCTCGTACATCTCGAAGAGGTTGCCGTACTTCGCCTCGACGGCACTGCGACCCAGGCGCCCGATGGCGTCGGCGAAGTCCAGGTAGACGCCCAGCCCGCTCGGGCCGACGCCGCGACCCTGGTCGCAGACGGCCTTGGCGGCCCGGGAGGCGATGTCCCGGGGCACCAGGTTGCCGAAGGAGGGGTAGATCCGCTCCAGGTAGTAGTCCCGCTCGTCCTCGGGGATGTCCTTCGGGTTGCGGTCGTCGCCCTCGGCCTTCGGCACCCACACCCGGCCGTCGTTGCGCAGCGACTCGCTCATCAGGGTCAGCTTCGACTGGTGGTCGCCGGAGACCGGGATGCAGGTCGGGTGGATCTGGGTGTAGCAGGGGTTGGCGAAGTACGCGCCCTTGCGGTGCGCCCGCCAGGTGGCCGTGACGTTGCAGCCCTTGGCGTTGGTGGAGAGGTAGAAGACGTTGCCGTAGCCGCCGGAGGCGAGCACGACGGCGTCCGCGAAATCCGTGGTGATCTCGCCGGTGACCAGGTCGCGGACGACGATGCCGCGGGCCCGGCCGTCGACGACGATCAGCTCCAGCATCTCGTGCCGGGCGTTCATCTCCACGTTGCCCAGGCCGATCTGCCGTTCGAGGGCCTGGTACGCCCCGAGCAGCAGCTGCTGGCCCGTCTGGCCCCGGGCGTAGAAGGTGCGCTGCACCTGCGCGCCGCCGAACGAGCGGGTGTCGAGCAGGCCGCCGTACTCGCGGGCGAACGGCACGCCCTGCGCCACGCACTGGTCGATGATGTTGACCGACACCTCGGCCAGCCGGTGCACGTTCGACTCCCGGGAGCGGAAGTCGCCGCCCTTGACGGTGTCGTAGAACAGCCGGTGCACCGAGTCGCCGTCGTTGCGGTAGTTCTTCGCGGCGTTGATGCCGCCCTGCGCCGCGATCGAGTGCGCCCGGCGCGGGCTGTCCTGGTAGCAGTACGACTTGACCTGGTAGCCCTGCTCGCCCAGCGTGGCCGCGGCCGAGCCGCCGGCGAGGCCGGTGCCGACCACGATCACCGTCATCTTCCGGCGGTTGGCCGGGTTGACCAGCTTGGCCGAGAAGCGGCGGCGGTCCCAACGGGTCTCGATCGGGCCGTCGGGAGCCCTGGTGTCGGCGATCGGGTCGCCCTCGGTGTAGAGATCCATGGTCAGGCCACCAATCCGGTGAGTACGGCGAACGGGACCACCAGGTAGCCGGCGCTGAGCGCGACGGCGAGGACCAGCGCGACGGCGCGCGCCCGGCGCTCACCCTTCGGGGTCTGCTGGCCGAGGCTGCGGAACGCGCTGAAGGCGCCGTGGCGCAGGTGGAAGCCCAGCGCCACGATCGCCAGGGTGTAGAAGAGCGTGACGTACCAGCGCTCCGGGGCGAAGTCGGCGACCACGTTGCCGTACGGGTTGCTGGCGTCGCCCTGGGGGTTCAGGTGACCGGTGGTCAGGTCCAGGATGTGGTAGATCACGAAGAGCAGGATGATCACCCCACCCCAGCGCATCGTGCGGGCGGCGTAGCTGCCCTTCACGGCCTTGCGGTGGGCGTACCGGACCGGCCGGGCGGCCCGGGCACGCAGGGCGAGCGCGGTCGCCGCGCCGATGTGGGCGAGCACAGCCACGAGCAGGACCGTGCGCTGGAGCCACAGGTACCCGGTCGGGGGCAGCAGCGGGCTGCCGAGCTCGCGCAGCCAGTGCGCGTAGTGGTCGAACGAGGTCTCCCCCGTGAACACCTTGAGGTTGCCGAGCATGTGCACGACGAGGAACAGCACCAGGAGGATGCCCGTCACCGCCATGACGGCCTTGAGGCCGACGCTGGAGCGGATGGGCGACCGAGTTTTCGTGACTACCACGAGACCGACGCTAGGAGTACTTGGATTAGTCGTCCAATGCATCGAAGTCGCAGTCTTGATAGCTTTAAGCTATGTAGGTGCAGCTCCATCAGCTCCGATACTTCGTCGCGGTCGCAGAACTACGACATTTCACCCAGGCCGCTGACCTCGTCGGCATCACCCAGCCCTCGCTGAGTAAGCAAATTCACGCCCTGGAGACCGACCTCGGGACCCCGCTGTTCGAGCGGGTGCGGGGCAGGATCGCCCTCACGGCCGCCGGCGAGGTGCTGCTGCCGCTGGCCAAGCGCATCCTCGCGGACGTGGAGACGGCCACCCGGGAGGTGCAGGAACTGGTCGGCCTGCGGCGCGGCCGGGTGCGCCTCGGCGCCACCCCGAGCCTGGCCACCTCCCTGGCCCCGCCGGTGCTGCGCCGGTTCCGCGACGCCCACCCGAACGTCGACCTGGGGGTGGAGGAGGGCGGCTCGCAGGACCTGGTCCGCGACCTGCTCCGGGGCGACCTCGACCTGGCACTGATCATCATGCCCGCCCAGGGCGCGGACCCCGGGCTGCGTGCCGATCCGATCCTGCGGGAGAGCCTGGTGGTGGCCTCCCTCGACGAGTTGCCGGGCACCCTGCCGAACGGCGAGCTGCGCATCACCGACCTGCGCGGCCGGCCCCTCGTGATGTTCCGCGAGGGGTACGACCTGCGCGACGCCACCCTCCAGGCGTGCCGGGAGGCGGGGTTCGAGCCCACCGTCTCCGTCGACGGGGGCGAGATGGACGCGGTGCTGGGCTTCGTCGAGGCCGGCCTCGGGGCGGCGCTCGTGCCGGGCATGGTGGTGGCCCGCCGCCCCGGCATCCGGGTCACCCGGCTGGCCCCGCCCGGGGTGCGTCGGACCATCGCGGTGGCCCGCCGCCGCGACGTGGTGCCCACCCACGCCGGGCGCGAGCTGTGGCGCATCCTCATGGAGTACGTCCACGCCGCGATCGCGCAGGACGACCTGCCGCCCGGCGTGGAGCCGCGTTGAGGTGGGCATCCCGTTATAGCCTCACTGAGGCAAATCGACCTCAAGCGCACTGAATGTCCACATGTATGCCGTCTCGTCGCTTATGGTGGAGCCTTGCACAGGGGCAGAACGCCCCACTACTCGCAGTACCGCCGGACGCTCGGGGGACCGGACCCGGCCGGTACGCGGGCGAACCACACGGCGAGGTCGTGTGGAGGAGTCGATGCGCGGGTTCGCGTGGCAGGGAGGCCACCACATGAGGATCCTGGTTACCGGCGGTGCCGGCTTCATCGGATCGCACTTCACCCGGTGCCTGCTGAACGGGCGGTACGTCGGGTTCGAGGACTGCGACGTCACGGTGATCGACAAGCTGACCTACGCCAGTGACCGGCACAACCTGCCCGCCAGCCACCCCCGGCTGGCCTTCGTGCACGGCGACATCTGCGACCGCGAACTGCTCGCGGACCTCGTCCCCGGGCACGACGCGGTCGTGCACTTCGCGGCCGAGTCCCACGTGGACCGGTCGATCGACGACCCGGCGCCGTTCTTCGAGACGAACGTGATGGGCTCGCACCACCTGTTGGCCGCCTGCGCCCGGGCGGGCGTGGGCCGGGTGGTCCACGTCTCCACCGACGAGGTGTACGGCTCGATCACCGACGGCTCGTGGACCGAGCGCTGCCTGCTGGAGCCCAACTCCCCGTACGCGGCGTCGAAGGCGGCCAGCGACTGCGTGGTCCGCTCCTACTGGCGCACGTACGACGTGGACGTGTCGATCACCCGCTGCGCCAACAACTACGGGCCGTACCAGCACGTGGAGAAGGTCATTCCGCGCTTCGTCACCAGCCTGCTCACCGGCGGCGACATCACCCTGCACGGCGACGGCGGCGCGGTCCGCGAGTGGCTGCACGTCGACGACCACTGCCGGGCGATCTCGCTGGTGCTGGCGAAGGGGCGCGCCGGCGAGGTCTACAACATCGGCGGCGACGTCGAGCTGACGAACCGGGCGCTGGCCGAGAAGATCCTGCTGCTGGCCGGGGCCGGCTGGGACCGGGTCCGGCATGTCGCCGACCGCAAGGTGCAGGACCAGCGGTACTCCCTCGACTACACGAAGATCCAGGAGGAGCTCGGCTTCGAGCCGCAGATCCGGTTCGCCGACGGGCTGACCGAGGTCTTCCACTGGTACCGGGAGAACCGGGCCTGGTGGGCGCACGCGTACCCGGAACACCGCCCCGGGACGCCGCTCACCAACTCGGTCCGGGGCCTCCCGGTCGGTCGCGCGGTGCCCGCCCCGGTGCACTGACCGCGACCGCCGTGCCGGCCCGCCCCCGCCCGCTGCCCGAGCGCAGGCGGGGGCGGGCCGGCGCGGTTCATCCCTCGGCGTCGTCCATCGCCCGGTAGATCCGCTGCTCCGAGACCGGGTACGGGGTGCCCAGCGCCTGGGCGAACACGTTCACCCGCAGCTCCTCGATCATCCAGCGGATCTGCCGGACGGTCGCCGAGCGGCGGCGGCTCGGCGGCAGCGCGGCGAGCATGTCGTCGTACTCCCGCTGGACGGCCGCGATCCGGTCCTGCTGCTGGCGGTCCCGCTGCGGGTTGCCGGGCAGCCGGTCCAGCCGCCGCTCGATCGCCGTCAGGTAGCGCAGCAGGTCGGGCAGGCGGGCGTACCCGGCCTCGGTGACGAACCCGGCGTGCACCAGGCCGGAGAGCTGGGCCCGGATGTCGGCCAGGGCGCTCACGACCGCCAGGTTCTGGGTCCGGCCGAGCCGCTGCTCGACCGCGTACGCGGCGGTGAGGACCTGGCGGACCCGGCCCATCACCTCGACCACCGTGTCGACCAGGCCGGCGCGGACGGCCTCGCGCAGCGCGGCGAAGCCCTCGGCGTCCCAGGCCGGGCCGCCGGCGTCGGCCACGAGCCTGTCGATCGCCGCCCCGGTGGCGTCGGAGACGAGCTGCTGCACGCCGCCGTGCGGGTTGCGGCTCAGTGCCAGCTTCGCCTCGTTGGACAGCCGCCCCTGCAGGAACTTCGCCGGCGACGGCAGGGTCAGCCGCAGCAGCCGGCGGGTGCCCGCCCAGTGCGCGGCGGCCTGCTCGGCCTCGGTGTCGAACACCTTCACCCCGACGGTGTCGCCCTCGTCCACCAGGGCCGGGTACGCCGTGACCGCGTACCCGGCGCGGACCTGCTCGATGGTGCGCGGCAGCGCGCCGATGCTCCACTCCGTCAGGCCGGTGCGGGCCACGTCCGGCGCGGCGGCGGCCACCACCTGGCGTACCTCCTGGCGGAGCCGGCGTTGCAGCGCCGGCAGGTCCTTGCCCTCGGCGACCGGCTTGTTCTCCTCGTCGGTGACCCGGAAGGTGACCCGCAGGTGCGGCGGCAGCCGGTCGACGTCCCAGGCGTCCCGGGGCACGGTCACCCCGGTCATCCGGCGCAGCTGCCGGGTCAGCGCGTCCAGCAGCGGCTCCTGACCCGCGGGCATCGCCGCGAGGGCCGCGCGGGCGTAGTCGGGCACCGGGACGAAGTTGCGCCGGATCGCCTTGGGCAGCGACCGGATCAGCGCGACCACCAGCTCCTCGCGCAGGCCGGGCACCTGCCAGTCGAAGCTCTCCGCCGGCACCTGGTTGAGCAGCGGCAGCGGGATGTCCACGGTCACCCCGTCGGTGGGGGTGCCCGGGTCGAAGGTGTACGTCAGCGGCAGCGTCACCCCGTCGGCGGACCACTCGTCCGGGTAGTCGGCCTCGGCGACCCCGCCCCGGCCCGCGTTCACCAGCAGCTCGCGGGTGAACGTGAGCAGGTCCGGCCGCTCCCGTCGGGTCTTCTTCCACCAGGCGTCGAAGTGCCGGCCGGAGACCACGTCGGCGGGGATCCGCTCGTCGTAGAACTGGAAGATCGTCTCGTCGTCGACCAGGATGTCCCGCCGCCGGGCCCGGTTCTCCAGCTCCTCGACGTCGGCGAGCAGCTTCCGGTTGTCCGTCCAGAACCGGTGGTGGGTGGACCAGTCGCCCTCCACCAGGGCGTGCCGGATGAACAGCTCCCGGGACAGCGCCGGGTCGATCCGGCCGAAGTTGACCTTCCGCGACGCGACGATCGGGACGCCGTACAGGGTGACCTTCTCGTACGCCAGCACCGCCGCCTGCTTCTTCTCCCAGTGCGGCTCGCTGTAGCTGCGTTTGACCAGGTGCTGGGCGAGCGGTTCGACCCACTCGGGCTCGATGCGGCCGTTCACCCGCCCCCAGAGCCGGGAGGTCTCCACCAGCTCGGCGGACATCACCCAGCGCGGCGGCTTCCTGAACAGCGCCGAGCCGGGGAACAGGGCGAACTTCGCGCCCCGGGCGCCCAGGTACTCGTGCTTCTGCGCGTCCTTGAGCCCGATGTGGGAGAGCAGCCCGGTCAGCAGCGACTGGTGCACCCGCGGGGTGTCGATCTCCTCCGGCAGGTCCGCCCCGCCCCGGCGCCGCCCGCCGTCCGCGGCCGCCCGCCCGCCATCCGCGCCGTCCGGCGCCGGCCGCCCGCCGCCCTGCTCCGGCGTACGTAGCACCTGGCGCAGCTGGCTGACGATGTCCTGCCACTCGCGGACCCGCAGGTAGTTCAGGTACTCCGCGCGGCACATCCGGCGGAAGGCGCTGGACGACAGCTCCCGTTGCTGCTCGCGCAGGTACCGCCACAGGTTGAGCAGCGCGACGAAGTCGGACTCCTTGTCGGTGAACCGGGCGTGCGCCTGGTCGGCCTGGGCCTGCTTCTCCGCCGGCCGCTCCCGAGGGTCCTGGATGGACAGGGCGGCGGCGATCACCATCACCTCGGTGGCGCAGCCGTTGCGCTCGCCCTCGACGACCATCCGGGCCAGCCGGGGGTCGACGGGGAGCTGGGCCAGCCGCCGGCCCAGCGGGGTGAGCCGCTTCGCCGGGTCGGGCTCGGCCGGGTCGAGCGCGCCCAGCTCGTGCAGCAGGTTCACGCCGTCGGCGATGTTGCGCCGGTCCGGCGGGTCGATGAACGGGAACGCGGCGACGTCGCCCAGCCCGATCGAGGTCATCTGGAGGATGACCGAGGCCAGGTTGGTGCGCAGGATCTCCGGGTCGGTGAACTCGGGGCGGGCCAGGAAGTCCTGCTCGTCGTACAGCCGGACGCAGATGCCGTCCGACGTACGCCCGCAGCGGCCCTTGCGCTGGTTGGCCGACGCCTGGGAGATCGCCTCGATCGGCAGCCGCTGCACCTTCAACCGACTGGAGTAGCGGGAGATCCGGGCGGTGCCCGGGTCCACCACGTACTTGATGCCGGGCACGGTCAGCGACGTCTCCGCGACGTTGGTGGCGAGCACGATCCGGCGCCCGGCGTGCGGGGCGAAGACCCGGTGCTGCTCGGCGGCCGACAGCCGGGCGTACAGCGGCAGGATCTCGGTGCCGCGCAGCGCCGGCTTGCGCTCCACCAGCTTGCCCAGCGCGTCGGCGGTGTCCCGGATCTCCCGCTCGCCGCTGAGGAAGACCAGGATGTCGCCCGGCCCCTCGGCGGCCAGTTCCTCGACCGCGTCGCCGATCGCCTCGATCTGGTCGCGGACGTTCTCCTCGTCCCCGTCGTCCCCGTCGTTCTCGGCCTCGACGACCTCGACCAGCGGCCGGTACCGCACCTCCACCGGGTACGTCCGCCCGGAGACCTCCACGACCGGCGCGGGGTTGCCCTCGGCGTCGGCGAAGTGCTTCGCGAACCGCTCGGTCTCGATGGTCGCCGAGGTGATGACCACCTTCAGGTCGGGCCGGCGGGGGAGAAGCTGCTTCAGGTAGCCCAGGATGAAGTCGATGTTCAGGCTGCGCTCGTGCGCCTCGTCGATGATCAGGGTGTCGTACTGGCGCAGCATCCGGTCGGTCTGCAGCTCGGCCAGCAGGATGCCGTCGGTCATCAGCTTGACCAGGCTGCGGTCGCTGACCTGGTCGGTGAAGCGGACCTTGTAGCCGACCACGTCGCCCAGCTCGGTGCCCACCTCCTCGGCGATCCGGTCGGCGACGGTGCGGGCGGCCAGCCGCCGGGGCTGGGTGTGCCCGACCAGCCCGTGCACCCCGCGCCCCAGCTCCAGGCAGATCTTGGGCAGCTGGGTGGTCTTGCCGGAGCCGGTCTCGCCCGCGACGATCACCACCTGGTGGTCGCGGATCGCGGCCGCGATGTCGTCCTTGCGCTCGCTGACCGGCAGCCCGACGGGGTACGTGATCCGTGGCACCGCCGCCCGGCGGTCCGCCAGGCGCTGCTCGGCCCGGGCGACGTCGGCGGCGATCTCGGCGAGCGCGGCCTCGCGCCGCTGCGGCTCCCGCAGCCGGCGGACCCCGTCGAGGCGGCGCTGGAGCCGGCGCTGGTCGCGGAACATCAGGGCGGGCAGGCGGCGGTGCAGCTCGCGGACGGTGTCGGGTGCGGCGGGTGCGGCTGGATTCTGCATGTCGTCGCCAAGGATAGGCAGCGCAGCGCCGGGCCGCCCCCGGGTTACCGGGGCCGCGGCGGAGGAGGCCGGCCGGCGGGTCGATCCGGGGCAGCGGCGGAGCGGGTCGGCCCCGGCTCGTCGCGGTCTCCAGCCCCGGCTAGGCGCGGTCTAGAGTTGACCGCCGACACCGACCACGGGGGCCGAGAAATGACGATGCGGGACACGGACCGGGCGCTGGTGCAGGCCGCGACGGCGGTCGCCAAGCTGCGCTGCCGCAGCGACAACCACACCGTCGCCGCCGCGGCGCGCACGGCCGACGGCCGGGTCTTCACCGGCGTCAACGTCTACCACTTCACCGGCGGCCCGTGCGCCGAGATCGTCGCCGTCGGGGCCGCCGCGACCCAGGGCGCGGGGGAGCTGGAGACCATCGTCGCGGTGGGCGACCGGGGGCGGGGCGTGCTCCCGCCGTGCGGCCGGTGCCGGCAGGTGCTGCTGGACTACTTCCCGTCGATCCGGGTCATCGTCGGCCCGATGGACGCGCTGCGCGCGGTGCCCGTCGCCGACCTGCTACCCGACACGTACGTCTGGGCGGACCACCAGGTGGCGGTGCCGGTGGCGCCGCGCGCCGAGGGGCCGCCGGTGGTGCCGGCGCCCCGCGCCGACGCCTGAGTTGCCCGGGCAAGGTCGCCCCGCCCCGGCCGGGCGTTACCGGTACACGTCCCCGGCGGCGGCCTCCAGCATGGCCACCGGGATCGGCACCTCCCCGAACCGGACGCTGCCCTCCGGCACCCGCCAGCTCGCCACCCGCGCCACGAGCCGGCCCGCCCGCACCGCCGGATCGTCGCGGTACAGCTCGCGGGCCTCGTCGGGGCCGACGGGAAGCATCACGAAGCCGGACATCCGCTCGTCGTCGGGGTCGACGAACGGGCCGGCCGCCAGGACCAGGCCCCGCTCGACCAGCCCCGCGTGGTGGGCCAGGTGGGCGTCCCGCAGCCGCTCGGCGGCGTCCGGGGGCAGCTCCGGCGCGTCCGGCGGCCGGACCAGGAGCACGACGGTGTGCTGGTCGTATCGCATGTGGTCAGCGTATGGGTGGGTCTGCCCGGTTGGTCTCGCCATCGAGCGAACGGGATGAAGGCCCCCTGCTCAGGCGGCCCTGGATCGCGAGCTAAGGTAAGGCGTACCTAAGTTAAGGGGAGCTTCGTGACCACCGTCGCCGCGCGGCCGATCCGGGCCGGCAACCGGACCGCCCGGGGTCTGGGCCGCCGGGCCGGCGTCACCGCAGCGGCGGCGCTCGTGCTGGCGCTCGCCGTGCTGGCGAGCCTCGCCCTCGGCAGCCGGCCGCTCGCGCCTGGCGCGGTGTGGCACGCGCTGGTCGCCCCCGACGGCGGCGACGCCAGCACCATCGTCCGCGAGCTGCGGATCCCGCGTACCGCCCTGGGGCTCGTCGTCGGCCTCGCGCTCGCCGTCGCCGGGGTGCTGTTCCAGGCGCTGACCCGCAACCCGCTGGCCGAGCCGCGCATCCTCGGCGTGAGCGCCGGCGCGTCGTTCGGCGTGGTCCTGGCCATCGCCGTCTTCGGCGTCGGCAGCCTCACCGGGTACGTCTGGTTCGGCATCGCCGGGGCGCTGCTGGCCGGCCTGGTCGTGTTCGTGGTGGCCAACCGGACCCGCGAGGGGGCCTCGCCGGTCACCCTCGCGCTCGTCGGCGCGGCGCTCGACGCCAGTCTCGGCGCCGTCGTGTACGCGCTGCTCAGCATCGACGCCCGCACCTTCGAGGAGTACCGGTTCTGGGTGGTCGGCGGGCTGACCGGCCGGGACGTCGGCGTCGCCGCGCAGGTGCTGCCGTTCGTCCTCGCCGGGCTCGCGCTCGCCGCCCTGGTCGCCCGGGGCCTCGACGCGCTCGCCCTCGGCGACGACGTGGCCCGGGGCCTCGGCCACCGGATCGGCCTGGTCCGCCTCGGCGGCGGTGCGGCCGGGGTGCTGCTCACCGGGGCGGCCGTCGCGGCGGCCGGGCCGATCGCGTTCGTCGGCCTCGCCGTGCCGCACCTGGCCCGCGCCCTGGTCGGCGCGGACCACCGCTGGACCCTGGCCGTCGCCGCCCTGCTCGGGCCGGCCCTGCTGCTCGGCGCCGACGTCGTCGGACGGCTCGTCGCCCCGCCCGGCGAGGTGCCCGCCGGGGTGGTCACCGCGCTCGTGGGCGCCCCGCTGCTGGCGTTCCTCGTCCGCCGGGCGAAGGTGGTGACGGCGTGAGCACCGGCACTCTCGTTCCCGCCGCGCCGTCCGGGCGGTGGCTGCTGCGCGTCGGGCCGGTACGGGTGCCGGTGCGCCGCCGCCCCCTGCTCGTCGCCGCCGCGCTGGTGGTCCTGCTCGCCGCCGCCGGGGTGCTCAGCCTCTCCCTCGGCACCCCGTACGTCGCGCCGGCGGACGTGCTGCGCGCGCTCTCCGGCGCCGGCACCCCGTACGACCTGGTGGTGCTGGACCTGCGGCTGCCCCGGCTGGTGCTCGCGGCGGCGGCCGGCGCGGCGTTCGGCGTCGCCGGCACGCTGATCCAGAGCGTGGCCCGCAATCCGCTGGCCAGCCCCGACGTCATCGGCATCACCCAGGGCGCCGGGCTCGCCGCCACCGTGGCCCTGACCAGCGGCGCCGCCGCCGTCCTGGTGGCGCCGGCGGCGCTGCTCGGCGGGCTCGCTGCGGCGGCCGTCGTGCTCGCCCTCGGCGCCCGGCACGGGCTGGCCGCCCAGCGGTTCGTCCTTGCCGGGGTGGCGGTGGCCTTCGCCCTGCGGGCGCTGATCGAGGTGGTCATGCTCACCGCCGACCCGATCGACGGGCTGCGCGCGCAGGTCTGGCTCATCGGCACCCTCGCCGGCAAGGGCTGGGCAGAGGCGGCGTGGATCGCCGGCACGCTGCTGGTGCTGCTGCCCGTGCTGCTCTGGGCCGGCTGGGCGCTGAACAGCAGCTCCCTCGACGACGACACCGCCCGGGGAATCGGGGTGCGCCCGGTGGCCCGGCGGGTCGGGCTGGCCGGCACGGGCGTACTCGCCGCCGCGATGGTCACCGCCCAGGTCGGCGCCGTCGACTTCGTCGCCCTGGTCGCCCCCCAGCTGGCCCGCCGGCTGGTCCGGGCCGAGCGTCCCCCGATGCTCTGCTCCGCCCTGGTCGGCGCGCTGCTGCTGGTGCTGGCCGACCTCGCCGGCCGCCGGTTGTTGGCGCCCACCCAGCTGCCGGCCGGGGTGCTCACCGCCGCGATCGGCGGACCGTACCTGATGTTCCTGCTGCTGCGCGGCCGGCGGAGGACGTCGTGATGCCCGGTCCCGACGCCGTGCGACCGCCCGCCGATCCCACCACCCGAGGAGCCGCGATGCTCTCCACCCGTGACCTGGTCGTCGGCTACGACGAGCGGATCGTGCTGGACGGCCTCGACGTCGAGCTGCCCGCCGACGCGTTCACCGTCGTCGTCGGGCCCAACGCCTGCGGCAAGTCCACCCTGCTGCGCACCATGGCCCGGCTGCTCACCCCGCGCCGGGGTACGGTGCTGCTCGACGGCACCGCGATCCGCGACCTGCCCACCCGCCAGGTCGCCCAGCGGCTCGGGGTGCTGCCGCAGAGTCCGCTGGTCCCCGAGGGGGTGACCGTCGCCGACCTGGTGGGCCGGGGCCGGCAGCCGTACCAGCGGTGGTGGCGGCAGTGGTCGGCGCGGGACGCCGAGGCGGTCGCCGAGGCGATGGCCCTCGCCGACGTGGCGGAGCTCGCCGACCGCCCGGTGGACACCCTCTCCGGCGGCCAGCGGCAGCGGGTCTGGATCGCCATGACCCTCGCCCAGGACACCGAGGCGCTGCTGCTGGACGAGCCGACCACCTTCCTCGACCTGGCCCATCAGGTGGAGGTGCTGGACCTACTGCACCGGCTGCGCGCCGAGCGGGGCCGGACCGTGGTCGCCGTGCTGCACGACCTGAACCAGGCCGCCCGGTACGCCGACCACCTGGTCGCCATGCGCGCCGGCCGGGTGGTGGCCGCCGGCCCGCCCCGGGAGATCCTCACCGCCGAGCTGGTCCGCGACGTCTTCGGGCTGGACTGCGTCGTCGTGCCCTGCCCGGTGACCGGCGCGCCCCTCGTGGTGCCCGCCCTCACGTCCCCCTCCCTGGCCGCCGCCTCGACCCCTGCTCCGGCCGCCGCTTCCGTGCCGGCCACTTCCCCGGCGGCCGCTTCCGTGCCGGCTGCGTCTCCGGGTGTCGCTTCCGTGCCGGCTGCCTCCCCGGCTGCCTCCCCGGCTGCCTCCCCGGCTGCCTCCCCGGCTGCCGCTTCCGCTTCCGTGCCGGCCGGCTCCGCCTCTACCTGCGCCGGCCCGACCGCCGGTTGAACCATCGGAAAGGAAACCCATGCGTCGTCTCGCCGCCGCGCTCGTCGCGGCCCTCGCCCTCGGCGTCGGGCTCACCGCCTGCGGTGAGAGCGACCCCGTCGCCGGCACCGCCACCGGGGAGACCCGGGAGATCACCCACGCCATGGGCACCACGAAGGTGCCCGCCGCCCCGAAGCGGGTCGTCGTCCTCGACACCGACAAGATCGACACGGCGCTGTCGCTCGGCGTGACGCCGGTCGGCGCCGCCACCGCCGGTCAGGCGAAGAGCTGGCCGACGTACTTCGGCGCGGACAAGCTGGCCGGGATCAAGGAGGTCGGGGTGCTCACCGAGCCCGACCTGGAGGCGATCAATGCGCTGCACCCCGACCTGATCCTCGGCAGCAAGTTCCGCCAGGAGAAGTTCTACGACGAGCTGAAGGCCATCGCCCCGACCGTGTTCACCGACAAGGTGGGCATCACCTGGAAGGAGAACTTCCTCCTCGACGGCAAGGCACTGGGCAAGGAACAGCAGGCCAAGGATCTGCTCGCCGCGTACGAGAAGCGGGCCGAGGAGTTCGGCGCGAAGCTGGGCGACGCCGCGAACCGAAAGATCTCGATCGTTCGCTTCATCCCCGGCGCGATCCGGGTGTACGGGCCGGACTCGTTCTCCGGCATCGTCGTCGGCGACACCGGCCTGGGCCGCCCCGAACGGCAGCAACTCGCCGGCAAGGAGGACAGGCGCTTCGACGTGGTCAGCGCCGAGCGGGTCAACGAGGTCGACGGCGACGTCATCTTCGTGACCGCGTACGGCGAGAAGGCCGCCGCGGAGCAGGCCGACGTCACCGGCGGTGCCCTGTGGAAGGGCCTGTCGGCGGTCAAGGCCGGCAAGGCGTACGTGGTCTCCGACGAGGTCTGGATGACCGGCATCGGCGTCGGCGCCGCCAACAAGATCCTCGACGACCTGGCCAAGTACCTGACCGCCTGACCCGCCTCGCCCTTCGGGGCCGCTCAAGATCCGCGCAACTTCTGGGCTTCTGGGAAGATGCTGCCTCGATACTGGACGGGGCAGCAGCTTCCGTGAAGTTGCGCGGATCTTCGCGTCAGCGCAAGCGAGCGGTGCGGGAGGACAAGACTCGGCGGAGCTCGGTCAGGAAGCCGTCGAAGTCCGTGCCGAAGCGTTTTGCCGTGAGGTGCAGGACGATCCACTCCTCGCCGAGTAGGCGGTTGAGGCGTTGCCGGTCGCGGTGGAACTGCTCGGGGTCGTGGTGCCAGAGGCCGTCGTACTCGACCGCGACCTTCAGCTCCGGCCAGGCGAGATCGACCCGGGCGATGAACCGGCCGTCCCGCTCCACGACGAACTGCGTCACCGGTCGGGGCAGGCCGGCAAGCACGAGCCGGACCCGCACCCGCGACTCCTGTGGCGACTCGGCCCCTCCGTCGGCCAACTCGGCGACGCGGAGCATGCGCTTCCAGCCCCGGACGCCCACGCTGGCCCGGGCTCGATCTCGCAGCTGACCAGGGCGAACCAGCCCGTGCCGGACGAGGCTGTCCACCAGCGCCACCGCATCCTCGACCCCGAGCCACTGTGCCAGGTCCCAGCAGGTGCGCTCCGGCGTGGTGACCGGGATCCCGTCGCGCTGCCGGATGTCGCCGTCCGTCATCGCTGCCGTGTGCACGGCGAGGCCGGCGACGGGACCGAAGCGCCGACCGGCGGGCACCAGGACGTCGAGAGGGGCGGTGGCGTCGACGGTCCCCGCGCCGAACAGGGCGGCCGCACTGCGTCCGGCAATCGTGATGCCCTCGGGAAGCAGCCACCGTGCGGCTGCGACGCACCGGAGCCGGTGCGAGATCGGGACGTTCGCGTCGACGTAGATGTCCTTGAACAGCGGTCGCCAGGCCCGGCTGCGCAGCTCGGACCGGGTCAGCAGCCCGCGGGCGACGACCTGTGAACCCCGGAAGACGCGCCCCCGCAACTGATCGGGACGCCGAGGAGAAACCGCCATCCACCAACCCTGACCGCCCCCGACCCCCCTCCGCGACCCCTGTGGATAACCTCGATTCCCTGCCAGGACTGCAAGATCCGCGCAACTTCAGCGAAGATGCCGGGTCGCGGCGCGGCGATGCAGCATGTTCACCGAAGTTGCGCGGATCTTGGGGCGCGCCGCGGCGCGGGGCGGCGCGGGCGGCGCGGGGGCGGGGTGGGGGCGGGGTGGGGGCGGGGTGGGGCGGCGCGGCGCCCCGCGGTGGGGTTGGGTGGGGCGGGGGTGGGTGGGTGGCGGTGGGTCAGGCGGCGGTGGACCAGATGGCGCGGAAGGCGGCCGCCTCCCCGGCCAGCCACTGCTCGATCTGCTCGGGCTTGGTGCCATCCGGCATGCGGTGGGCCTCGCCGCGACGGACGTCGACCAGGACCGGCTCGGCGTGCGGGAGCACCGCGTCCATGTGCCGGGCCATCAGGTGCAGGGTGGCCAGGGCGGCCTCCTCGCTCGGCGGGGCCTCGTCGAAGTGCAGCCGGACGGCCTCCGCCCGGCCGTCGGCGTATCGGATGCCGAAGTGCGGGTTGATCTTGACAGGTAGGTCGCCGAGCATGGCAAGGGCGTCGCGGGTCTGCGCCAGGTCGACGCCGGTCGGCTCGCCGAGGGTGTGCAGCCAGGCAGCCGCCCCGGGGACGAGGGCCTGGTAGAGCGGGCGCCAGCGCGGCTTGACGAGGTCGGCCACCTGGGCGAGGTGGGTGCCGCCGGTGTGGAAGGCGATGTCGGCCTTGAGCGCCTTGACGAACTGGCCGTGCGGGTTGAACCCGTGCTTGCTGGCCCGCTGCTTGCGCAGGCCACCGACGAAGCTGGCCTTGGTCGGCCCGGTGCGGTCGACGTACCGGGTGAAGCCGAGGAGGGTGGCGTAGGGCGGGAGGGTGCTGGAGGTGGGCGCGGTCACGGACGTCCTCCCAGGTCAGGACTTCGATTAGTACATACATTCTAATCGACGGGACTGACATCGCCCAGGGAACGAAAGGGGCCGTCCGGGCATCCCGGACGGCCCCTGTGAAGAGTTTCCACGGCCCCTAAAAAGAGGGTTCCACGGCCCTGAAAAGAGGTCCTACAGCTGCCCGACGTCGGTGATCCGGACGACGGCGGCGCCCGCCTCGTCGGAGGCGGCCAGGTCGATCTCGGCGCTGATGCCCCAGTCGTGGTCGCCGTCCGGGTCGTCGAGGATCTGCCGGACCGTCCACCGCTGCGGGCCCTGCTCGATCATCAGCAGCGCCGGGCCGCGGGCGTCCGGCCCGGTCCCGATCGAGTCGTACGCCTCGAAGTACGGCTCCAGCGCGTCCGCCCACGCGTCGGCGTTCCAGCCCGCCTCGGCGTCCAGCTCGCCGAGGAGATCCCAGCGGCGCAGGGCGGCCAGCTCGACCCGGCGGAACAGCGCGTTGCGGACGAGGACCCGGAACGCGCGGGCGTTGCGGGTGACCGCCGGCGGCCGGTCGTCCAGGGCGGCCTGCGCCCCGGCGACGTCGGACGGGTTGCGCAGCCGCTCCCACTCGTCGATCAGGCTGGAGTCCACCTGGCGGACCAGCTCGCCGAGCCACTCGATGAGGTCGACCAGCTCGTCGGTCTTGGCGTCCTCGGGGACGGTCTGCCGCAGCGTCTTGTACGCGTCGGCGAGGTACCGCAGCACCAGACCCTCGGACCGGGACAGGCCGTAGAACTGCACGTACTCGGTGAAGGTCATCGCCCGCTCGTACATGTCGCGGACGACGGACTTGGGGGAGAGCTGGTGGTCGGCCACCCACGGGTGCCCCTGCCGGTACATCTCGTACGCGCCCTCCAGCAGCTCGGCGAGCGGCTTGGGCCAGGTCACCTCGTCGAGCAGTTCGAGGCGGGCCTCGTACTCGATGCCCTCGGCCTTCATCGCGGCGACCGCCTCGCCGCGGGCCTTGAACTGCTGCGCGGACAGCACCTGGCGGGGGTCGTCGAGGATCGACTCGATCACGCTCAGCACGTCGAGGGCGTACGCGGGGGACTCCCGGTCCAGCAGTTCGATCGCGGCCAGGGCGAGCGGCGACAGCGGCTGGTTGAGCGCGAAGTCGAGCTGGAGGTCGACGGTGAGCCGGACCCGGCGGCCGGCTTCGTCCGGCTCGGGCAGCTCCTCGACCACGCCGCCGGCCCGCAGCGCCCGGTAGATGGCGATGGCCCGGCGGATGTGCCGGCGCTGGGCGGCCCGGTCCTCGTGGTTGTCGGTGAGCAGGTGCCGCATCGCGGCGAACGCGTCGCCGGGCCGGCCGATGACGTTGAGCAGCATCGAGTGGCTGACCTGGAAGCTGGAGGTCAGCGGCTCCGGCTCGGCCTCGACGAGGCGGTCGAAGGTGGGCCTCCCCCAGCCGACCGAGCCCTCCGGCGGCTTCTTCTTGACGACCTTGCGCCGTTTCTTCGGGTCGTCGCCGGCCTTGGCGAGGGCCTTCTCGTTCTCGATGACGTGCTCGGGCGCCTGCACCACCACCCGGCCGAGGGTGTCGAAGCCGGCCCGGCCGGCGCGGCCGGCGATCTGGTGGAACTCGCGGGCCTTGAGCAGCCGGGTACGCGTGCCGTCGTACTTCGACAGGCCGGTGAACAGTACGGTGCGGATGGGCACGTTGATGCCCACGCCGAGGGTGTCGGTGCCGCAGATGACCTTGAGCAGGCCGGCCTGGGCCAGGGTCTCCACCAGGCGGCGGTACTTGGGCAGCATGCCGGCGTGGTGCACGCCGATGCCGTGCCGGACCAGCCGGGACAGCGTCTTGCCGAAGCCCGAGGTGAACCGGAAGTTGCCGATCGCGCTCGCGATCATGTCCTTCTCGGCCCGGGTGCAGACGTTCACGCTCATCAGCGCCTGGGCGCGCTCCAGCGCCGCGGCCTGGGTGAAGTGCACGACGTACACCGGGGCCTGCTTGGTCTCCAGCAGCTCCTCCAGGGTCTCGTGCAGCGGCGTCGTCGCGTACGAGAAGAGGAGCGGGACCGGCCGCTCGGCCGAGCGGACGACGGCGGTCGGCCGGCCGGTGCGCCGGGTGAGGTCGTCGACGAAGCGGGTGGTGTCGCCGAGGGTGGCGGACATCAGGACGAACTGCGCCTGCGGCAGCTCGATCAGCGGCACCTGCCAGGCCCAGCCGCGGTCGGGCTCGGCGTAGAAGTGGAACTCGTCCATGATCACCTGGCCGACGTCGGCCCGGGTGCCCTCGCGCAGGGCGAGGTTGGCCAGGATCTCGGCGGTGCAGCAGATGACCGGGGCGTCCGGGTTGACGCTGGCGTCGCCGGTGAGCATGCCGACGTTGTCGGCGCCGAACACCTCGCACAGGGCGAAGAACTTCTCCGACACCAGGGCCTTGATCGGCGCGGTGTAGAAGGTGGTCCGGTCGTCGGCCAGGGCGGCGAAGTGCGCGGCGATCGCGACCAGGCTCTTGCCGGAACCGGTCGGCGTGTTCATGATCACGTTCGCCCCGGAGACGATCTCGATGACCGCCTCCTCCTGGTGGGGGTAGAGGTCGAGGCCGCGCTCGGACGCCCAGCCGGCGAACGCGTCGTAGAGGGTGTCGGGATCGGCGGTCGCGGGCAGCGCGGCGGTGAGGGTCATAGCGCGTCCATGGTGCCTGGATCATGGCCGCCCGCGCCAACCGGGGCGGCCGCCGACGTCCGTGCCGCTGCACCGGACGGCCGCCGGCGGGTCAGAAGGGGCCTTCAGGTGGACCAGGTCGAAGACCGGGCGGCCGGCGGTGCGGGCGCGGCGCTCGAACCGGGTGACCGGGCGGTGATCGGGTCGCGGCGCGTACCCGCCGTGCGGGTCGGTCAGCCCCGGGTCGGCGGTCAGCGTCTCGCGCATCGACTCGGCGTACTCGGCCCAGTCCGTCGCGCAGTGCAGGGTGCCGCCGGGCGCCAGCCGGGAGCGCAGCAGCGCCACGTGCGCCGGCTGGATGATCCGCCGCTTGTGGTGGCGCGCCTTCGGCCACGGGTCGGGGAAGAACACGTGCACCGCGTCCAGGGACTCCTCGGGCAGCGCCCGGACCAGATCCAGGGCGTCGCCCCGGGCCACCCGCACGTTGGGCAGGCCCCGGCGCTCCACCAGGTCGAGCAGGTTGCCGATTCCGGGCGTGTGCACCTCGACCGCCAGATAATCTCGGTCCGGGTCGTCGGCGGCCATCGCGGCCGTCGCGTCACCCATGCCGGAACCGATCTCCAGCACCACGGGGGCCCGTCGGCCGAACAGCGACGCCAGGTCCACCGGCGCGGCGAGGCCGTCGTCGATCGTCAGGCCGTACGCGGGCCAGAGCCGGTCGAGGGCGTCGGCCTGCCGGCCGCTCATCCGGCCGCGGCGGGGATGGAAGGTGCGGATCCGGGCCAGGTGGGGCGCGGTTCCGGCGGGGTTCTGGTCGATGGCAGTCACAGCGACCCGAGCGTACGCGACGGTCGCGCCGAATCGGATGTGATGTACGGCCGGGGATGAGAGGATTCATCCCGTATGGCAGGCCGGGCGGCCGCCCGGCGTCGCGACACCGCGCCGGGAGGGGTCATGGGGTCAGCCGCTCGCCTCGGCGCCGCGCTGGCGATCGTGGTCACCGCGTTCGCCGGCCCCCTTGCGACGGTCGCGCGTGCCGCGGAGGCGCCCGCCGCAGCCCAGCCCGATCCCGGCAACGACCAGCCCGACCCCGGCGCTGTCCCGCCCGGCCGGGTCTTCGTCCAGGTCACCCCCGGCACCGTGGAGGCCGGCTTCCTCGTCGGCATCCGGGCGAGCTGCCGGGACAACTCCGTGCCCGCGATCGTGGTCTCCGACGCCTTCGGCCGGATCGGCGTGCAGCCGCAGTGGGGGCTGCTCACCGCGTCCCCGATGGTGCGGGAGCGCACCCGGCCGGGCAACTACCCGGTCAAGCTGGAGTGCCGGGACGAGGAGACCGCCTCCACGATGCTCCAGGTGGTCAAGCGGATGCCGACACCGACCCACGGGCCGACGCACCGGCCCAGCCGCGGCCCCGCCACCGGCTTCGGGGGCACCGCCCGGGACGCCACCGGCGGGCTGCTGCTGCCCGGCGGTCTGGCGCTGACCGTGGCCGGCGTGACGATCGGCGTGTTCGCGGCACGCCGGCCCCGGGCCGGCCGCGGCGGGAGGCGGTGAGGGCGGCCGTGGCGTCCACGCGCGTACCCGGATCGGCCGGCCCGGCGGGACGGCGGCGGCCCTGGTCGGTGCCGGCGGCCGTGGTCCTGGTGGTGGTCGGCGTCTTCGCCACCGGCGTGGGGCTGGGGCGCACGGTCGGGCCGTTCGACCGCGCCACCGGCGGGGGGACCGCCTCCGCCGACGGGGCCGCCAGGCTCACCGCCAGCCGCCCGGTCAGCCTGGCCGTGCCGGCGATCCGGGTCGCCGCGCCCGTGGATCCGGTCGGTGAGGCCCCGGACGGGTCGATCGCCGTCCCGCCGCTGAGCAAGCACGACCAGACCGGCTGGTACGACCGGGGCCCGACCCCGGGCGAGCCGGGCCGGGCGATCATCGTCGGGCACGTGGACACGAAGGCCGGCCCGGCGGTCTTCTACGACCTGGGCCGCCTGAAGGCCGGCGACCGGATCGAGGTGACCCGGGCCGACCGCACGGTGGTGGTCTTCGCAGTGGACTCCGTCGAGCACTTCGGCAAGGACGACCTGCCCGCCGACCGGGTGTACGGCGACGACGGCCCGCCCGCGCTCCGGCTGATCACCTGCGGCGGCGACTGGGTCGGCGGGCGCACCGGCTACGCCGACAACGTCATCGCCTTCGCCTCGCTGGTCGACACCCGCCTCCCGTGAGCGCACCCGTCCCGCCGCGGGCCGCGGGACGGCCGCGTCGCGGGACGCCGCGTCGCGGGACGCCGGGCGGGCGGACCGCGCGAATGTCGGCGACATGGCGGCATCTTGCCGCGGGGAGACCGCGTTGTGGGCGACGTGGGGGTGTCCCGCCGCGCGGACCGCGCGTTGTCGGCGGCGTGGGGTGTCCCGCCGCGGGCGACGCGATGTCGGCGACATGGCGGCATCTTGCCGCGTGGAGACCGCGTTGTCGGCGACGTGGGGGTGTCCCGCCGGCGCGGACCGCGCGTTGTCGGCGGCGTGGGGTGTCCCGCCGCGGGCGACGCGATGTCGGCGACATGGCGGCTTCCCGTGGCGCGGATACCACGATGTCGGCGGCGTGGGGTGTCCCGCCGCGGGCGACGCGATGTCGGCGACATGGCGGCATCTTGCCGCGTGGAGACCGCGGCGACATGGCGCCATCCCGCCGCGCAGACCGCGCGTTGTCGGCGACATGGCGGCCCGCCCGCCGGGTCGGCCCGCCCGCCGGGTCGGCCCGCCCGCCGGGTCGGCCGGGTCGGCCCGGTCAGCGTGGCTCAGGCCCGGCCCGGCACCTGCTGGACGACCTCGAACTCCAGCAGCGTCGCGCCCGAGGCGACCGGCCGGCGCTGCTCGCCGCCCGGACCGCCGGCGTGCGCGGCCCGCGCCGGCCCCGACGCCCACGCCTGGTACGCCTCCTCCGACTCCCATCGTGTGTACACGAAGTAGCGGCTCTCCCCGGCGACGGGGCGCAGCAGCTCGAAGCCGAGGAAGCCGGGGGAGTTCTCCACCGCGCCGGCCCGGGCCGCGAACCGCCGCTCCAGCTCCTCGCCCGCGCCCTCGGGGACGTCGATCGCGTTGATCTTCACAACCGCCATGGCTCCACACTAGTGGTCAGAGCGGCTCGACGGCCGGGACCAACTCGGCGTCGACGACGATCGGCGCGTGGTCGGAGGGCCCCTTGCCCTTGCGCGCCTCCCGGTCCACGTACGCGGAGCGGACCGCCCGGGCGAAGGGCGCCGAGGCGTACACGAGATCGATCCGCATGCCCTTGTTCTGGTGGAACATCCCGGCCCGGTAGTCCCAGTACGTGTACGGGTGGGGGCCCTTCATCGGGGTGGGCACCACGTCGCTGAGCCCGAGGTCGCGCAGCGCCGCCAGGGCCGCCCGCTCGGCCGGGGTGACGTGGGTGGAGCTGACGAACAGCGCCGGGTCCCAGACGTCGGCGTCGGTCGGGGCGACGTTGAAGTCGCCGCAGACCGTCAGCGGCAGGGGACTGGTCAGCTCCTGCTCCAGCGCGTCGCGCAGGGCGGCGAACCAGGCCAGCTTGTACGCGTAGTGCGGGTCGTCCGGGGCGCGGCCGTTCGGCACGTACACCGACCAGACCCGCAGCCCGGCGCAGGTGGCCGAGATGGCGCGGGCCTCCGGTTCGGGGAAGCCCGGCTCGCCGGGGAAGCCGACCGCCACGTCGGCCAGGCCCGCCCGGGACAGGATCGCCACCCCGTTCCACCGGCCGTCGCTGTGGCTGGCCACCTCGTAGCCCAGCGCGCCGACCTCGGCCGCCGGGAACGCCCCGTCGGGGCACTTGGTCTCCTGGAGGCAGACGACGTCGGGCGCGGTGGTGGCCAGCCAGTCGAGCAGCCGGGGCAGGCGGGCCTTCACCGAGTTCACGTTCCAGGTGGCCAGGCGCATGTCCCTAGCCTGCCCCATCCCGGGCCCGCCCGCCCGATCAGCTCCCCGGGGTGTCGCCCGGCCGGCCCTGCTCGGCCAGGAACCGCTCCAGCTCCGCGCCGAGCTCGTCGGCGGTGGGCAGCGGACCGGTCTCGGCGGCCAGCAGGTTCTTCTCCCCCCGGCCCCGGGCGAACGCGTCGTACTGCTCCTCCAGGGCCCGCACGAGGGCGGCGGCCTCGTCGGTCTGGGCGACCTGGCGGTCGATCTCGACCCGGACGACCTCGGCGGCGGAGCGCAGGCCGTCACGGGGCAGCAGCAGGCCGGTGCTGCGCGACACCGAGGCGAGCAGCACCTCCGCCGCCGCGGGGTACTCGGTCTGTGCGACGTAGTGCGGTACGTGCGCGGCGAAGCCGAGCGCGTCGCGGCCCTGCTCACCGAGGCGGTACTCCAGCAGGTGGCCCACGCTGCCGGGAACCTGGACGCGCTGCAGCCACGGCTCGTAGCCGGCGATCAGCTCGCGCCGGGTGGCGTGCGCGGTCACCCCGGTCGGGCGGGTGTGCGGCACGGCCATCGGGATGGAGTTGAGCCCGACGGTGAGCCGGACGTCGAGGCGGGCGGCGAGCCCGGCGACGGCGGCCACGAACCGCTCCCACTGCAGGTCCGGCTCGGGGCCGTTGAGCAGCAGGAACGGGGTCTCGTCGTCGTCGCGCAGCAGGTGCACCTCGAGCTGGGGGGCCTCGTATTCCGTCCAGTGGTCCTCGACGAAGGTCATCGGCGGGCGTCGCGACCGGTAGTCGTAGAGCTGGTCGACGTCGAAGCGGGCGACGGGCCGCGCGTCGAGCGAGGTGAGCAGCTGCTCACGGGCGAGCCGGGTCGCGTTTCCGGCGTCGACGAAGCCGGTGAGGGCCTGGATGAGGACAGGCTGTCCGATGTCGGGCAGATCGTCGGTGAGCTCGTAGAGCTCGTGTGGGTCGAGCACCGGTGCGGACCTCCCTGGGGATCAGCGTGCGGGAGCCGTGGCGCGCACGGCTCCCGGTTCGGGGAACGTACCCGACATCCTCGTGCATTCCTCGTGGGGGTGATCCGCCGGAAGACTCCTCGACCGTGGCCAGGGGAAGACCGGGTGGGGGACCTGCGCGATCGGCTGTTTGGACGAGTGGACACCGGCCGAACGGCGGAGTATGGGGACGCCGTCCCGGCGGGTCGCCGGCGGGGCGGTACCTGCCCGGGTCGGTCCGCCCCGCCCGGGGGCGGAGGTCCGTCCGGATCGCCCGAAGTGCCAGGCGGTGCCCCGCCGATCAATGGAATATCCGCATTTTCGATGAAAAACTGTGGGAACCACCACTCCGCCTGCCTGGGCCGGCGGCGCGCGGCCTGCCTAGCCTCGTCAGATGCGCGACGACGGCACCCTCGACGACCAGCACGGCCCCGGTGGCACGACTGGCCGTTCGGACGTTACCCCCTCGCCCGAACGGCCAGCCTCCACCACTGCCAGCGCGCCCCCCCGGCGCCCCTGGAGTTCCCTCGCTGGCCTGTCCCGTACCCGCTTCGGCTCGCTCCGAAACCTCCTCCTGCCCGGCCGCCCCGGATCCGGCCCGGCCCGGGCGCGGGTGGCGCTGGCCACCGGTGTGGTCTGCTGCCTCGGCCTGGCCGCCTTCGCCCAGGCCAGGGGCGAGGCGGTCCAGCCCGCCACCCGGGCCGGATCCACGGCCGACGCGGCCGAGCGCGCCGGTGGGGACGCGGCGTCCCGGTCGCTGCCCCGCACGCCGGTCGCCTCCCCCTCCGCCACTTCCTCCGCCTCGCCCTCAACCGACCCGGACACCACCCGTACGCCGGCGCCCCGCAGGTCGCCCGCCCGCCCCGCCGACCCCGCCCCGGTGGCCGGCCTGACCCGCGTCCAGATGACCAACGCGAAGACGATCGTGACGACCGGCCGGAAGATGGGCGTCCCCCGGCGGGGCCTGGTCATCGCCGTGGCGACGGCGATGCAGGAGAGCAACCTCTACAACTACGCCAGCGGGGTGCTGCCCGAGTCGCAGAACTACCCGCACCAGGCCATCGGCTGGGACCACGACTCCGTCGGGCTGTTCCAGCAGCGGCCCAGCAGCGGGTGGGGCGAGGTCGGCCAGCTCATGAACCCCGCGTTCGCCACCCGGCAGTTCCTCACCGCGCTGCGGGAGATCCCGGGGTGGGAGGACATGGCGCTCACCGACGCCGCCCAGGCGGTGCAGGTCTCCGCGTACCCGTGGGCGTACGCCCAGCACGAGTGGCGGGCGACCGAGGTGGTCGACGCGTTCCTGGGCAGGTGAACCCGGCCCGCCGGGGGCCCGCGCCCGGTCGGCCGGCGGACCGTTATCGTCCATAGTGGACGCTTGACGGTTGCCGGGTCCGGGTACACATGATGAGGAGCGACCGACAGGAGGACGACATGTCAGCACTGGTGCAGCGGATCAGCAGGTTTCTCCGGTCCCCGCAGGGGCAGCGGCTGGTCGAACGGGGACGCCGCGAACTGGCCAAGCCGGACACCCAGCGGAAGCTGAGGCAGCTCGCCACACGCCTGTCCAGCCGGCGCTGACCCGGCGCCGCGCCCGCCGTACCCGATCGTCACCGACCACCGGGAGCCCCCGTGACCGACCCCGCCCCCGCCGACGGCCAGCCCACCACCCCCGCACCCCAGCCGGCGTCGCAGCCGCCGGCGGTGGCCCCGGACGCCCCGGAGGGTCCACCGGCCAGGCTGTGGGACCGGATGCGCGAGGATCCGCAGTACGCCCCGGAGCACCTGGCCCTGGAGGCCGTGCGCCGGCTCGGGCCGGAGGCGGCGCAGTGGGCGGCGCGGGCCCGGGCGGAACGGCCGGACGCCCCGGCCGACGAGTTGGCCGACCAGGCGGTCCGCCGGTTCGTCAACCTGGCGCGGCTGTCGGGCGCGGTCTCCGGCGCGGCCGGCCTGCCCGGCGCGGTGATCGACGTGGGGGTGCTCGCCTGGACCCAGGCCCGGATGGTGCTGCACGTCGCGGCGGCGTACGGGGCCGACCCGAAGCATCCCGACCGGGCCACCGACCTGTTGGTGCTGCAGCGGGTGCACAAGGCCGCCGAGACCGCCCGGCTGGCGCTGGGCGTGGCCGCCGGGCGGGAGCGGGCCGGGGCGCTCTTCGGCACCGGCGGGCAGCCCGCGCTGGGCAGGGTCATGCTGCGGCTGAGCGTACGGCTGGCCCGGATGGCCGGGGTGCGCGCGGCGAAGCGGCTCTTCGCGAAGGTCGTGCCGGGCGCCGCGATCATCCTCGGCACCTGGGCCAACTCGTCGGCCACCAAGGATCTCGCCGACCGGTCCCGGCAGCTCTACCGCGCGACCGGTCCGGGCGGGATACCGCGACCCCGCCGTCCCTGAGCCCTGTCGGCTCTAGTCGAGACCCGCGGCGCGCCAGGTCACCTCGGCGAGCCGGCCCTGCCCGGCCACGTTCGGGTGGAACCAGTCCAGCGCGTTGACCAGGTCGAGGCTGAACCGCACCCGGTGCACCGCCCCGCCGTCATGCCGGCACCGCGAGCCGTACGCCCGGCAGGCCGCCCGCAGTTCGGTGTTGTACGCGTCGATGCGCTGCCGGACGGCGGCCCGGCGGGCCACGTCGTCCGGCGCGGTCGAGGCCGCGTCGGTCAGCAGCGCGGGGCACACGCCGTGCCGCCACGCCCGCAGCGCCCGGGAGTCGGTGTGCCCGACCTGCCACAGCCGGTGCAGGTCGGGGATGCTCACCACCAGCACCCGCGCCTTCGGCCGGCCCCTGCGCAGCACCCGCAGGCCGCGGTCCACCTCGGCGCGGAAGGTCGCCACCGGCGTCATCGCCTCGACCCCGCCCCGGCACACGTCGTTCGCCCCGATCAGCACCGTGACGTAGTCGGCGCGGTCGCGTACGGCCGCCTCGGCCTGCCCGGCGAGGGCCGCGGCCCGGGCGCCCGGCGCGGCGTGGTTGTACGCCCTGCCGCGGATCCGCGGGTCGCGGTCGAGCAGCCGCCGGTAGTGGCTGTCCACCCGCAGGCCGTCGCCCGTGGACCAGGAGTTGCGCTGGCAGGAGGTGAGCATCAGGCAGGAGCCGAAGCCGGTGCTGATCGAGTCGCCGAGGGCGACCATCACCGCCGGCGAGCCCGGCGCGGGCGGACGGCCGGACGGCCGGGGCGAGGCGGACCCGCCGCTCTCGCAGGCGAGGGCGGCCAGGGCCAGCAGGCAGGCGACGGCGGTGACCCAGCGGCGTGGCATGATCCCCCACTCCTGCGCGGCGGAGAGCGACGGCGCGGTAACCGTACGCGCCGGGCCGGGGTGCGCGGCTGGCCGCTGTCGGCTTTCCGGCAGAACCCACCGCCGGAGGGTGGGGTGTGCTAGGGGCAGATGGAGGGTGGGCCGAGCGGGTCCGGCCGCCGCCGAGGCGGGGTGACACGAACGCCTCGACGACGCTCGGACGCCGTCGGTCGGGCCGGCCTCAGATGCCGGCGCTCAGAAGGATGGCCAGGCGCTCGGCCACGCCGGGGGCGTGCAGGTGGAGCCGAGCCACGTTCACCGCGTCCTCGCCGACGACCGCGAGCAGCGCCTGGCTGTTGACGGCGTAGACGCTCAGGTAGCCGCCGGCGTTGCGGACGGTGGACTGCCGGAACGGCCCCTGCCCGAGGCTCAGGCCGACCTGCCGCCCCAGCCCGAACGTGCTCGCGGCGAGCGCGGCCAGGTCGTCCGGCCGGCTGCCGTCGGGCATGTTGTGGGTGATGAGGAGCCCGTCCACGCCGCCCAGGATGCAGCCGTTCACGCCGGGGATCTGGAGCCGGAGCTCCGAGAGTTCGGTGTTGATCGCGCCGTACGGAAGGGAGGGGTTGCCGGCCAGGGGCGCCGGGGAGAACGCCACCGGCGGCAGCGTGCCGGGCTGCCGGACGCGGCGGGGCAGCGCCGTGTTGAATGGTCCGGAGGCGCTCACAGTTCCAGCTGCTCCTCGACGCCGCGCAGCTGGTGACGGGCGAGCGCCAGGTTGGCCCGGTTCTTGCTGAGCATGAGGTAGAGGAAGAGCCCCTTACCGCTGCGGGTGGTGACGGGCCGGATGATGTGGTACTGCGTGCCGAGCGTGATGAGGATGTCCTCGATCTCGTCGTCGAGGTTGAGCATCTCCATCGTGCGCATCTTCGCGCGCACGACGTCGGTGTTACCGGCGGCGGCGATGGTCAGGTCCAGTTCGGCGGTGCCGCCCGCCACACCGAGCGTCATCCCGCTGGTGTAGTCCACCACCGCGACACCGATCGCGCCATCGATCTGCAGCGCGCTTTTGAGCGAAACGTCAAGGTTCGCCACGAGAATTTCCCCCAGGTCGAGAAAGGCGTTCGCCGCACCGTGCGTGCCCGGGTGGTAACGGCTTGGGCGATGCCTGCGGAACAACCTTGAAAGGCTTGCATACCGGCTGGTCGCGCGCATCGGGAGGACTCCCCAAACGGCTGACCGGGCAACCGGATTCGGGTTACGGACCGGAAAGAGTGTCGGCCCAGTGGATGAGGCCCCAGCCTTTCGGTCTGTCAGGCGAATCCGCGTACCGGTCGTGTCGGGACGAGCCGGTTAAGCCGGGCGAACCGGGGTAGCTCGCAGGGATGACGAGATCGCAGCCCCGGCGCCGCCGCGGCACGGTGGGCCACGCGTACAGCGCGCTCAACCTCCGCCTCGTGCTCGCCACGTTCGGCCTGGTGACGATGGTGATCTTCGCCGTACTCGCCTTCTGGGCGGGTGTCGCCTGGCTGGGCGTGCTCTGCGCGATCCTCGCCGCCGTCGCCGTGGTCGACCTGGTCGTCATCCAGCGCCGCCGGGCCGCGCGCCACCGGGAGCAGCCGGGCGCGCGGCACTCGCTGTTCGAGTGACAGGAGTACGAGATGCCCATCGCCACCACCAACCCCGCCACCGGACAGGTGCTCAAGACGTACGACCCGATGTCGGACGAGCAGGTCGACGCCGCGATCGAGCGGACCGACCTGGCGTTCCGGGACCTGCGCCGTACCTCGATCGCCCAGCGCGGCCGGTGGATGTCCGCGGCGGCCGACCGGCTCGACGCCGAGCGGGACGACACCGCCCGGCTGATGACCACGGAGATGGGCAAGACGTACGCGGCCGCCAAGGCCGAGGTGACCAAGTGCGCCGCGGCGTGCCGGTTCTACGCCGCGCACGCCGAGCGGATGCTGGCCGACGAGCCGGCCGACGCGCGGGCGGTCAAGGCCGTCCGGGCGTTCGTGCGGTACCAGCCACTGGGGCCGGTGCTCGCGGTGATGCCGTGGAACTTCCCGCTCTGGCAGGTGATCCGCTTCGCCGCGCCCGCCCTGATGGCCGGCAACACCGGCCTGCTCAAACACGCGTCCAACGTGCCGCAGACCGCCCTGTACCTGGAGGACCTGTTCCGCCGGGCGGGCTTCCCCGAGGGCGCGTTCACCACCCTGCTCGTCGGCTCGCAGGCCGTCGACCGCATCCTCGCCGACCCCCGGGTCCGCGCCGCCACCCTGACCGGCAGCGAGGGGGCCGGCCGGTCCATCGCCGCCAGCGCCGGGCGGAACCTGAAGAAGACCGTGCTGGAGCTGGGCGGCAGCGACCCGTTCGTGGTGATGCCCTCGGCCGACCTGGACCGGGCCGCCGAGGTCGCCACCACCGCCCGCTGCCAGAACAACGGCCAGTCCTGCATCGCCGCCAAGCGGTTCATCGTCCACGCCGACGTGTACGACGCGTTCGCCGAGCGGTTCGTCGCGAACATGGCCGCCCTGCGGGTCGGCGACCCGATGGACGCCGACACCGACGTCGGCCCGCTGGCCACCGAGCGCGGCCGCGACGAGGTCGACGCGCAGGTGCGGGACGCCGCGGACAAGGGGGCCAGCGTGCTCTGCGGCGGCGAACTGCCCGCCGGGGACGGCTGGTTCTACCCGCCGACCGTGGTCGCCGACCTGCGCCCGGGGATGCGGATGTGGTCGGAGGAGGTGTTCGGGCCGGTCGCCGGCCTGTTCCGGGTGTCGTCGTACGACGAGGCGGTCGAGGTGGCCAACGGCAGCGCGTACGGCCTGGGCTCCAACGCCTGGACCACCGACCCGGCCGAGCAGGAGCGCTTCGCCGACGACCTGGACGCGGGCAGCGTCTTCGTCAACGGGATGACCACGTCGTTCCCGGAGCTGCCGTTCGGCGGGGTGCGTAACTCCGGGTACGGCCGCGAGCTGTCCGCGCTGGGCATGCGCGAGTTCTGCAACACCAAGACCGTCTGGGTGGGCGAGGGCGCGCCGTCGGCGGGGGCGGGCGCGCACGCCGAGTAGCCGCGCGCAGGCATGGGTGGGCGGGGGCGTGGGTACGGAACGCGCCCATGACGGTGTTCGCCCTCCACGCCTCGCACGAGCAGATCCACCCGGGCCGGCTGCTGGAGGCGGTGGTCCACGCTGAGCGCGCCGGCTTCGACGCCGCCATGTCGTCCGACCACTTCTCCCCGTGGAGCGCCCGCCAGGGGCACTCCGGGTACGCCTGGTCCTGGCTCGGCGCCGCGCTCCAGGCCACCGGGCTGCCCTTCGGGGTGGTCACCGCCCCCGGCCAGCGATACCACCCGGCGATCGTGGCGCAGAAGATCGGCACCCTCGCCGCGATGTACCCGGGGCGGTTCTGGGCCGCCCTCGGCACCGGCGAGGCCAGCAACGAGCACATCACCGGCGACGGCTGGCCGCGCAAGGACGTGCGCGCCGCCCGGCTGCGCGAGTGCGTGGACGTGATCCGGGCCCTCCTGGCCGGCGAGGAGGTCAGCCACGACGGCCTGGTCCGGGTGGACCGGGCGCGGCTGTGGACCCGCCCCGAGCAGCCGCCCGCGCTGATCGGCGCCGCCGTCAGCGTCGCCACCGCCCGCTGGTGCGCCGAGTGGGCAGACGGCCTGATCACCGTCAACGCCCCCCGCGAGCACCTGCGGAAGATGATCGACGCCTACCGGGACGCCGGCGGACGCGGGCCCCTGCACCTGCAGGTGCACCTGAGCTGGGCGCCCGACCAGGCCGAGGCCGAGGCGCTCGCGTACGACCAGTGGCGCAGCAACGTCTTCGCCCCGCCGGTCTGCTGGGACCTGGAGACGGCCGAGCTGTTCGACGCCGTCTCCGAGCAGGTGCCGATGGAGCGGGTCACCTCGACGGTCAACGTCTCCGCCGACCTCGGCCGGCACCTCGGCTGGCTGGCGGAGTACGTGGAGCTGGGCTTCGACCAGATCGCCCTGCACCACGTCGGGCAGGAGCAGCGCGCGTTCGTCGACGCGTTCGGCGCCGACGTGCTGCCCAAGCTGCGGGAGGCGTGAGCAGCCCAGATCCGGCGGCGGCCTAGGCTCTTACCTCATGGAGGGACTGTTCGAGGTCGTCGTCTTCCTCGCGATCGCGACGCTCGGCGCGGCGCTGGCCCGCAGGCTCGGCCTGCTCGCCCCGATCGTGCTCGTGGTGCTGGGCCTGCTGCTGTCCTTCCTGCCCGGCTTCCCCCACGTCCGGCTCGACCCGGAACTGGTGCTGGTGGGCATCTTGCCGCCGCTGCTGTACGTGGCGGCCCTGGAGACGTCGGTGCCGGCGTTCCGGCTGAACCTGCGGCCGATCCTGCTGCTGGCCGTGGGGCTCGTGCTGTTCACCGCGTTCGTCGTCGGCACGGTGGTGCACCTGTTCCTGCCCCACCTGCCGTACGCGATCTGCCTGGCCCTCGGCGCGATCGTCGCCCCGCCCGACGCGGTCGCGGCGACGGCGGTGGCGCGGCGGGTCGGGCTGCCCCGGCGGGTCGTCACCATCCTCGAGGGCGAGAGCCTGCTCAACGACGCGACCGCGCTGGTGCTGCTGCGGGTGTCGATCGTGGCGGTCACCGCGACCGGCGGCGGGGTCGGGGCCGGCGAGGTGGCCTGGGAGGTGCTGATCGCGGCCGGCGGCGGGGTCCTGATCGGCCTGCTCGGCGTGGTGGTCTTCAGCTTCCTGCACCGGCGGATCACCGACGCGGTGCTGGACAACGCGTTGTCGCTGATCATCCCCTTCGCGGTGGTCTTCGCCGCCGAGAACATCCACGCCTCGGGCGTGGTGGCCGTGGTGGTCACCGGGCTGGGCATCGGCCACCGGATGCCGCTGCTGATGTCGGCCGCCTCCCGGCTCCAGGTCGCCGCGTTCTGGCGGCTGACCCGGTTCCTGCTGGAGGGGCTGGTGTTCCTGCTGGTCGGGCTGCAACTGCGGGAGGTGCTGCGTGACCTGGACGAGCCGCTGGGCTCCCTGGTCGGGATCACCGCGGCGGTGCTCCTGACCGTCTTCCTGACCCGGTTCGTCTGGCTGTTCCCCGCGACCTACCTGGCCCGGCTCGTGCCCCGGGTGCGGCAGCGGGACCCGGCGCCGTCGGTGAAGTTCCCCGTCGTGATCGGCTGGGCCGGCATGCGGGGCGTGGTCACGCTGGCCGCCGCCCTGGCCCTCCCGCTGACGCTCGCCGGGGACCGGCCGTACCAGCGGGCCCTGCTCATCTGGCTGGCGTTCGCGGCGATCGTGGTGAGCCTGGTCGTCCAGGGCGCCACCCTGCCGATGGTCGCGCGCCGGCTGCGGCTGCCGCCCGACGACCCGGTGCAGGACGCGCTCTCCGCCGCGGCGGTGCAGCAGCAGGCCAGCCGGGCGGCCCGGGAACGGCTCGACGCGCTCGCCGACACGGTTCCCAAGTCGGTCGCCGACCGGGCCCGCCGGATGCTGGAGGACCGCACCAACCTGGCCTGGGAACGGCTGGGCGGCACCGAGCGGGAAACCCCGTCCGAGGCGTACGCGCGGCTG
Organism: Micromonospora sp. NPDC048830; assembly: GCF_043198215.1. Classification (NCBI taxonomy): domain Bacteria; kingdom Bacillati; phylum Actinomycetota; class Actinomycetes; order Micromonosporales; family Micromonosporaceae; genus Micromonospora; species Micromonospora sp. NPDC048830. The sequence continues at coordinate 197,482 of NZ_JBICUP010000008.1, forward strand.
CGGCAGGAGATGATCGACGCGGAGCGGGAGGTGTTCCGGGCGGCCCGCGACGCCGGCCGGATTCCGGAGGAGGCGCTGGTGCGGGCGTACCGTGACCTGGACCTGGAGGAATCCTTGCTGCGACGGGAGGTCGAGGAGTGAGCTGCGAGCACCTGACGGGGGCGGGCGCGGCCGAGCCGCACACGACGGATGAGTGCCCGGACTGCGTGGCCGTCGGCAACGCCGACTGGGTGCACCTGCGCTCCTGCCTGACCTGCGGGCACGTCGGCTGCTGCGACTCGTCGCCGTACCAGCACGCGACGCGGCACTTCGAGGCCACCGGGCACCCGGTGATGCGTTCCATCCAGCCGGGCGAGCAGTGGCGCTGGTGCTTCGTCGACGAGGAGATCGGCTGACGGGCCCGGCCCATTGCACGCCGCCGCGGCGGGGCGTCCCCTCGCGCCGCACGACGCAGTGAACGCCCGGCCCTGTGGAGTTGCCCGCGCAGACGGGGCACGCGGGAAATCGCATTGCGGCCACCGCCGGCGCGCTGGTGGGGTGTCGGGTGTGGACTCCGTACGGGTGCGGGCCGCCGGGCCCGACGAGCTGACGACGCTCCAGCGGATCGAGGTGGCCTCGGGCGAGCTGTTCCGCGAGATCGGCATGGCCGCCATCGCCGACATGCCGCCGCTGCCCCTGGACGCCCTGGCCCGGTTCCGGCGCGCCGGACGGGCGTGGGTGGCGGTCGACCGGGCCGACGCCCCGGTCGCGTTCGTCGTGGTCGACCCGCTGGACGGGGCCGCCTACGTGCAGCAGGTGAGTGTCCACCCCGACCACGCCCGTCGCGGCATCGGCCGGATGCTGCTCGACAAGGTGGGCGGATGGGCCGCCGACCGGGGACTGCCGGCGCTCACCCTCACCACCTTCCGCGAGGTCGCGTGGAACGCCCCGTACTACGCCCGCTGTGGCTTCCGGCCCCTGGCGCCGGCCGAGCTGACTCCGGGCCTGGCCGCCGTCCTGGCCGCCGAGGCGGCCCTGGGCCTGGACCCGGCCGCCCGGGTCGCGATGCGCCGCCCCACGCCCTGACCGCTCCGATACCTTCGGGGAAGTCGCTGCCTCGCGAGCGCGCCGGCCAGCAACTTCGGGGAAGTTGCTGGCTCCAGCGGGCGGCAGGCAGCGTCTTCCCCGAAGATGCGCTTCCTGCCCCGACATTGCGCGGGGCAGCGCCGCGCAGGTTGGCGCGGCGGTCAGGCGCGGTGGGGCGGGTGGGCGACGAACGCGCGCCAGGCGGTGGGGTGGAAGGTGAGGGTGCCGGCGGCGCGGTCCTTGGAGTCGCGGACGAGGACGACGCCGGGCAGGTTGTCGGCCACCTCCACGCAGTCGCCGCCGTTGGAGCTGCTGCGGGTGCTGGTGCGCCAGCGGGCCTCGGTCATCTCAGCCATTCTCGCGCCTTCAGGAACTGGATCGACTGGTCGCGCGGCAGCGCCACCGACCTCACAGTGTCCCAGACCCGCCACAGGGGAGCAACATCCCTGGTGATCTTGCCTTCGGCCTGGTCGTCGATGTAGCCGAGGTCGGCGGCGCCGTCGAGGCTGGCGATGACGAACGCCCCGGCCTGGCCGGGGTGGAAGCCGGCGCGCAGCGGCAGCACGTGCACCAGGACGCAGGGCCGCCCGGCCATGGCGATCAGGTGGTCGAGCTGCGGGTGCATCACCTCCGGGTCGCCCCGGCGCAGCGCCGCCTCGTCGACGACGAAGACGGCCAGCGGCGGGCGGGTCCGCTCGAACACGGCGGCCTGCCGCTCCAGCCGGGCCGCGACGTAGCCCTCCACCTCGTCGCCCGCGAGCGGGCCGCTGCTCAGCACCGCGTGGGCGTACTCGGGGGTCTGCAACAGCCCCGGCACGACGGACGCCTGGAACGAGCGCAGCGAGGTGGCGTCCCGCTCGGTCTGCGCCCACGGCCGGAACCAGTCCGGCTCGCGCGGGCGCACCACCTCCGGCCACAGGTCGCCGACCTCCCGCCCGAGCACCCGGGCCACCGCGATCCGGTGCCGGGGGTGCGGGACGCGGCCCGGCGTCACCCACCGGCCGGCCGTCTTCGGGTCGACGCCGACCCTGCCGGCCAGCGACTCCGCCGTCTCGCCCGCCTCCGCCATCGCCACCCGGAGCAGCTCGTTTCCCGTCGGCCGTGCGTCGTGCACATCCGCCTCCACGTAGGACGTCCAAAACGTCTGGCGACTCTATCGGCACGGAGTGTGCTCGTCTCGCGACGCGCGGAAGGCTGCCGTACATGCGGGACCGTCGCCGTGGCCCGAACCGCCGGCGGCACCGCCGGGCCGCCCCGCCAACGCCGTCGGGGCGGCCCCTCCATCGTGTACCCGAACAGGAGGTCTCCCGTGCGTTTCCGTTTCTGGCGTCGCCCGTCCGACCCGGCCCCCGACCCGCGGCCGGGCTGCGTCCCCCGGCCCCGACAGTCCTGGGAGAACGGCCCGACCGAGATCTTTCCCACCCTGGGCCCCGGGCGGACCGGGAATCTCACCCGGGGGCAGCAGTGGCGGGCCGGCGGCTGGCGGCGCAACGAGCGGGGCCGCTGGTGAGGGCCGACGGTCGGCGGGGCGCCGGGCGCACCCGACCGGACGCCCACCGGCGCTGTGCCTCGACGGGCGCTCACGGGTGCCGTACCCGGGTACGGCGGTCGGGCCGGTGACGGCCGGCGGCGGGCGGCCCGGCCGCCCGCACCTGCCGATGCGCCCGCTGTGGCGGTGCCGGGCCTGCGGCGCGGAGTGGCCCTGCCAGCCCGCCCGGCTGTCGCTGCTGGTCGAGTACCGCGACGACCGCACCGCCCTGCTGATCTACCTGGCCACGCTGATGGCCGAGGCGGGCGACCAGCTCGCCCAGCTCACCGCCCAGCCCCGTGTGGACCTCAGGGACCGCTTCCTCACCTGGGCCCGCCCGCGCGGCTGACCGCATCGACAACTTCAGGGAAAGTGCTGCCTCCGGGCGCCGGGGAGGCAGCACTTTCCCTGAAACTGGTCGCCGGCCTCAGGCGGAAAACACCGAAGCCGGGCTCAGACCGCTGGCTCCAGGCGGTTCCGCGGTGAGATGCGCCGCGCCACGGAACGCGGTTGGCGATCTCCTAGAGACAACCGAGCCCTCCAACTGGCAGGCTGCGTCCCATGACCCTGAAGCTGCGTTCCGTGGGGGCGAGTGACCGCGGGCTGATCCGCAGCGGCAACCAGGACGCCCTGCACGCCGGCACCTGGCTCGTCGCCGTCGCCGACGGCATGGGCGGGATGGCTGCCGGTGACCTGGCCAGCCGGATTGCGATCGACGCGATCGGGCCACTGGACCTGGAGACACCGGAGGACGCCCTCGTCGCCGCCCTGCAGAGCGGGATCGAGTTGGCGACAGCCAGAATCCGGCAGGCGGTGGAGGAGGACCCGGAGCGGCAGGGCATGGGCACCACGCTGACCGCCCTGCTGTTCGCCCGTACCGGCAGTGCCCTCGCCCTGGCCCACGTCGGCGACTCCCGCGCCTACCTGCACCGGGAGGGCGTGCTCAAGCAGGTCACCCGCGACGACACCTTCGTGCAGATGCTCGTCGACCAGGGCCTCATCACCCCCGACCAGGCCGCCAGCCACCCCCGCCGTGCGGTGGTGACTCAGGCGTTGCAGGGCGACGAGGTCTCCCCGGCGTACGCCACGATGGTGCCCCGGGCCGGCGACCGGTGGCTGCTGTGCAGCGACGGCCTCTCGAACGTGGTCCGCCCCGACACCCTCGCCGAGGTGCTCGCCGGGTACCCGGATCGGGGCGACTGCGCCCGCAAGCTGATCGACCTGGCGCTGCGCGCGGGCGGCCCCGACAACGTCACCGTGGTCATCGGCGACGTGGTCGCCGAGGGCTGACCGCCGGTGGGCCGCGCCGCCGTGTCGGCGACATCGCGGCAGTCCCGGCCGCCGGACACCGCCGTGTCGGCGACATGGCGGCAATCTGTCGCCGACATCGCGGTCTCACGGCCGCCCGCCGGGTCAAATCCCGGACCGCACGGCCGCCCGGCGGCGGGTCAGCGGCGGGCGTTCGTCCGGCGGGTCGGCTCGGCCGTGGTCGGGTCCTCGGGCCAGGGGTGCCGGGGGTAGCGGCCTCGCAGTTCGGCGCGGACCTGCGGGTACCCGCCTCGCCAGAACGACGCCAGGTCGGCGGTCACCGCCACCGGCCGCCCGGCGGGGGAGAGCAGGTGCAGCAGCACCGGCACCCGGCCGCCGGCGATCCGCGGCGCGTCGGCCCAGCCGAAGGTCTCCTGGAGCTTCACCGCGAGCACCGGGGCGACCGGGTCGGCGTAGTCCACCCGGACCCGGGACCCGCTGGGCACTGCGAGCCGTTCCGGCGCCAGCTCGTCGAGTCGGGCCGCCTGCGCCCAGGGCAGCAGCCGGCGCAGCGCGGCGGCCACGTCGATCCGGGCCAGGTCGGCGCGGCGGCGAGCGGCGGTCAGCTCGGGGCCCAGCCAGTCGTCCACCCCGGCCAGCAGCGCCGCGTCGCCCACGTCCGGCCAGTCGGGGCCGAGCGCGTGCCGGCAGAACGCCATCCGCTCGCGCAGGGCGTGCGCGGCCGGCGTCCAGGTCAGCAGCGCCAGGCCGTCCCGGCGCAGCCCGTCGCGCAGGGCCTCGGCGACCAGCGCCGGGTCGGGCCGGGGCAGGTGCCGCGAGGCCAGCTCGATCGCGCCGAGCCGGACCGTCTCCCGGGCCACGACGTCCCCGCCGGCCCAGGCCACCTCCCGTCCGGAGCGCAGCAGCGGCCCGGCTGCCTCACGGGCGGTCGCCTCGTCGAGCGGGGCCGCCAGCCGGACCCGGGCGGTCGGCGCGCCGGGGGAGCGGTCGGCCACCGCGACCGCCAGCCACGCCGACCCGGCGAGCCCGGAGCCGGGCGCCAGGTCCGCGGCGGTCCCGCCCGCCATCAGGTACGTCGACCCGCCGGCGCGGCGCGCCCGGCCCAGCCGCTCCGGGTACGCCAGGCCGACCAGCAGCGCGGCGGCGAGATCGTCGGGCAGGTGGCCTGGATCGTTGCTTCGTGGGCCGTCGCGTCGTGGGTGGTCGTTGCTTCGTGGGCCGTCGCGTCGTGGGTGGTCGCGTCGTGGGTCGTCGCGTTGCGGGTGGTCGTTGCTTCGTGGGCCGTCGCGTTGTGGGTGGTCGCGTCGTGGGTGGTCGCGTTGCGGGTCGTCGCGTCGTGGGTGGTCGCGTTGCGGGTCGTCGCGTCGTGGCTCGGTTGGGGGCCGCCGCGTCGGTGGGTGCAGAGCAAAGGGCCCGTCGCGCACGGTGTCAGCCGCTGCCGAGGCGAGGCCTGAGCGGACGGCCGGGTCCGGGGCGGCGTCGTCCACGGCCGCGCGCAGCCGGCGTACCTCGGCGCGCCAGCGGGCCGTGGCGGCGGCGTCCGCGCCCCCGCGCAGCCGGCGCCACGCGGCGGTCAGGTCGTCGCCCGGCCCCGCGACGCCCTCCTCGGCCAGCAGCGCCACCACCTCGGCGGCCCGGACGGCGCCCACCCGTGCGGCGCCGTCGAGCAGTGCCCGGGCCAGCCGGGGATGCGCCCCCGCGCCCGCGATCGCCCGCCCCCGGTCGGTGATTCGCCCCTCGGCGTCCACCGCGCCCAGTCCGCGCAGGGTGTCCCGGGCGACGGTCAGCGCCGCGGCCGGCGGCGGATCGGGCAGGGCCAGGCCGGTGCCGTCCGGGTCGCCCCAGGCTGCCAGCTCCAGGGCGAACCCCGTCAGGTCGGCCGTGGCGATCTCCGGCTCCGGCTGTGCGGCCAGCCGCTCGTGGGTCGCCTCGGACCAGCACCGGTAGACGTGCCCGGGGGCCTCCCGGCCGGCCCGGCCGGCCCGCTGGGTGGCTGCCGCCCGGGACACCGGCACGGTGACCAGCGCGCCCAGCCCGCGGGCCAGGTCCACCCGCGGCACCCGGGCGAGTCCGGCGTCGACCACCACCCGCACCCCGGGCACGGTCAGGCTGCTCTCCGCCACGGCTGTCGCCAGCACCACCCGCCGTCGGTCGGCCGGGCGCAGCGCGGCGTCCTGCTCGGCGCCGGGCAGCCGCCCGTGCAGCGGCAGCAGGGCCACCTCGTTGCGCAGGTCGGCCAGCCGGCCCGCGACCGCGGCGATCTCCCCCACCCCGGGCAGGAATACCAGCAGGTCCCCGACGCGCTCGCGCAGGGCCCGACGGACGGTGGCCGCGACGTGGTCCAGCAGCGCCGGGGCGACCCGGCCGGACGCGGTCACCGGGGCCGGCCGCGGCGGCGGGGCCCAGATCCGGGTCACCGGGTGCAGCGCCGCCGGCGCCCGGACCACCGGGGCCGGTACGCCGTCCGCGCCGAGCAGCGCCGCGAACCGGTCCGCATCCGGCGTCGCCGACATGGCCAGCAGCCACAGGTCGGGACGCAGGGCCGCGCGCGCCTCCACCGTGAACGCGAGTGCCAGGTCGGCGTCGAGCTGTCGTTCGTGGCACTCGTCGAGCAGTACCGCGCCGACGCCGGGCAGTTCCGGGTCGTGGTGCAGGCGGCGCACCAGCAGGCCGGTGGTGACCACCTCGACCCGGGTGGCGGGGCCGACGCGCCGCTCGCCGCGCACCGCGTACCCGATCCGCTCGCCGACCCGCTCGCCGAGCAGGTCCGCCATCCGGCGCGCCGCCGCGCGGGCGGCCACCCGGCGCGGCTGGGCGATCACCACCCGCCCGGCGACCTCCCCGGCCACGGCCAGCGGGGCGAGGGTGGTCTTGCCGGTCCCGGGCGGCGCGACGAGGACCGCGCCGCCGGCCGCGCGCAGCGCGTCGAGCAGCGCGGGCAGGGCGGGCCGGACCGGCAGGTCGAGGGGTACGTCGGCGAGCACCGTCCTACTGTCGCACCGCGCCCCGGGAGCGTCAGTCGGGGCGTACCGCGTCGAGGCCGGCGACGAACGCGGCCCAGGCCGACGGGGGGAAGACCAGCACGGGACCGGAACGGTCCTTGGAGTCCCGGACGGCGACCCGGCCGTCCGCCGGGGCCACCTCGACGCAGTTGCCGTTGCCGCTGCTGCGGCTGCTGGTCCGCCAGGCCGCCCGGGACAGGTCGAGCGCGGTCATCCCGTACCTCTCGTCTTCTGCTGGCGTGCCGCAGGGCGTCACGCAAAGTTACGAGAAGCCTCCTCCAAGCGGGCCAACGAGTCCGCCGGAGACAGCGCCATGGCGCACAGCTCCTCGTGCAACAGGCTATACCCGCGCACGTGGTCGGCACCCTCCAGAGCCAGCCCCATTGTGAGGTTATCCAGGTAAACCACGGACGCGTCGGCGGCGTCGGGGAAGCTGAGGATGACGTACGGCGTGGTCATCGCCGGGTGGCCGCCGGCCGAGAACGGAAGTACCTGCACCGTCACGTTGGGTAGTCGAGCCACTTGGCCGATGTGAGCCAACTGCTCGGCCATCCCGGCCGGGGTGCCGACCGGACGCAGCAGCACGGCCTCGTTCAGCACCACCGACAGCTCGACCGGATTCTCCCGGTGCAGGACGTTCTGCCGGTGCAGCCGCGCGGCGACCTTGCGCTCGACGCCCTCCTCACCGGCGGTCACCCGGTAGATCGCCCGCGCGTACGCCTCGGTCTGCAACAGCCCCGGCACGGCCTCGGCCTCGTACGTCCGCAGCGACGCGGCCTCGGCCTCCAGCCCGACGTAGAACTCGAACCACTCGGGCAGCACGTCGCTGTAGTTCTGCCACCAGCCGCGCTGCTGGGCGCCCCGGGCGATCTCGATCAACGCCTCGGCGTCGGCGCCGGTGACCTGGTAGAGCGCCAGCGCGGCGCGGACGTCCCGGGGCTTGATTCCGATCTGGGCGGTCTCGATGCGGGACAGGTTGCTCTTGGACATGTCCAGTTGGCGCGCGGCGACATCGAGGGTCATCCCGGCGCGCTCGCGCAACTGGCGAAGCTCGCGGGCGATGCGGCGGCGGCGGACGGTCGGGCTCGCGGTCACCCTCCGAGTCTGTCACGCCAAGATCCGCAGGTCGTGCAAGCACGGAGTGCAACCGGTTGAAACGGGAGTTGCGTTGCAGCCGGCCGCCGGGCATCCTTTCACCCCGTCAGTTGTGGACGGTCGATCGGGAGGCTCGGTGCTCATCGCCGACGAGTTCTACCTGATCTCCCACGACGACAGCCGGGGCAGGGCGAAGCTGCATCCGACGGCGGCCGGCATCGGTCTGGCGGCCGGCCTGCTCGGTGAGCTGGTCCTGCTCGGACAGATCACCGTCTCCGGCGGGCAGGTGTCCGTGGTGGACCGCCGCCCGCCCGCCGACGACCTCGCCCACACCGTGCTGGACCAGCTCGTCGGCGAGCCCGAGCCCCAGGCCGTCCGTACCTGGCTGGGCATCCTGGCCCGGAGCGCGGCGGCGTCGGTCGCCCAGCGGCTCGCCCGCGCCGGGGTGTTGAGCCCGCGGGAGAGCCGGCGGCTGCTGCGCACCACCGTCACGTACGTCCCGCTCGACCTCAACGCGGTCGCCTGGCCGGCCACCCGGCTGCGCGCCCTGCTGGACCGGCCGGAACCGCCGACGGCGCCGGACGCGCTGCTGCTCGGCCTGGTCTGCGCGGCCGGCCTCACCCGCGAGCTGCTGTGGAGCGTCGACCCGAGCGCCCACCACCGGCTCGATGTCCTCGTTCCGGCGTTGCCGACGCCGCTGCGGGAGCTGGTCGCCCACACCGAGGCCGCCGTCGGCGCCGCGGTGCTGCGCGGCATTTCCTGATCGTCCGCCTTCCGCACCCACGCCTCACCATCGGAGCCGCCCCCATGCCCCCCACGGCGACACCCGGGAGATCCGGCGGGGTCTCCGCCGCCCTGGCCCGCGGCCGGCTCGGCGTGCCGTCGGTGGTCCTCTTCGTGCTGTCCGGGGCGGCGCCGCTGGCCGTGCTGGCCGGCCTGGTCACCACCGGGTACGCGGTCACCGGCGGCACGGGCATGCCGCTGGCGTTCCTCGCGGTCGCGGCGGTGCTCGCCCTGTTCTCCGTGGGGTACGTGGCGATGTCCCGCCGGGTGGAGAACCCGGCCGCCTTCTACGCGTACGTCTCCCGGGGGCTGGGCCGGCCCGCCGGCGTCGGCGCGGCCTGGGTCGCCCTGCTGGCGTACAACGCCCTCCAGATCGGCCTGTACGGCGCGATCGGCGCGGCGGCGGCCCCGGTGCTGGACCGGCTGTTCGACGTCACCCCCGACTGGTGGCTGCTGGCCCTGCCCAGCTGGGCCCTGGTCGCCACGCTCGGCCTGTTCCGGGTCAACGGCCTGGTGCTCGCGGCGCTGCTGGCCGCCGAGGTCGTGGTGATCCTGGCGTTCGACCTCGGGCACCTCGGCGATCCGGCCGGCGGGACGGCGAGCCTCACCGCCCTGTCACCGGACAGCCTCCTCGTGCCCGGGGCCGGCGCGCTGCTCGTGCTCGCCATGATCGGCTTCGTGGGCTTCGAGTCCGCGGTGCTGCTCCGCGAGGAGAGCAGGGACCCGGGCCGCACCGTCCCGGCGGCCACATACCTGTCGGTGGCGCTCGCCGCCGCGCTCTACGCCCTGTCCTCGTGGACGATGACCGTGGCCACCGGGCCGGAGCGGATCGCCGCCGAGGCCGGGGAGCAGGGCCTCGGGCTGATCTTCAACCTGGCCGGGAAGCACCTCGGGGACACCGCCGTCGCCGTCGGGGAGGCGCTGTTCGTGACCTCGCTGCTGGCCGCGATGATCTCGTTTCACAACGCCACCGCCCGGTACGCGTTCGCGCTCGGCCGGGAACGCGTGCTGCCGCCCGCGTTCGGGCGGGCCGCGCCGCGTACCGGCTCGCCCCGGGTGGCGTCGCTCGCGCAGAGCGCCCTCGGCCTGGCGGTGATCCTGCTGTACGCGGTGAACGGCGGGGACCCGGTGCTGGAACTGTTCTACCGGGCGAGCGCCGGCGGCGGGTTCGGGGTACTGCTGCTGATCGCCGTCACCTCGATCGCGGTGCTCGCGTACTTCGCCCGGCATCCGGCCGGGGAGGGGCCGTGGCAGCGGCTGGTGGCCCCGGGGCTCGCGACCGTGTGCCTGGTCGCCATCGGCGTGGTGGCCGTGGGCGACTTCGCCGTCCTGCTCGGTGTCGCGGCGGACTCTCCGCTGCGCTGGGCCGTCCCGGCGGCGTACCCGGTGCTGGCGCTGCTCGGGGTGCTCTGGGCGCTGCTGCTGCGCGCGACCCGGCCGGACGTGTACGCCCGGATCGGACTGGGCGCGGAGGCGGCGGCCCTGCTCGCGGCCCCGGCGCCCGCGCCCGCCGGCCACGCGGCGCCCGCGCCGGCCGGCCACGCGGGACCCGCGCCCGCCGGCCACGCGGCGCCCGCGTCCGCCGGGCAGGTGGCGCCCGCGCCCGCCGGCCACGCGGGACCCGCGCCCGCCGGCCACGCGGGACCCGCGCCCGCCGGGCAGGTGGCGCCCGCGTCCGCCGGGCCGGAGGCGACCGCCCGGCGGTGAGCCGGAAGCCGGGACGGGGACCGGCAGCCTGACGCCGAGACGGCGGCGGCCCCCGGGCGTCCGTGGGGACGCGAGGGGCCGCCGCCGATCGCGGGCCGGGCGGGTCGCCCGCCGTTGTCTAGTACGTGCCGTCGAGCTGCCCGCGCAGCTTCGTCAGCGCCCGGGCCAGCAGCCGGGACACGTGCATCTGCGAGACGCCGATCTGCTCGGCGATCTGCGACTGGGTCAGGTTGCCGTAGAAGCGCAGCGTGAGGATCTTCTGCTCGCGCTCGTCGAGCGTGGCGAGCGCCGGGCCGAGGGCCACCCGCAGCTCGGCCAGCTCGAACTCGCCGTCCTCGCCGCCGAGCATGTCGCCCAGTTCGGTCGCCCGGTCGCCGTCGCCGGTCGGGGTGGACAGCGACACGGCGTTGTACGCGCGGGCGCCCTCCAGGCCCTCCAGCACCTCCTCCTCGGTGATCTTGAGGTGGGCGGCGATGTCGGCGACCGTCGGGGAGCGGCCCAGCGTCTGCAGCAGGGAGCTGTTCGCGTCCGAGATGGCCAGCCGCAGCTCCTGGAGGCGGCGGGGCACCCGGATGTCCCAGGTACGGTCGCGGAAGTGCCGCTTCAACTCGCCGATGATGGTCGGGATCGCGTAGCCGGCGAAGTCGACGCCGCGGGACGGGTCGAACTTGTCGATGGCCTTGATCAGGCCGACCGCGGCGGTCTGCGCCAGGTCGTCGGTGGGCTCGCCCCGCCCGCTGTAGCGGTGGGCCAGGTGGTTGGCCAGCGGCAGCCAGGCCTCGATCGCCCGGTCCCGCAGGGCGGCGCGCGACGGGTGGTTGGCGGGCAGCGCGGCCATCGCGTTGAGGAGGTCGGTGGCGCTGTCGCTGAGGGCCCGCGGGTCGAGCTTCCCGGTGGTGGACGGTGCTGTCGTCCGCCCGCTGATGGTGTGCGCGGTCATGGGTGGTCCTCCCTGCACCTCGTCCGCGGAGAAAAGACGTGACGCTTTCGTTTAGCTTCGTATGGGCCTTTCGGGACTCACCTTAGCCCTGTTGGTTAGAGGAAATCTAGCCGAAAGTACGATGTACTTACTACGCTTTTCCGAACAAAAACCCTAAATCGGGCGCGAAAAAGCGGAAGTTGTGATCGTGATTACGGCTTCGGGTGGCTGGTCGTACCCCCGTCGTTGGGGCCATCCGGAGCCGCGAGCCGGGCCGGGTGACCGGCCACCGGGGGCGACCGGGCGGCGTCTCGGCCCGGGCCGGCCCTGCCGCCCCGACGGTTCGGCCCGGGCGGTAGGGCTGTAAGAGTGGCCACGCGTCGGCCGATCGGCCGATGCCGCGGACCTGTCCGTCGGTCCCGAACCCGAGGCGGCCCCGCTGTCAGGTCTCTGCTGTTGTCCCTTCGACGGGACGTTCCGTACCGTCGCTGGGAACACCCCAGGCCCGGAGGGCATCGTGCTGGACCCCGCCGACCCGCATCTCGTCGTGCACAGCCGCATGCTCTACTTCCGCTGGCTGCCGGCCGACCCCGACGCGGTGGCCGCCCTGCTGCCGCCCGGCCTGCGCGCCCGCGCCGACCATCAGGTCTTCATGAACCAGTACGTGGTCGACGACGACGCCCAGACCTCCGGCGTCGGGGCGTACTCGCTGACGTACCTCGGGGTGTCGCTGGCCGGCCTGGACGCCCCGGGCGGCGCGGTCCCCGCCGGCTGGTGGACCCACTACCTCTGCTCCGAGCCCCAGGTTCGCCGGTACGCCGCCGCCCGTGGTGCCCCGGCGACGGACGGCCGCACCCGGCTCACGGAGCACGGCGGCACCCTGATGACGCAGACCGAGGTCGACGGGGTGCCGCTGATCCGCGTACGGGTCCACGTCGGCGAGACCGGCCACGTCGTCCTCAACGGCCACCACCGCTACGTCGGCGACCGGGACGGGTGCCTGGTCAGCGGCGTCTACCCGTTCGTGGCCGAGCCGGTGAGCCCGTTCGAGATCGAGTCGGTCGACTTCCTCGACCGGGACCACCCGGTCTATCCGCTACGCCCGGCCAACCCGCTGCTCATCACCGCCGGCTTCTACTCCCCGCGCGCCTCGTTCGCGTACCCGGGCGGGGAGAGCGCCGTCGCCCCGCCGGCCGCCGGCCACCGCGCCCCGGGCGCCCAGACCGGTCACCAGGCGCCCGCCCGCCGCGCCCGCAGCGGCCGGCCGTCCGGGTCGTAGACGAGCCGGTACGCGGGCAGCGCCCACGCGCGGGTGTACCAGGGCAGGCGATCCGGGCGGTGCGGGCGCAGCCGCCCCGGCGGCCGGGGCCCCACCCGGCCCGAGTCGTGCCAGCGTTGGAGCGCGTCGGCGGCCGCCGTGATCACCCGCACCGCCGCGGCCGGGTCCAGCAGGTCGTCGTCCTCGCCGCCGTCCGGGTCCCGGTCGAGGTGCTCGCGCAGCAGCCGCAGCCGCAGCTCCCGGGCGAAGCGTCGGGCCCCGTCGCCCAGCCCCGCGGGGTCGGCCGGCGCCCGCCCGTCGCGGGTGTCGTCGAGCACCGCGCAGGACAGCTCGCTGTCGTGGGTCCACGACCGGCGGTTGAAGTTGTCGCTGCCCACGCTCGCCCACACGTCGTCCACCACGCACACCTTCGCGTGCACGTAGACCGGGCCGCCCGCGTGGTTCTCCAGGTCGAACACGTGCACCCGGTCGGGGGCCGCCCTGCCACACAGCGCCAGCGCCTGCTCCCGGCCGACCAGGTTCGGCGGCAGCGCGAACCGGCCGTCGACGTCGGGGTGCCGGGGGACCACGGCCACCAGGTGCAGGTCCGGGTTGTCGCGCAGGGCCCGGGCGAACAGGTCGGCCACCTCCGTCGACCAGAGGTACTGGTCCTCCAGGTAGATCAGCCGCCGGGCCCGGCGGACCGCCTTGGCGTACCCGCGGGCCACCGTCCGCTCGCCGTCGGGGGCGAACGGGTAACGCGGGCGCACGGCGGGGTAGGTGCGCAGCACCTGGATCCGGTGCGGCCCGCACGGCGGCGGGTCGACCGGCTGCTCGGGCAGCGGGTCGGGGCGCAGGTCCGCGCCGCGCAGCCGGTCCCGCAGGTAGGCCAGCGGGTTCTCCGAGTCCAGCGGCGTCGGGTCAGTCCACCGCTCCCGGAAGGTCGTGTCCAGCGCCCCGACCACCGGCCCGCGCAGCGCGAGCTGCACGTCGTGCCAGGGCGGGCGGTCGCCGTACCGGGGCGACATCGCCACGGCCTGCGGGTCGCCGCGGTGCTCGGCGTCGTCCCGACGGCTGTGGCACAGGTCGATGCCGCCGGCGAAGGCGACGTCCCGCTCCGGCGCGCCGGGATGGCGCAGCACCACCAGCTTCTGGTGGTGCGAGCCGCCCCGGCGGACCCGCTGGTCGAGCAGCACCTCGCCGCCGGCCGCGGAGACGGCCTCGCTGAGGCTGCGGTTCTCCGCCTCGCTGAACGACAGGGCGTCGAGGTGGGAGCGCCAGACCAGGCCCTTGACGACCACGCCGCGCTGCGCGGCCCGGCTGAACAGCTGGGCCACCGTCGGGCCGCCGGGGCGCATCAGCTCGTCCGGGTCGCCCCGCCAGTCGGTGAAGAACAGGTGGTCGCCCGGGCCCAGCGCCCCCACCTCGTCGACCAGCCGGTCGAAGTACGCGGCGCCGTGAATGAGTGGCTCGGCGAGGTTTCCGGCCGTCCAGACGGGTAACTCAGAGGCCGGGTTGGCGCGTTCCGGTGCGGCGAGAAACCAGTCCCGCATGGGCACGTTCCTCCCGAGGTCGACCACGTCCTCACCGTAGGACCCCGGTGGACGGACCGCACGCCGACCGGTACCCCTGGTCACCCGGCCGACGGCCCGTGCCCGACACCCCACCCGTACCCCGACGCGCACCCGAGGAGGCCGCACGATGCCCGCCGAGACGACCGATGCCGTGACCGAGTACCGCCAACAGCCGGTGGAGAGCGAGCGCGGCGCGCTGGTGGCGGTGCTGGTGATGGTGCTGCTGGGGGTGGCCGGGATCTTCGCCGTCTCCTGACCGACCGGCCCGGGCGCCGCGGGCGGCCCCGGGGCCGGTGTCGGGTCGGTCAGGCGTGGTCGCCCTGCCCGCCGGTGTGCGGCATCCGCCCGGTCGGGATGACCCCGAGCCGGCCGGCCTGGAAGTCCTCGACCGCCTGGATCAGCTCCTCGCGGGTGTTCATCACGAACGGCCCGTAGTGGGCCACGGGCTCCCGGATCGGCTGCCCGCCCATGACGTACAGCTCCAGGGCCGGGGCGTTCGAGTCCTGCCGCGCGTCGGCGGTGACCCGCAGCGCGTCGCCCGCGCCGTGCACGGCCAGCTGCCCGGTGTGGATCGGCCGCCGGTCGGCGCCGACCGTGCCACGCCCGGCGAGCACGTACACCAGCGCGTTGAAGTCCGGCTGCCACGGCAGGCTCAGCTCCGCGCCGGGCTGCACGGTGACGTGGGCGATGGTGATCGGGGTGTGGGTGGAGCCCGGCCCCCGGTGCCCGGCGACCTCGCCCGCGATGACCCGGATCAGCGCGCCGCCGTCCGGCGTGGTGAGCAGCGCCGCCTCCCGGCCGCGGATGTCCTGGTAACGCGGCGGCTTCATCTTCGCCACCCGGGGCAGGTTGACCCAGAGCTGGAGGCCGTGGAACAGGCCCCCGCTGACGACGAGGTGCTCCGGCGGGGCCTCGATGTGCAGCAGGCCGCTGCCCGCCGTCATCCACTGGGTGTCGCCGTCGGTGATGGTGCCCCCGCCGCCCGTCGAGTCCTGGTGCTCCATGATCCCGTCGATCATGTAGGTGACGGTCTCGAAGCCGCGGTGCGGGTGCCAGCTCGTCCCCTTCGGCTCCCCGGGGGCGTAGTCGACCTCGCCCATCTGGTCGAGGTGGATGAACGGGTCCAGCTCGTGCATCGGAACCCCGGCGAACGCCCGGCGCACCGGGAAGCCCTCGCCCTCGTACCCGCTGGGGGCGGTCGTGAGCCGGCGGACCGGCCGGTAGCTGGTGGACTCGTCGAGCCGGGGCAGGCGAGGCAGGACGAGGACGTCGTCGACGGTGATGGCGGGCATCTCGGGACTCCTTACTCGGGGTGGGTGGACGAGTCGTCGCGGTCGGCGCGCAGCCGCCGGCCGAGGCGTTCGAAGACCCGGGTCAGGCAGGCGATCTCGGCGTCGTCGAGGTCGTCCATCAGGTGGGCGCGCACGGAGCGCAGGTGGTGCGGCGCGGCCTCGCGCAGGGCCAGCAGCCCGGCGGCGGTGAGCACCGCCTCGCTGCCGCGGCGGTCCTGCGGGCAGGACTGCCGGGCCACCAGGCCCCGCCGCTGCATCGACGAGACCTGGTACGTCAGCCGGCTCGGCGAGAAGACCAGGCGGGCGGCCAGCTCACCCATGCGCAGCCGCTGGCCCGGCGCCTCGGAGAGCAGGACCAGCACGTGGTAGTCGGCGAAGGTCAGCTCGCTGTCGGCCCGTAGGTCGTCCTCCAGGCGCGTGAACAGCCGCTGGCTCGACTCGATGTACGCGCGCCAGCAGGCCATCCGCTCCGCGTCCAGGCTCTCGGTCACGCGCCTACAGTAGCACTCCTTCAAAATTTAACTAGTGCTCGGCGGCCGGTGTGAGCGGCGCGACAACCGTCAGAATCGCGGTGGACATTCGGATTTGAAGCACCCACCGAACATCCGGGGGCGGCTCGGTTCGCGGGCGTGCCACACTGCTGCCTCGTGGACCCGTTCGAACTCGCCACCCCCGGCCTACTGGACCCAATGCCACGTAGCCTAATTTGATCATGTTGTTGTGCTGGTTGTTTGTGCCCGGACGGGCTTCCGGCGGGTGTGGTGCGGCGGGCGGGTCAGCGTGTCCGGGCTGTGGTGTTGACGCCGGCTGGCTGGGCGGGTCTGGCCGGGTGTTTCTGGTAGTCCTTTGTGGCTGGTGGCGGCGGGCGGGTCCGCCGGTGGTGGGGGTTTGAGGCCCCAGAACCGGATGGTCGCTGGGCCGTCGTGGCGG
>NZ_JBICUP010000009.1:0-189932 GCF_043198215.1 Micromonospora sp. NPDC048830
CAATGGTCGCCGCGCTCAAGGAGATCTACACCGCGCCCACCGTCGAGGCCGCCGAGACCGCGTTGCTCGCCTTCGCCGACAGCCCACTCGGTAAGCGCTACCCCGCCGCGGTCGCTGTCTGGGAACGGGCCTGGGACAGGTTCACCCCGTTCCTCGCCTTCCCACCCGAGATCAGAAAGATCATCTACACCACCAACGCGATCGAGTCGTTCAACTACCAGATCCGAAAGGTCATCAAGAATCGCGGACACTTCCCGACCGACGACGCCGTGGTCAAGCTGATCTGGCTGGCCATCGCCGACATCGAGGACAAGCGAGCCCGCCAGCGCGCCGCTGAGGCCGGCAAGCCCGCCAACACCCGCACCGCACCGCCCCGCCTCGTCGAAGGCGCCGGCGTACACGGCTGGAAGCAGGCCCTGAACTCACTGGAAATCTTCTTCCCGGGCCGCATCCCCGTCGATGTCCGATAGTTAGACAGGATAGGACGTTACACAGAAAATCGGACAGGCCCGCGCTGGCAGGAGACCACCGCCATCCGCAGTCGGCCCGGGTGCGCCGCCGCCGCAGGCAGGGTACGTGTGCGGCCGGCCCGGCTGACCGCGTCACCGGAGCGGAACCGGTAGAAGTACCAGCGACCCGGCCGCAGACCGGTGACCTCCACGTGCACGGTGTGGACGTCTTCCGGCCGGGCGAACACCACGCCCTGGGCGACGATCCGGGTAAACCCCTCGTCGTCGGCAACCTGCCAGTGCACCGGTACGCGCTGCGGCGGCATCCCGCCGTCCGGCTGCAATGGTGCGGGCGCAAGCCGGGTCCACAGCACGACGCCGCTCGAACTCGGTGCTCCCGACGCGACCCCGAGCGTGAACGGGTACGACGCCCACCGCCCCTGCGCCTGAGCGGACCCCTGCAGCAGGTACGGGCCGACGAGGGTGCCGACGCCGCCCCCCAGCAGGCTCCGCCGCCGTATCCCACCAATGCCGTTCATGTGCCACCTTCAACAGATTGGGAGAGCCGCCCGCCGGAGAGTTGGCGCATCGGCGGTACGACCTCGGCTCGCGGCGGCAGCCACGCTGTCGACCGGCGCATTCCCGGTCGTGGCAACGGCGCGAACACCGCACGAACTCTTCGTGTCTGCCGCTTGCGATGGCGGTCGCGCGTTGTGCGCCCAGGCAGCGGGCCCGATGGCCGCGGCACGTCCCGGCACGGTACGGGCCGTGGGAGACGCCGTACAAGCGATTCGCCCGCTGGCAGGAGGACGGGACCTGGGCGCGGATCGACGCGGGTCGAGTCGGTGTGCAGTGCACGTGGCAGCGGGGGTGGCGGGTCAGCCGCGCTTGATCGCGAGTGACCTCGCGGGCCGTCGGGTTGCCGTGGCGCTGGTGGAGTCGGGCGTCAGCCATACCGCTGCCGTAGCTCCGCGATCGTCGACACGTTGTCATGATGTTCGATGACCGTCCACCCGTACGCTTCGGCGGCCCGGCAGTTCTGCGGGGAGTCGTCGATGAGCAGGGTTTCGCCCCCGGTCTCGAGCACCCGGGCGGCGTGCTCGAAGACGCGCGGGTCGGGTTTGGCGATGCCGAGTTCGTGGGAGCGGAGCACATGCGTGAACACGTCGACGGCGGCCAGCATCCGCTCGCGGTGCCGCTCCCATTCCAGGACGCTGTTGGTCAACAGTCCTATCCGCAGCCCACGGTGGCGCAGCCGCCGTAGTTCCTCGACGAGGACTCCGTTGAGTTCTCGGCCGCTGTACCAGTAGGTGCCCCAGTCGCCCAGATCGATGCGGGGCTGGACATCCGGCGGTAGGGCCGCGGTGACTCGCCTGCCCCACTCGGCCTGGCTGAGGCGGCCGAGTTCCAGCGGTGCGAAGCCTTGCAACCCCTCGTCCGCCGCCACCGTCTCGGCGGCCGTAGCGAGCACGGCCCAGGGAATTCCGCTGGCTGCGACGATGGAGTCGACAGCGGTGCTGATCGGTGGCGTGAGCACCCCACCGAAGTCGCACCAGATGACCGCGTCCGCGCCCGGGTCAGTCAGCACGGCGTCGCCCCGTTTCGTCGAAGCGGTGTAGCCGCTGTTCCGGCACCCCGACGCGTACGGGCTCGCCCGGGGTCAGCCAGCGGTCACCGTCGCGCTGTTGCAGGACGAAGTCACCCGCCGACGAGCGACATAAAACGTCCTGGCCGGAACCGGTGTAGGCGCAGACCTCCGCGACGCCCTCGGCGACGAACCCTCCCGGCGCCTCTCCGGGTACGAGCAGTCGGCCCTCGGCGGGACGCCAGCCCAGCCGGCCGCCGTGTGGATCCGCGCAGAGGTTCATCGCCGGTGCCCCCACGAAGGTGGCGACGAACTCTGTACCGGGCCGTTCGTAGAGTTCCCGGGGCGTGCCCGCCTGGACAACACGGCCGTCGCGCAGGACGACGAGATCGGTGGCCATCGACAGCGCCTCGTGTTGATCATGGGTGACCAGGACGATCGTGGCGCCGATCTCGCGATGCAGTCGCAGCAGTTCCGCCCGGGCGTCCGCGCGCAGCCGCGCGTCGAGGGCGGAGAGCGGTTCGTCGAGCAGCAGGACGGCTGGGCGGCGCACGATGGCACGGGCGAGCGCGACCCGCTGGCGCTGGCCGCCGCTGAGCTGGCCCGGCTTGCGTCGTAGCAGGGCGCCCAGGCCGAGGAGTTCGGCCACGTTCTGTATCCGCTGGTCGATCTCCTGTCGGGACGGCCCGTGCCGCCGGTCGTGCAGCGCCTGCAGGCGCAGCCCGAAGGAGATGTTCGCGGCGACGGTCATGTGGGGGTAGAGCGCATAGTCCTGGAAGACCATCGCGACGGGCCGTCTGTCGGCGTCCTGCCCGGTCACGCGCCGGCCGTCGATCTTGACCACGCCGCCGCTGGGTGTCTCGAGTCCGGAGAGCACCCGCAGCAGAGTGGACTTGCCGCATCCGGACGGGCCGACGACGGCGGTGAAGGAGCGAGCCCGGATGTGCAGGTCGATGCTGTCCAGAGCAGCGGTGCTCCCGTAGCGCATGGTGAGTCCGGTCAACCGGAGATCACCGGCGGGATCGTGATCCGTCATCTATTTCAGTCCTGTCTGCAGGAATGCGTCGGTGATGCGACGCGCGGCGATCGAGTAGACGAGGAGGATGGGCAGGCTGGTCAGCGTGGCCGCGGCGAGTAGCCCGCCGTAGTCGTTGCCTTCCGCGGTCTGGAACTGCGCAAGCCCGATCTGCACCGTGGTGTCCTCAGCCCGTGGTGCCACGAGCAGCGGCCAGAGGTACTCGTTCCAGGTGGTGATGAACATCAGGATGGCCACGGCCGCCATGGCCGGCCGCAGGGCCGGGAGCACGATGTGCCAGAGGATCTCCCGCGGACGGGCGCCGTCGAGCCTCGCCGCGTTCACCACCGAGGGCGGGATGGCCCGAACGTGTTGCATGAGCACCAGTACGGCCAGCGCGGAGGCGCCCAGCTGGGGCACGATCAGCCCGAGTTCGGTGTTGCGCCAGCCGAGCCGGGCGGTGATCAGGAACTGGGGGATGATCAGAGCCTGCGGCGGTATCGCGAGCGAGATCGTGAGCAGCCCCAGGACGAGCCCGCGTCCCCGGGGTGCGAAGTGCACCAGCGCGAACGCGCCGAGCACCCCGATCACGATCTGGCCGGCAGCGACGCCGGCGGCCATCGTGAAGGTGTTGCTCAGCAGGGTTCCGACCGGCCAGTCGAGCAGCGCGTGCCGGTAGTGCTCCAGGGTGGGCGCGGATGCCACGGGCACGGGTCGGTAGATCTCGTTCGCCGGCTTCAGGGAGGCCAGCAGCGCCCAGATCACCGGAAACAGCATCCCCAGTACGGTGCCGGCGAGCACCACGTGCCAGCCGACGCGACCGAAGACCGGACGGACCCGTTCAAACCGTCGCACGACGCCTCCGAACCGCCGCGGCCGCGACCGCCACGACACCGAAGGAGAGGAGGACGAGCACGGACGCCGCCGAGGCGGTCCCGGTCTCGAAGAACTCGAACCCGAGGGTGTAGATGCGGTAGTAGATGTTGTCGGTCACGCCGTCCGGTTCGCCCTGGGTGAGCACGGCGATGTTGGTGAAGGCCCACTGGCCGGCGAGGACGATGCTCAGCAGCCCCAGCAGCACGGTCGTCCGGAGCAGTTGGGGCGCGACGACGAAGAAGACCACTTCGCCGGATGTCGCGCCTTCCAGTCTCGCCGCTTCGATCGTCCGCCGGTCGATGGTGGCGAGCGCGGCGCTGTAGAGCAGCATGTTGAACGCGACCACCCGGGCCGCGGTGACGACCACGACGACGGGAAGCGCCGTGGCCGGGTTGCCGAGCCAGTTCACCCCCGGCAGCCCGAGCCAGCCGATCACCTCGTTGGCGAGGCCGTTGAGCGGGTTCAGCAGGAACCGCCAGGACACGGCGAGCGCGACGGGTGCCACCATCGCGGGCAGGAACAGCAGCGAGCGGTACACGCTGCTCGCCTGGCCGGGCCGTAGCCAGAGCATGATCGCGAGGACCAGGGGCACGAGCGTGGCGAACGGAAGGAGCGCGATCGCGTACAGCAGGGTTTGGGCGGCCGCCTGGCCGAACTCCGGTTCACGTACCAGTCGCTCGAAGTTCGCCAGCCCCACGAGGTCGGCGGACGGTCCGGTGAGGTTCCAGTCCAGCACGGAGAGCACCAGCGTGGCGAGCGCCGGCCCGTAGATCCAGACGCCGAGCATGACCAGCAGCGGCGACGCGTACAGCCAGGCGTGGCGGGTGGAGCGCCGCCGCGGGGCAGCGCCGGTGGCGGCGCCCCGCGGCGGTCGGGCAGGCACGGTCATTCCGATCCGACCAGGGTGCGGATCCGGTCGGCTGTCTTCCGCAGGGTCGCGTCGGGATCCGCGCCGCGCAGCACGATTGGCGCAATCGCGTCGTCCTGCAACAACACGGTCGCCTGGTTGGCCTTGGCACCGGGGAACGACCGGTAGGGCTGCATGTTCCCCAACTGTCCGATGGTCGGCAGCAGCAGCGGGTTCTGCCGGAAGTGGTCGGCGAGCGCGCCGGTCACCAGGTTGGCGCGCAGCGGCAGATAGCCGATCTTGGTGGTGATCAGCCTGTAGCCCTCGTCGCTGGTGAGGAACTTGACGAACTCCCACGCGGCGCGCTGCTTCGCCGTGTCCTGGCTGAGCACGACGAGGGCCGCGCCGGAGTGCGTGGGTCGGGCCGGGCCAGTGCCGAAGCTCGGGAACGCGGCGGTGCGTAGGTCGAACTTGCCCTCAGCGGCGGTCTGCAGGTTGCCGAGGACGGCCGTGCTGACGACGAACATGCCGAGGTCGCCTGCGGCGAACGCGGCGAGTGCGTCCTCCGTGGTCACCGCGGGTTGAAGCTTGTCGGTGGTGAGCTGTTGTATCTGCCGGATGCCGGCGACCGCCTCGGGCGAGTCGACGGCGACTCGGCCGTTCGTGTCCAGCAGCGCACCGCCGGCGCTGTTGATCACGGACTGGGCCAGGTAGTCGGACTTGCCCGAGTCGACGATGCCGAAGTACACGCCGTGTTTTCCGGTCTTGGCGATGGCCTGGGCGACGGTCCGCACCTCGTCCATCGTCTCCGGCGGGCTGGCCGGGTCGAGTCCGGCCTTGCGGAACAGGTCGCCGTTGTAGAACACGGTGGGGATCGAGATCGTGTACGGCAGCGCGTGCACGCTGCCCTCCCAGCTGCCCGCCTGCACCGGTCCCGGGGTGATGCCCTCGACGTGCCCGCGCCACTCGTCGCCTGCGATCCTTTCCAGCGACTGGGTGGGCAGGGTCCGCAGGGCCTCGGCGAGCTTGCTGTATCCGATCTGCACCACGTCGGGAGCGTCGCCGGCGGCCACGGCGGCCTTCGTCTTGGTCAGCACCTCGGCGGTGGGCACGGCTTCCGGGCGCACCCTGATCTCTGGGTGCAGTTCGGCGAAGCGGTCGAGCAGCGCCTGGGTGCCGGTGCCGGCGGCGCCCTGCGTACCGTAGTTGTAGGAGCTGAAGGTGATGGTGACGGTGCCGTCGGCGTCGCCGGCTGCGCCGTCGGAACAGGCGGCGGTGCCGCCGACGGCGGCGACCAGGGCGAGCGCCAGGCCGCCGTGGATGATCCGGTTCATCAGGATGCCTTTCGCGGGTCGATGATGTGGGTCTGGCCGATGCGGGCGATGTCGACGGAGCCGTCGAACACCTCCACCGCGCGGGCCCGGTGCCACTCGTGCTCGGCGACGTCCGGGCTGGCGAAGTGGGTGAGGACGAGGGTGCCGACGCCGGCGTCCCGGGCGGCGTACGCGGCGTCGCGGGAGCTGAGGTGCCCGTGGCCGGTGGTGTCGGTCTGTCGCAGGGTGCTCTCGCTGAGCAGCAGGTCGGCTCCCTGGGCCAGCTCGGGCAACGCGGGCGTGACCCCTGTGTCGCCCGTGTAGACGAGACTGCGCCCACCGGTTTCGACGCGCACCCCGCAGTTGGCTGCGATGTGCCGCAACGAGGCGAATCGCAGCGACAGCTCGCCGAGCCGCCGCTCCTCGTCGGGCTGGTACTCGCTCACCTCGAAGGCGAGTTCGAAGGCGCGGTCGAGCACGGGGTGGGTGGTGACCGGGAACAGCGCGGCGTACCGGTCGAGCACGGCGCGGGCTCCCTCGGGCACCAGCAGCGGCACCCGCGGGACACTCTCGTCGATTTCCACCCGGTCGGTGCTCAGGTCGCCACGCAGCCGCCGGCTGAGCAGCATCTTGCCGATGGGCAGCAAGTCGAGCAGGTGATCGGTGTGCAGGTGGCTGATGAACACACCGCCCAGCGGGCGGTCGCCGAGGTGCCGGCTGAGGTTCAGGGCCGTGCCGGGTCCGGCGTCGAGCATGATCCGGGTGTCTCCGGCTTCGACGAGGTAGCCGGAGCTGGCCTGCCCATCCGCAGGCATGCCAGCGAGTCGGCCGAGGGTAAGAAGTCGCATGGTGTCATTTCTGCTCAAGGCCCGCTCCACGGGACCGTCGGAGACCATGCTGGGAACTGGCGAGTCGCCGATCAACGAGCAGATTCGGAACCAGGGATTGCCGTGGGCAATCGATGAAGGAAGGCACTATGCGCCTCGCCGGACGTCGTCGGCAAGCCGCAGGAGGTTCTCGACGACAATGTTCACCGCGGGTTCGGGGAACTTGCGGCGCCACGCCACGTGGATCTCAAGCCGTGGCTCGGTAGGCGCCAGCCGCAACACGTGCATCCCGCTCGCCCGGTTCTGCTCACCTCGCGGCGCGGAGCTGAACCCGATCGCGTCGGTCGCCTCCAATTCCAGCAGGTAGCTCGACAGGTCGCTGATCCCGTGCGCCGGGGCCAGCCGGACGCCGTGCCGCGCCGCCTCGCTCAGGAGCGCCTTCTCGATGCGGGTACCACCGCCCCGGTAGCCGGTCAGGTACCGGTGCCGACCGATCTCCCGGTAGCTCAGCGCCGAGAGCGTGGCGAGCGGATGTCCGGCCCGTACGGTGGCCACCACCGGGACATCGAGCAGGTACCGGGAGTGCAGCTCGGGATGGTCGACCGAACCGTAGACGAGCCCCAGGTCGAGGTCGCCGCGGGCGATGGCGGGAAGCTGGTCCGGCGTGCTCATCTCCCGCAGCAGCAGGCCGAGCTGCGGTTCCGCCCGTCGCAACTGTTCCAGCAGCGGCAACACCAGTAGCCGGCTCGCCGGGTAGTTGGTGGCCACCCGCAGCGTGCCCTCCCTGCCGGCACCGACCTGACGGGCGAGCTGCACTGCCCGCTCGACGTCGGCGAAGATCCGCTCCACCTCGCCGAGGAACACCACGCCGGCGGCGGTCAACTCCACCTTCCGCGACGATCGGTGCACCAGGCGGACTCCGACCTCGGCCTCCAGCCGCTGCAACTGCTGGGTCACCGAGGGCTGAGCCAGGAACAGCCGCTGCGCCGCGCGTCCGAAGTGCTTCTCCTCCGCAATCGCGCGAAACGCCTCAAGGTAGCGAAATTCCATTACCCGGGCATGGCACCACGGCGAGGTGAACGCGCGGGTACGCCCCCAGGAACATCACTGACGCAGCACATGAGGATGCGGGACCGCGGTGGTACTCGCGCGGAGACCAGCATCCGGCACAGCCCGCGTCAGGCTGGCCGTAGCCATCCCCGCGTGGGCACGAGGTGAAGATCCAGCCGTCGGGTACCGGTGGGGTCACCGCCTGCCGAGGCGGGGGCGAACGTCCAGCGAAGATCAGCCGTACGCGGGCTTGTCGGCACCGGACGACAGCGGCGGGTCGGACCGCGCCGGCCATGAGCGTGCCGACATGGTCGTCACCGGGTTTCGCGACGGGTACGGCATCACCGCTCCCACCGCCCTGGCCTACGACGCATGGAACGAACGTCTGGGAAATCGCAAGCTGGATCTGCCACTGCTCGGCCTGCGGCAGGAGATCTCATGCCGGCACCGACGTGACGGAGATTGACCAGGTCCGCCTCGGCCTTCGGGGAGCGGCCGTACGTGACTACGGCGACGGCTCCGACGAGGGCGGTGCGGTTGGCCCAGGGGTACGAGGGATGCTGCAGATGAGGCCGTCTTCGCGTACCGCAACCGGGCCGGGCGTGGCACCTTTCAGGCGTCATTCGTTCTGGTGCAGGAAGGGGGCTGGCGGATCGGCTCGGTGGCGACGGGCGGGAGCCGAGCCGGATGCGCTCGCCGGAGGCACGACTGCGTGATGCTCGAACTGGTGTTCGCTGTCATTTGTTCGGTGAGCCAGCCGTCGAACTGTGAGCTCGGTTGCGCCCGCCGGCGTGAAAACAACAAAGGCCGGGCCTGAAAACAGAGGCAAGGAGGAGAACTCCTTGCCACTATTAACATATACCGCACCCCCAGGCTTGTGGCAAGACCCCGGTCGTGGCGCACAATCGTCGGCCGAGCATAGGAATCGGCACACCATGGGGGAATGCGTGTTTGATGTGATCATCGCCGGCGGGGGGCCGACCGGCATGATGCTGGCGAGCGAATTGCGTCTGCAGGGCGTCAACGTGCTCGTGCTGGAGAAGGAGGCCGAGCTGCCGCCGTTCGTGCGGTCGCTCGGGCTGCACGTGCGCAGTATCGAGGTGATGGATCAGCGGGGGCTGTTGGAGCGGTTCCTCGAGAACGGCAAGCCGTACCCGATCCGTCCCGGCGGCGTCCGGGGATTCTTCGCGGGCATCGAAAAGCCCGCTCCCACCGGGCTGGACACCGCCCACGGATACGTGCTCGGCATTCCGCAGACGCTCACCGACCGGCTGCTCGCCGAGCACGCGGCCGAAGTCGGAGCCGAGATCCGGCGTGGCTGTGCACTGGTCGGGCTGGAGCAGGACGACGACGGTGTCACCGTCCACGTTGGAAATGAGACTGCCACGCCGTTGCGGGCGCGGTTTGTCGTCGGCTGCGACGGTGGGCGGAGCACGGTTCGGAAACTGCTCGGGGTCGGATTCCCGGGCGAGCCGTCGAAAATCGACACGCTGCTGGGCGAGATGGAGGTGACGGCGTCCCCGGACGACATCACCGAAGTGATGACCGAGGTGCGCAAGACCGAGAAGCGGTTCGGGATCGGGCCGTCGGGCAAGCCGGGGGTGTTCCGGGTGGTCGTGCCGGCGGCGGGCGTGGTCGAAGACCGTTCGGTGCCGCCGACGCTCGAGGAGTTCAAGCAGCAGCTTCGCAGGTACGCCGGCACCGACTTCGGCGTGCACTCCCCCCGCTGGCTGTCGCGCTTCGGCGACGCGACCCGCCAGGCCGAGCGCTACCGGGTCGGACGGGTGTTTCTGGCCGGGGACGCCGCGCACGTCCACCCGCCGATGGGCGGGCAGGGGCTCAACCTCGGGATCCAGGACTCGTTCAACCTGGGTTGGAAGCTGGCGGCGGCCCTCAACGGCTGGGCGCCGGACGACCTGCTGGACAGCTACGAGTCCGAGCGGCATCCGGTGGCCGCCGACGTGCTGAACAACACCCGTGCACAGATGCACCTGACGACCAACGAGCCCGGGCCGCAGGCGGTTCGGCGGTTGTTGGCGCAGCTGATGGACTTCGACGACGTCAACCGGTTCCTGATCGAGAAGATCACGGCGATCGGCATCCGGTACGACTTCGGCGAGGGCCATGCCCTGCTCGGGCGGCGGCTGCGCGACGTCCAGCTGAAGCATGGCCGGCTGTTCGAGCTGATGCGCACCGGCAGCGGGCTGCTGCTCGACCAGACGGGGCGGCTTTCGGTGGACGGCTGGGCCGACCGGGTCGACCACGTCGCCGACACCAGCGAAGAGCTGGACGTGCCGGCGGTACTGCTCCGGCCGGACGGGCACGTCGCGTGGGTCGGCGAGGATCAGCAGACGCTCGAGGTCGCGCTGGCCAGGTGGTTCGGCGGTGCCGCAGGAGCCCCTACGGCCGGGTGAGGGCGACCCGGTACGGGGCACCGACGCCGCCCATACGGTGGTGCAGGTCAAGCCGGTCATTGCCGAGGCTGGAGATCGATGGTCTGCTCGCGGTCGGTTCAGTGTCGTGCGGATTGGTGGGCGTGCCGTGGGCGCTGTTGTGGGTCGGAGACGTCGAGGAGTGCGGCAAGCTCGCTCAGGTCCTTGATGGGGAAATCGCCGTCGAGTCCGCGTAGGGTCGCGACCTGGGCCCCGGCGGCCTTGCCGGCCTGGATCCCGGGTACGGAGTCTTCGACGACGAGGCATCGGGCGGAATCGACGCCCAGGTGTGCGGCGGCGGCCAGGTAGGGCTGGGGTGAGGGCTTGGCGGATGGGGTGTCTTCTACGGTGACCAGTACCGGTGGGGTGATCCCGGCGGCGCCGAGGCGGATGTTGGCCAGCCGGCGATCGGCGCTGGTGACCACGGCCCAGGGCAAGCCGAGTCGTGCGAGGGTGTCGAGCAGTTCACGTGCTCCGGTAGCGGCGTGGATGTCGGCTACATCGGCGTACTCGAGGTCGAGCTGGCGTTGAGCGGCGCGGCGGTGTTCGGCGGGGGTGAGTGCGGGAAGGACGGCGATGGCGGTGGCGAGGGCGGTGTTGCCGTGTAGGCGGGGTCGCAGCACGCTCATGGGTACGCCGTGCTCGGCAGCCCAGCGTTGCCAGGATCGCTCGACGGCCGCGTCGGAGTCGACCAGGGTGCCGTCCATGTCGAGGAGTACCGCGGCAAGGTCATGCAGTGACATCGGAGTGGCCTTCCAGGTTGCGTCGCCACGGCCGCTGGGTGATGTCGAGAGCGGCTGCGGCTACGGCGGGCGCGGTGTTGCTGAGCAGGTTGGGCATGTTCGTCGTGACCGCGCAGACGATCCACAGGCCGACGCCGAGTATCAGCGCGGTCAGGTTAAACTCGCTTGGCGAGGAAAATGGTAGCAGGAGGTCGGCGCACGATGAAGGCATCCGCGGGCATGCGGGCCGACGCGGCCAGGGTCCAGGGCGCTTTGGCGATGCTGCGCCACGCCCACGACAACCCGGGCGTCACCCGTGCCGAGGCGGCTGCGCGTCTGGGCATGAGCAGCGGGTCCGCGTCCGAGGTCGTCGGTCGGCTTCGCGGCGCCCGCCTGCTGGCCGAACAGCCGTTGCCTCAGCCTGCCGGTCGGGGCCGGCCCACGGCGTTGCTGACGGCGCATCCGGATGGTCCGTTGGTCGCGGTGGCCGAGATCAACTACGAGGCCTGGCGGGTCGGCACCAGTGCTGTGGGAGGCGCGCTCACTGCCGGTCCGGCGCACCACCACACCGGGCAGGATGCCGCGACGATCCTCGCGGCGATCCGCCGCGCGATCACTGCCCTGCGGCGCCGGCACGGACGCCGGCTACGCGCCGTCGGGGTCTGTGTCACCGGAACCGTTCACGAGGGGCTCCTGCGCCAGGCGGCCACGCTGCACTGGCACGATGTCGACCTCGGCCTGCTTGCCGCGCCGGGCCTGCCGCTGGTCGTCGGCAACGACGCCACCCTGGCCGGCGTCGCCGAAGCCCGCCGCGGCGCCGCACGCGACCGGCGCGTACTGCTGCACCTGACCGTTCAGGTCGGCGTCGGCGGCATCCTCGTCATTGACGGCGCCCCGGCCAGCGGCGCAGGCGGGGCCGCAGGCGAGTACGGCCACATGCCCTTCGGCGACCCGGCGTTGCGCTGCGACTGCGGCACCCGAGGCTGTTGGGACATGATGGTCGACGGACGCGCCATGGCCCGCCACCTCCACCAACCGCCACCGGCCGATCCCCGCACCTTCGCCGCAAACGTCCTGAGCGCCGCCCGCTGCGGTGACCATGCCGCCCGTACGGCCGTCGCCACCGTCGCCACGGCTCTCGGCCACGGCATCGGCGCCCTCATCAACGCCACCGACCCCGACATCGTCACCCTCGGCGACCTCGGCGCCGAACTCCTCGACGCCGCCCCCGACCCGCTCCTCGCCGCTGTCGCCAACGCCACCATGACCTGGCGCCGATCACAACTGCCACCGATCGTCCCCGCCGCCCTGACCACCGACGGCCCCGCCATCGGCGCCGCCGAAGCCGCCTGGGCCACCCTCCTCACCGAGGAACACATCGCCGCCGCCCTCCACCGCAGCCCGGCCACACATCACCAGCCGGCGACCTGATCAGAAGGCAACCCAGTCCCGGAGCGGACCTCCGCTTGACCAGGAAGGGATGCGAACTGCTTTTCACTCCCTGGGTCTGTTCGTGATACCGCTGCGGGGGGCGGGCCTGGCCCCGCCCCCCGCAGCGCCGAGGTTGGAGGTGTGATGGAGCGCGGGCCGGCTCGCGAAGCGGGCCCGGTCGGCTGGGGCGTCGCCTGTTCGGGCCTGGGCCTCGCGGTGGCCCTCCGACTGCCCGGGAGCTCCGGCGCCACGACCGGGACGCGGTCAGGGTCTGAGGCCCAGCGCCCGCCCCGGTGAAGGCGTCGGTCGGTCGGCAGCGGTGTACGGCAGCTGCCTTTGAGGTCCTACTGGGCAGCAGGGGTGGATGGGAGGCCACCGCGTGATCGTCCGTGCGTTGTGGACACGGCGTCGGATCTCGCGATGGCCGCGCGCCACCGCGTAGCCGTTGCTCGGTGGGAGCGGGTGTTGGCCGCCCTCCGGCGGCCATCGGGCGACCGTTTCAGAGAAAGGCGCTCAGCCGCCGCTTTCCCCCGACCGCGACCTCCTCGCTCGTGGCCACCTGCCGCCACGTGTGGGTACGTCGGGCCATCACCGGCAGGTCGACCGGGAAGAACTCGAAGACGCAGAGGTCGTCGTAGCCGACCTCGTTGAGCGCCGCGAAGCAGTCCGCCCAGGGCACCTGGCCGGTCCCCGGAACCCCACGGTTGTTCTCGACGGCGTGAAAGTGCTTCAGCCGCGGCCCGGCGAGCCGAATCGCCTCCGCCATGTCCGACTCCTCGATGTTCATGTGGAAGGTGTCCAGCTGCACGCCGACGCTCGGTAGCCCGGCGCCGAAGACGGGGATGAGGATGCGCGAGCGCGAGCACCCAGCACGGGGACCGAGCCTGATCGAGGTCGCCGCCGAGGCGGGTGTGTCCACGGCTACCGCCGGCCGGGCCCTCGGCGGATACGGTCAGGTCAGCCCGGCGACGGCCGAGCGGGTCCGTGCCGCGGCCGCGCGGCTCGGCTACCGGCCGAACGGCTTGGCGCGCAGCCTCATCAACGGATCGACGCAGGCCATCGCCGTCGTGGTGACCGACGTCGGCAACCCGTTCTTCGCCCAGGCGCTGCGCGGCGTCGTCGACAAGGTCCGGACGGCCGGCTACGAGGTCCTGCTGTTCAACACGGATTCCAATCTGGACGCCGAGCGCAACGCGGTACGGGTGCTGTCGGAGAAGCGGGTGGACGGCGCGATCATCGCCACCGGTTCACCGGCCGAAACCGAACACCTGGACTCGCTGCGCGACTCTCGGCTCCCCTTCGTCCTGCTGGACCGCCCGGTTCCCGACCGACCGGACGTGGACAGCGTGATGATCGCCAATGCCGCAAGTGCCCGGGCGGCCGTCCGGCACCTGCTCGGCCTGGGGCACCGTCGGATCGCCATCCTGACCGAGGCCGGCCGGGAACTGTCGCACGTGGTGGAGCGGCTGGGCGACTGCCGCACGATGCGGCCGAGCGCCGCCCGGCTCGCCGGGTACGTGCTCGCGATGCGGTCAGCCCGGCTGGAGCTCGACCCGGCGCTCGTCGTGCACGCGCCCTACCAGCGCGAGATCGCGGCACGGGCCATGAAGAAGCTGCTCGACGCCGACCCCAGCGTGACGGCGGTCTTCGCCACGGACAACGTCCTGTCCGTCGGCGCCTACCAGGCCATCCAGGCCAGCGGGCGGCGGTTCCCGGACGAGGTCTCGATGGTCGGCTTCGACGACCAGGAATGGACCACGATCGTCCGCCCGCAACTGACCGTCGTCCGGCAACCGAGCTACGAGCTCGGCGCCCGGGCCGCGGGCCTGCTGCTACGCGGCATTGCCGGCGGGC
The DNA here is from genome assembly GCF_043198215.1 of Micromonospora sp. NPDC048830. Lineage (NCBI taxonomy): Bacteria > Bacillati > Actinomycetota > Actinomycetes > Micromonosporales > Micromonosporaceae > Micromonospora > Micromonospora sp. NPDC048830. The sequence continues at coordinate 14,402 of NZ_JBICUP010000009.1, forward strand.
CGGCCTGGGACAGGGACGCCGACGACAGGCCCGCGCCCGAGCATGTGGAGCTTCCCGCCAAGTTGATCAGACGCTCATCCACCGTGCCCTTCTCGTGACGGCCGGCAGGCGGGTTGCCGCCCAGGCGCACCTGCACCCGCACCTGCACCCGCACCTGCGGCCGCGCCCGTGCCTGGGGCGGTCGGCGTGACCGCAGCTCGAGCCGCTGTTCCGTCGGTGCCACCGGGCGGACCCGTCTAGAATCCGGCCAACCGGTATGAAACCGCAGCTTTCGAGCGGGCGTACTGTCAGACTGGCGCGGTGACGGAGGAACGACCGACGGCTGGAGGTGACGGGGACAGGACCGCAGGGCGCAAACCGGTACGCGAATACCTGCGCGACGCCGTCGCCAGCCTGCTCGGCAGGCGGCGGGTACGCGAGGGCACCCGCACGGCCACCGAGGAGCTCTTCTTCGACCTGGTCTTCGTGTTCGCCTTCGTCCAGCTCGGCGCGCTGATCCTGAGCGACTACACCCCTCAGGGCGTGCTTCGCGGAATGCTCGTGCTGGCCCTGCTCTGGTGGTCCTGGGGCGCTTTCGCGTGGCTGAGCAACAACCTGCAGGCCAGCTTCGGGGTGATGCGGTTCGGGTTGTTCGTGGTCACCGGGATCACTTTCGTGATGGCGCTGTCGACCCTCGTCGCGTTCACCGACCGGCCCGGCGGGTTGTACGGCCCGCTCATCTTTCCCGCCTGCTATTTCCTCGTGCGGTCGCTGCACCTGGCGCTGTACGCGTACGCCGTCTCGGCCCAGCACCTGGTCCGGCACATCCTGGTGCCCGCAGTGCCGATGGTCGCCAGCACCGCCCTGCTCGTCTGCGCCGCGCTCGTGCCGCACCGACTCCTCACCGACCAGCGCCAGGCCGCCCTCGCCGTCACCCTCCTCTGGCTACTGGCCGTGCTCGTGGACTACGTGGGCAGCTTCACGCTGCCCGTCTGGGAGATCGGCATCTTCTCTGCCCGGCACTGGTGCGAGCGGTACGGGTTGATCCTGATCGTGGCCGTGGGCGAGAACATCATCTCGGTCGGAACGTCCAGCTCCGACGTGTCGCTCAGTCGGCAGCTCCTGTTCGCCGTCATGCTGGCCATGACCGTCATCGGGGCGCTGCTCTGGACCTACTTCGACGTGGTGGCGCTCATCGGTGAGCAGGTCCTCGAGCGGGCCGACCCGAAGACCAGATTCGCCCTCGCCCGGGACGCCTACAGCTACCTGCACCTCCCCATGGTCGCCGGCATCCTCCTGCCGGCCCTCGGAATACGCGAGCTGGTCAATGACATCGGCCGCATCGAAGGACATCACCCCGACGAACCGCTCTCCGCCATCGGCCTCTTCGGCCTCTACGGGGGGATAGCCCTCTTCCTCCTGGCCAACGTCGCCTACCAGCTGCGGATCGCCCATGCGATCAGGACAATCATCTGGACCAGGGTGGCCGCCGTGCTGGTGCTGGCCGCACTCGTCCCCGTCGCACGGCGGATATCGGCGATGGGCGCGCTGGGCCTGCTGGCGGCCGTCTCTTTCACCCTGATCGTCGTGGAGGTCATCGTGGCCGACGGGCAGCGCCGCCGCCTGCGCGAGTCGGGCCTGGCCAACCGGATGCAGGCCTGAGGAGCCTGCAACGCGGCCGGTCACCGGGACAACCGCCAGCGCGACCTCGTTCGGCTACGACCTGGCCGGCAACCAGCCCCGGTGCACCGACGGCCGGGGCAACGCGCTCTGGACGACGTGCAACTCGTTGCGGCTGCCCGAGTCGCGCATCGAACCGGCGACGGCGGACCCGGAGCCTCTGACGCAGACGTCGCGGCGGCTCCCAGGCACAACCCGGGAGCCGCCGCGTCGAGGCATTACGCCAGCCTCAGTCGGGCCGCACCGCCAGCGACCCGGACGTGCACATCCAGGAGGTCAAGGCCCTCACCTGCGACATCCGGCCCGGCCGCCGTCCCCGTGGCCCGGACCGGCGCCGCCTCGTCGAGGAGTACCTGGGGCGGGCCGGGGCAACCGCGGCGACCGGCACCGCGCACCGCGCGCGTCGTCGGCGAGGCGGGAGCTGCACGGCGTGACTATAACGAATGTCGATGCGTTAGTGAAGGATGTCTGCGATCTAGCTCTCTGTTGTTGAAGGTTTCCCACGGCGGCCCGCGCTCGTGGCGACGCGGCCGGCACAGTGATCGAAATATGGCGATCTCTCGCGGGTGCGTGTGATAGTGGGGCGCCCCCCGCCCGGCGCGAACCGGTGACCGGTTCGTCGTCGGGTGCTTCCGTGAAGCGTCCAAGGAGGATGCGTGCCGCTCCGCGCACCAATCCCGTCCGGTCGCCGTCCCGGCCGGCGCTCGCGAACGCTGCGGTGGACGCTGGCCCGGGCGCTGGCGCTCGCCGCGATCGTCCTCGCGGCCCTGCCGGTGGCCGGAAACCGGCCGGCCCACGCCAGCGCACCGCTGCTGACGACGGCGCAACGGCAGGCCTACCTGTACTACTACGCGCCGGTGATCTTCAAACGCGCCAACGAGGACAACGGCCAGGACGGCCGCGACTGGCTGACGAACTACGACTTCGACCAGGACCGCAACTTCGCGACCAACCGGTACCACTGGCTGGAGAGCGAGCACTACGTCGCCGCGTCGGCGGCGCAGGCGACCACCAGCCCGTACGCGGCGTGGCGGATCCGGCCGACCCTCTACACCTCGCTGATCGAGTACCAGAACGGGGCCACCAAGTCGCTGGTGCTGCTCTACCACGTGTACAACGCGGCGGACAAGGAGGGCGACGCCATCCACGACTGGGAGCGGATCGAGATCGTCGTACACAACGTCACCGGCACACCGGGGGCGACCGGCGAGTACGTCAACAACTCGACCATCACCCACCACCACGAGCACATCATCCGCAAGCGCGGCGACTTCGGCTTCAACTTCATGAACACCTCGACCGGCCGGCACCTGATGGTCTGGCAGGCCGACGAGGCCGGCAGCGTCCTGGGCACGCACGCGCACGAGCTGCGGTACGTCAACGACACCTACAGCTCCCTGGTCAGCCAGCCGGTCACCAACGACGCCGAGGTGGAGATCAGCGGCAAGGACGAGAACCGGAACGTGCACTACATCTTCGTCCCGCAGGCGTCGTCCGCCGCGGTCACCGCCTGGGGCGCGAGGCCGCTGACCTTCGCCAACGCCGCCACGCTGATCGGCGGGCACGACAACGACCACACCGTCGACTGGTACCAGGCCAAGCGGATCACCTACGAGCTGCAGGACATCGCCGACATCATCCCGACCCACTGGGCGGGCAACCCGGCCTGGTCCACGCACTGGTTGTCGTCAGCCCAGGACGACGTCGAACTGGAGTCGCCGGTGATCAACGAGGCCGGCGCGGTCGAGGTGAACGCCGGACGTCAGCGCTTCTACAGCAAGTCCCGCGACAACGGCGCTTCGGACCTGACCGACGACCGCGAGGGGATCATCCACAAGGACTGGCTCTACGGGGCGTACTCCGCCGAGGCGGACGAGGACCTCGAGGGCTCGTCCGACCACTTCCCCGCGTACGAGGGCACCGGCGTGGACAGTTACGGCTGGACCCGGCAGCTGGCCAGCGGACGCCCCGACTCGCCCAACGCCTACTGGTGGCAGCACGACTTCTTCGTCCACGACGGAACGGTCGACGCCGACAGCTCCGCCCGGGAGCGGGGCCAGTGGCTGCGCGGCGCCTGGTACCTCGCCGCGAACGGCGGGTTCGACGGGCGCTGGGTGCAGCTCTTCGACGACCGTCCGGGGCTCGAGGCCGGCGTCTCCTGACCGCACGGCCCACGGCCGGGACGCCGGCGGTCCGCACGCGACCGCCGGCGCCCCGACCCCGGCTCAGGCGGCCGGTCGCAGCTGCACCGTGGCGATCTCCCAGGGGCGCAGCGCCAGCCGGACCAGGCCGTCACCGTCGACGGGCAGCGCCTCGCCGGGCCGGCCGAGCAGGTCCGCCCGGCACGCCGCGCGCACGCCCCGACCGGCCCCGATGACCGCGCTGGTCGCCGTCGGCGTCTGCGCGACCACCCGCAGCTCGATGCGGCCGTCCCGGTCCCGGACGCTGGTCAGCGCGACCCCCTCCCCGGTCACCGTCAGGCCGGCCACCGGCAGCGCGGCGGAGGGCGCGGCGGCGCCGGGGAAGGTGAGCGGCTCGTGCCGGTACGCCTCCGCCGCCGCGAGCACCCCGGCGCAGTGCCAGTCGCCCCGGAACGGCAGCACCGCCAGCTCGACGCTCCGAGCGCCACGGCACTGGGCCAGCGGCGTCGGCAGCTGCGGGCCGGCCGCACCGGCGCACGCCCAGGGGCAGTACATGGGGCTGTTCGGGCTCGGCACCGGGCTGGCGAACGTGGTGGCGCCGTCCGTGCTGGCGCTGTTCTGCATCGCCTGGGGAGCGCCGGGTTGGCTGCTGCTCGGCGGAGTGTTCCTCGTGCTCGGCGCGATCACCCCGTACGTCGTGCGGTGGGCGGAGCAGCGGCGGCCGAGCCTGTGCTGACGTGCCGGGGTCGGCTTTCGGCCGGCGGCCCCGCACCGACCACCCCGCGAGCCCGGAAGTGGTGCAGCCCCGCCCCGGCGACTCCGTCCACCTGGGACGAGGGCGCCGGGGCGGGGCCGCCCGAAGCGCTGTCAGCGTCCGCCGACGGACGGGGCCGGGGCCGGGGAACCACCGGCCACGGCGCCCGGATGCGGCGCCTGGGTCGGGGCCGGCCGGAGCCCGGCGGGCACCGGCAGGGCACTGCCCCTGACGAACTCGTCCCAGCCGACGTTCCAGGCCGTCCAGCCGTTGCCCTCGGTCAGCGGGACCTCGGTTCCCCTGACGGTGACCAGGTCACCGACCTGGGTGACGTTCATCAGCCAGTCGGCGGCGGCCGCGGAGACGTTGGTGCAGCCGTGCGAGACGTTGGTGCTGCCCTGGTCCCCCTCCGACCACGGCGCCCCGTGGATGAACTCGCCACCGGCGGTGAGCCGCTGGGCGTCCTCCACGTCGACCACGTAGCCGCCGTCCGGTTCGCCCCGCGTGTCGAACGTGGCGTACTGGTGCTTTGCCATGATCACCATCTTGCCGCTGGAGGTCGGCGTGCTCGGCTTGCCGAGGCTGACGGGGATCTTGCGGATCAGCTTGCCGTCGCGGAGCACGGACATCTGTTTGGTGGCGTTGTCGATCTCCAGGGCCACCTGCCGCCCGATCTTCGAGGTGGCGGAGCGGTCCGCGTCGCCCTGCCTGTCCTTGCCGATCGGCAGCCCCTCCAGGGCCGCCCGGACGCTGATCGTCGTGCCCGGCTGCCAGAAGTCGGGCGCCCGGTAATACACCTGGGAACCGTCGGAAACCCAGGACCACGCCCCGGGTTGCGGCGGATTCGTCTTCACGAACAAACGGCGCTGCACGTCGGCTCTGGCCTCTTTCGGAACGGGTGGGTCGAAGGAGACCGTCACCGGCATCGCCGTGCCGTACGTCTGGTTGCTCTCGAAATACAGGTTGCTGGTGATCTCCGGTTTCGTGGACGCCGCCGTCGTGGTGAACGTGGTCCGGCGGGTGGTGGTATTCCCGGAGTCGCCGGTGGCGGTCACCTCGGCCGTGTAGGTGCGCCGCGGCTGCAACGGCGCGACGGGCACCCAGGCCGACCCGTCCTCCCGCGGTTCCGCCCCGACCTGGGCGCCCTTGTCGTCGGTGAGGCGGACCTGGGTGACGCGCCCGCCCTTGACGGCGGTGCCCACCTCGGCGCTGATCGGCACGTCGCGGGCCTGGTCGGCGGGCGTCAGGGCCAACTCCGGCGCCGCCGCCCGCACGCCGGCCGGTCCGGCGCCCGACCTCTGGTCGGCGGTGCACGCGGCGAGAGCCAGTGGCGTCGCCGCGATGGTCGCGGCCAACAGCGACAGTCGTCGCTCGAAGCCCATCATGCCTCCTCCCGATCGTGATTTCCTTTCGCCATATTCTCTCCGCGGCCCGTGGGCGCGTTCGCGTTTTCGGCGGAACCCCGAAAACGATTCACGGGCCGGGTCCGGCCGGGGTGACAGACGGGCGATCGTGTCCCTTTCCGGCCGGAAAATCCCGGCGTCGGGGCGCCGGCGAAAGGGGGGCGGGCAGGGCAGGGCCGAGCACAGTAGTCCCAGCAGCCGGCCCCTCGGCCTGTTTCTGGAACCCGGCCGCGCCCCCCGGCGGCGCGGACTACGTTCTCAACCGTGACTGGCTTCCGCGTCGCCACCGCGACCTTCAGCGCGTTGCTGCTCACCCCCGCCGTGGCGGTCGGGCCACCGGCACGGGCGGCGGCCGCGCCGCACGTGCCGTGCCCGACCGTGCAGCCGCCGGCCCCGCCGCCCACCGCCCCCGCCCCGCCACCGGTCGACCCGGCCGACGGGGCGGTCGGGGGAGAGGCACTGGCGACCGCGGGACTGGTGACCCCTGCGGGTGTGCCGACGGCCCCGGCGGTGACGGCGACCTCGTGGCTCGTGGCGGACCTCAACAGCGGGCTGGTCCTGGGCGGCTGCGGCCCCCACGAGCGCCGGACGCCGGCCAGCGTGCAGAAGCTGCTGTTGGCGGCGGCGCTCATGCCCCGCCTCGATCCGGCCCAGGTCGTCGAGGTGACCCGGGCCGACCTGCGGGATCTCGACCCCGCGAGTTCGCTGATGGGCGTCGTCGAGGGCGGCCGGTACTCCGTCGAGAGCCTCTGGCTGGGGCTCCTCCTCCGGTCGGGAAACGACGCGGCCAACGTGCTCGCCCGCGTCGGCGGCGGCCCCGCCGGCAGGCAGGGCGGGGTCCAGGCGATGAACGACGAGGCGCGCCGGCTGCACGCCAACCAGACCCACGCCGCCACGCCCTCCGGCCTGGACGGCCCGGGCCAGTACACCAGCGCGTACGACCTCGCGCTGATCGCCCGCGCCACCTTCGCCAGGGAGGACTTCCGGCGATACATCGCGACCAGGGCGGCGCAGGTGCCCTTCGAGATCCGCAACGAGAACACCCTGCTGGACAGCTACCCCGGGATGGTGGGCGGAAAGACGGGCTTCACGGATCTGGCCCGGCAGACGTACGTCGGCGTGGCCGAGCGCGACGGCCGGCGGCTCGTGGTCGCCCTGCTCGGGGCGGAGACGGCGCCGCTGGGCAGCCTGGGGGAGGCGCTGGCCCTGCTCAACTGGGGCTTCGCCCTTCCCGCCGACGCGTCGGTCGGCCGTCTCGTGACGCCCGGCGAGGACAAGCAGACCAGTCTCGCGGTGGCCGCCGAAGGCCAGGGCCGCGGTCGGGTCGCGGAGTCGAGGTCGTTCCCGGTGCCCGTCGGCCTCACCCTCGGCGCCGCCCTCGTGCTGGTCGTCCTGGTCCTGGCCGGCTGGCGGGCCGGCGCCCGGCGGGCGGCCCGCCGACGGTAGGGCCCGCCGGACACGCGTCCCGGCGGCGGGGGGTCTTCCCCTAGGCTGGCCACCCGTGAGTACGACGCCGGGCCCCGCCACGGACGGGGAGATTCCCGCCTACCTGGCCGCCGTGGGGCTGGCGGGGCTGGTCGACATCCACGTCCACTTTCTGCCCGAGCCGATGCTGCGCAAGGTGTGGGCCTTCTTCGACGAGGCTGGCGTCCGGTACGGGGTGCCCTGGCCGATCACCTACCGGTTCGACGAGCCGACCCGGCTGCGCGTCGCGCGCCGCCTCGGGATGCGGGTGATCCCGGCCCTGACCTATCCGCACAAGCCGGGGATGGCGACCTGGCTCAACGAGTGGTGCCGTGAGTTCGCCGACCGCGTCCCCGACGCGGTGCACTGCGCCACCCTGTATCCGGAGCCGGGCGTCGGCGACTACGTGGCCGCGGCGGTCACCGCCGGGGCCCGCCTGTTCAAGGTCCACCTGCAGGTCGGGGAGTTCGCCGCGGACGACGCGCTGCTCGACCCGGCCTGGGCCGTCCTCGCCGAGCACCGGGTGCCGGTCGTCCTGCACGGTGGCTCCGCGCCGGCCCCCGGGCGTCACACCGGCCCGGACGGCGTCGGGCGACTGCTCGGCCGGCACCCCGGGCTGGTGCTGGTGATCGCGCACCTCGGCATGCCCGAGTACCACGCCTTCGCCGACCTCGCCGAGCGGTATCCCGGGGTCCACCTCGACACGACCATGGCCGGCACGGACTTCGCCGACAGGTTCGCGCCGCTGCCCGCCGGATACCGGCAGCGCCTGCTCGCCCTGGGCGACAGGGTCGTCCTCGGCTCCGACTTTCCCAACATCCCCTATCCCTACGCCCACCAGTTGCAGGCCCTGGCCCGCCTGGACCTCGGCGACGAATGGATGCGCCGGGTGCTGTGGACCAACGGCGCCCGGCTGCTGCGCCTGGGAGCCGACTGACGGAGATTGTCGGGCCGTGGATGGAAGGCCCGGCTCCGGTAGCGGCTGGCGGGAAGAGGCTGTCAGCGCAGGAACTCGCGCACCGTCTCCACGAACCACTCGGGATCGTCGAGCCAGGGATAGTGCCCGCCGCCCGGCTGCACGGCCAGCTCGGCCCGCGGGAACAGGCCCGCGTACTCGGCGGCGCGCTTCGGGGGCAGGCCGACGTCGTACCCGCCCGCGACGAACAGGACCGGCGCCCGGAGGCGGGCGGCGGCGGACCGGACGGCCGCCGGGTCGAGGGCGCCGTCCGAGTAGTAGACGACCGCCGCGTCGGTGTTCCGCTGGTGCGCTCCCTGGGCGGCGTGGGCCTGGCTGGCCGCGTCCCAGCGGCTGTGGGTGAACGGCGTGATCGCCGTCCAGTCGGCGGCCGCGGCCTCACCCGACCAGATCCGCGCGAACGCGGCGAAGGCGTCCGGGAACCAGGGCTCCCCCTGGCGCAGTTCGGCGAGCTCCCGGCGGTCGGAGTCGGCGACGTCCAGGCCGACCGGGCGCGGGCTGGGAGTGATCAGGGCGAGGCGGGCGACCCGGTCCGGGTGCCGGGCGGCGTACAGCAGGGCCAGGGCCGCGCCGGCGGAGTGCGCGGCCAGGTCCAGCCGGTCCAGCCCGAGGTGTACGCGCAGCGCCTCGACGTCTTCGATTTGCCGGTCGCACCGGTAACGCCGAGACCCGCGCCTACCCGGCCGGCCCGCCGCTCGCCGGGTCCGCCGGGGCGGCGGACTCCCCGGTCCCGCGCGGGTCCAGCAGCACCAGCGACCGGTGCGCCGACAACTCGCCCAGGTCGCCGAGGTGGGCTTGACGTCCCCTGGAAGGGCCGCACCCCCGCGGCCCCTGGTCCGGCGGGGACCACGGGGCGTTGCGCGTACGCCGGCCGCTGTGCCCTGCCGTCCGATCCTGAGTCGCGGCGCAGCCTATGAGTCCCCGCGGAGGCGGGGCCGCAATCCGCCCTCGGTAGGGGTCTCCGGTCCGCGAGCACAGGCCTGACTGACCACCCGGTCGGCCGCGCGAGCCGTTCGGTCTGACGCCCTGTCACGATGCTGACACAGTCGTTGTGGACGGTGGTCGCGGTCGATGTGCTGTCGCCGACCCCCGCGCCGTCGTCGACGGCCATCGAGGAACGAGGTGGCTCATGGTGGCTCTACGACGGCTGCTCGCCGCAGCTGTCGCGGCGGTGATGACCGCCACGATGGCTCTGGTGTGGACGGCGGCGCCCGCCCACGCCGACGAGGCGTGGGAGACCGCGCTCAAGACCCTGATGTCCCGCACCGCGACCTGGGCCGACGGGGGCCTGTCCCAGGTCGGGCTGCTCGGCCAGCCGCTGCCGCTGCTCGGGGTCAGCCCGGGCGCGCTCGTCGACGCGGACAAGCTGACGAAGAAGGCGTCCGACGCGCTGGCCGACGGCCTGACCAAGGACGACGTCGACCTGGGCGGCGGCACCCGCCTCACCAGCTCGGTCAGCACCAGCGGCGGGGACCACCTGCTGGACGTGCTGCTGACCACGAAGCGCGAGGTGGTCGACAAGGACCTCACGCTGGCCGGGGTGACGCTGGACAAGGCCGTCAGCGTGACCGGCTGGGCCACCCTGCACCTGCGGGCGCGGCACACCGCGTCGGGGGAGACCTACCTGGTGCGTGACGGGGACACCCCGCGCATCGACATCGACGCGGCGGCGCGGCTGCGCGCCGACCTCGACCAGGCCACCGCCTCGGTCGGCATCCTCGGGGTCACACTGACCGCCGGCAGCACCCTCACCGCGCGTACCCACCTCAAGGTCACCCTGACCGACCCCAACGGCGACGGCCGGCTGGCCTTCGACACGACCGCCGGCGCGAACACCGGCGAGCTCGGCGCCGCCGGCTCCCTCGCCGGGCTCGTGCAGGTGGCCCTCGACAACTCCGCCGGCGGGAAGATCTCCGACACGGAGACGGAGCCCGGCCCCGGCTCGGTGCACGGCGTGATCAAGCTCGGCGCGGCCGTCTCCGGCGCGCCCTTCGCCCTGCCCGCCGTGGCGGCGACCGTGAACGTCGACTGGAACGACATCTCCGTCGGCACCCCCACGGTGACCACCACCGGGCTGGACGAGACGATCGCCAAGTTCCGCAACATGAGCCCGCTGGACCTGGCCTCCGGGCTCGCCCAGCTCGCCACCCTGCTCAGCGGCGTGCAGCAGAGCGGCCCGGCCGGCAACCTCAACCTGCCCTTCCTGCGCGGCACGTTCGCCGACGCGGTGCAGGTCAACGAGAAGCTCACCGGCTTCCTCCGCGAGTACGTCCACCCGCGGCCGGACGACCCGCAGTTCGACCCGAGCACCGACGACCCGGCCCTGGCCGGGCAGCCGAAGTTCAGCTCGATCCAGCAGCTGCTCGCCCTGCTCGCGGCCGAGGGGCTGCCGGTGGACAACCTCTCCTTCGCCGACGACAAGCTGGTGTTCCGGGTCAGGCTGGAGCGGGAGTCCACCGTGGAGGTGCCGCTCGACCCGGCCGCCGCGGAGTTGTCCGGGCGCGGGGCGACCTTCACCGCCAAGGGCTTCAGCGTCAGCGGTGACCGCTTCACGCCCGGCGCGCTGGTCGGCCAGCGGGTGGTGGCCGGCACCTCCGCCGGCACCGTCGCCGCCAACACCGCGAACTCCGTCACCCTCACCGAGGACTGGATTGGCGGGCAGCCGCCGAACGACAGCGTCTGGGTGATCAGCGGCTCCAGCCCGAACATCGGCGCCGTCGAGCTGGCCGGCACGCTCACCAAGCCGGTGGGCGGCGACAAGAAGGTCGGCCTGCGGACGGCGAACGCGCAGGCCAGCTTCGCCAAGGTGAAGCCCCGCTACAGCGCGGCCGTCACGCTCGTGCTCGACCTGCGCGACGGCATCACCGACCCGAAGGCCAACGTCGACCGGGTGCTGCTGCGCACCGACCCGGCGACGCCGCTGTTCGCCGCCGACTTCCCGATCACCACCGGGGTGGACTTCTTCGCCACCGCCGGCTTCCTCAAGGTCAAGCTCGCCGGCAACCTCGCCGTCGGGCCGGCCGCCGCCGACAAGCGGATGCTCCAGGTCAGCTTCAAGCAGGCACAGGACATCAGCCTCGGCACGCTCTTCCAACGGTTGAAGTCCGACCCGGGGAACCTCCTGGCCGTGTCGTCGTCGGTGAAGACCACCGGCCGGGTCACGGTCAGCGTGCCCGGCGCCACCGGCGCCCTCGGTACGGGCATCGGCGTCGACGTGAGCTGGACGGCCGGTGGGCAGCCGGTGGTCGACACCTCGGCGCTGTCCGAGCTGTTCGCCGTCGACTTCAACCCCGACGACCCGAAGGCGCTCTTCGCGGTGGTCGTCGAGGCGCTGCGGCTGATCAACGTCGCGCTGTCCCAGCCCGGCGGCAGCGGCCCGCTGGACAAGGAGATCCCGCTGCTCGGCCGCTCCGCGCGGCAGCTGCTCGGCGGCGACGAGAGCGGCGTCGGCAAGGACGTCACGTTCGTCGCCGACGGGGCGAACTTCCTGCTCAAGGACGCCTCCCGCGACGGCGACTCCGGCTTCGACACCCGGCTGGAGGGCCGGACCGTCGTGATCGGCAGCCAGGCGTACCGGGTGCTGAACAGGATCGACGGGCGGACCCTGCGGGTGGAGGCGGCCGGTACGCCGAAGCCGGCCGACGGCAGCGCGTACGCCCTGCGCCCGGAGCTGGCCGACGCGCTGGACAAGCTGCTGGCCTCGCCCCCGGACACCCTCCAGGACGCCCTCGACAAGCTCAACGAGGCCATCGGCGAGGACAGCGGGATCAGCTTCACCCTGGACCAGCGCGAGGGCGGGCCGTTCCTGCGGCTCGGGCTGGACTGGAAGCGCAAGTTCCACACCGGCGGCCCGCTCAACTTCGCCTGGGACGCCCACCGCGAACTGATCACCCTGGACAGCTCCGGCACCTTCGCGGTCGACGTCGACGCCCGGGCCCAGCTCGGCCTGCTGCTGCCCCTGCGACTGAACGCCGCGCCGCTGCTGGACCACAGCTCGTCGGCCAGCGTCACCGTCGCGGGCGGGGTCACCGACGCGGCGATCGCCGCGCGGGTCGGGCCGCTCGCCCTCGACCTCGGCAAGGACCCCGACTTCGCCACCGTGAAGGCCAACCTGAGCGTCGGCCTCGACGGGCTGACCGAGGACGGGCCGATCACCGGCCTGCTCGGGCTGACGCCGAAGTTCACGACCGCCGGCGTCGACTGCGGCGGCGGGATCGGTGGCGCGAACGTGCCGCTGTGCGCGAAGGCGCCGCTGTTCGTCAACAACTGCGACCCGGACGACGACACCAACCTGCTCACCTTCACCGTCGGCCTGGACCTGACGCCCACGGCCGGCACCCCCAACCTCGACTCCTGCTTCGCCAACCTGTCGCTCAAGCTCACCGACTTCAACGTGGGCATCGACGGGTACCTGGCCAAGATCGAGGAGGCGCTGCGGCTGGCCAGCTTCGACGGCAAGCTGCCCCTGGTCGGCGACGACCTGCAGCAGGGCCAGCGGTTCGTCGCGCAGCTGCGCGAGGACATCAAGGCCGCGATCGGCCCGGTGCTGGCCAACGCCACGCTCGACAGCGCGGGCGTGCAGGCGGCCCTCAACGAGGTGCTCGCCGACCTGGACCCAGGCGTGAGCGCGGTGGTCAGCTGCCGCAGCGGCGTGACGGCGCCCTGCGCGCCCGAGGACTTCCAGGCGATCCGGATCAAGCTCACCAACTCCAAGGGTGCGCCGTCCGCCGCCGACGGCTGCAAGGACGCCAGCGCGTCCGACGAGTGCCTCAAACACAACGTGCCGCTCGACCTGGGCATCCCCGGCCTGTCGCTGAAGGCGAAGAAGGGCGCCCCGGACGGCATCCAGGCCAAGCTGGGCTGGAAGCTGCACCTGGACCTGGTCCTGGACCGGGACGAGGGCTTCTACGTCCCCACCCACGACGGTGACACCTCGCCCGAGGTGCAGGTCGGCGCCCAGTTCGACATGACCGGCGACCTCGCCGCCCAGCTCGCCTTCATCCAGGTGAAGGCGACGAAGCGGACGACCGACCCGCTGGTGAAGGCGTACTTCGGCATCGACCTGAAGGGCTCGCCGGGGGAGAAGAGCTGCTTCGACCCCACCGTCACCGCCGACTGCACCGCCAACTCCGACGACCGGCTCACCCTCGCCGAGTTCGCCGACCTGGGCTCGCTGCTCGCCACCGACCTCACCGCCGAGGTCAAGATCGACTGGAGGCTGGCGGCGGCCGTCGACACCGGCGGCGAGGACTCCGCGCTGCCCGGCATCAGCGCCACCTTCGGCCTGCAGTGGGGCCTGAAGCACAAGCGGGGCGCACTCACCGCCACGGGCGACGGCGTCACCACGCCGCTGAAGGTGACCTTCACCGACATCGCCCTGGACGCCGGCGCCTTCTTCAGCAAGATCCTCAAGCCGGTGGTGGAGAAGCTCAAGGCGGTCACCGGCCCGCTGCAACCGGTCATCGACACCCTGTACGCGCCGATCCCGGTGCTGTCGGACCTGTCGAAGGCCACCGGCGGCCCCGACATCACCCTGGTCTGGCTCGCCAAGACCTTCAGCACCCTCAACGGCGGGCCGAAGCTCGACTTCATCGACACCGTCCGCGCCGTGGTCACCTTCATCAACCGGATACCCGACTGCGACTCCGGCTGCTCCATCCCGCTGGGCGGGTTCAAGATGGACAGCGCCAAGGCGCTGACCACGGAGGTGTCGCCGGCCTCGGCCGAGAGCCTGATCGACCGCACCTCCGAGTACAATCCGGCCTCCGCGGGGCAGGTGAAGGCGGACGTCGACACCGCCGCGGGTGACGACGGCGAGAAGCTGTTCACCCCGGCCGCCGACGGCAAGAGCAACGCCCAGAAGACCGGCTTCAGCTTCCCGATCTTCGACAACCCGGGGTCGCTGTTCGGCCTGCTGCTGGGCCAGGACGTCGAGCTGATCAGCTTCGACTCGGGTCCGCTGGAGCTGGGCTTCAGCTGGCGGCAGTCGTTCGGCCCGGTCTACGCCCCGCCGCCGGTGTTCGTCACGCTGTCCGGCAGCGCCTCGGTGACCGCCCGGTTCATCGCCGGCCTGGACACCGCCGGCATCCGGCACGCCGTCGAGGCGGCCACCGACGGCACCGAACTGGACGCCGTCAGCCTGCTCGACGGGTTGTACTTCAAGACCGCCGACAGCAGCGGCAAGGCCGTACCGGTGGTCACCCTGCGCGGTGAGATCGCCGCCGGGGCCGAGGTGAGCGTGCTGATCGTCAAGGTCGGCATCGAGGGCGGCATCCAGCTCACCGTCGGCTTCAGCTGGAACGACCCGAACAACGACGGGAAGTTCCGCACCAGCGAGTTCCTCCAGGCGCTGCTGACCAACCCGATCTGCCTGTTCACCACCAGCGGGCGGCTCTCGGTCTTCCTGCGGGTCTACGTCACCATCAACCTGTTCCTGTTCAAGAAGAAGTTCAACTTCACCCTGGTCGACGCGACCCTGCTCGACTTCCGGGCGCAACCGGACTGCTCCCCGCCGCCACCGGAACTCGCCGGCACCGCCGGGGACACGCTGGTCGTCTTCGCCGGCAAGTTCGGCACCAAGGACCAGCGCGGCGACAAGGCGTGGGACAACGGCGCCGGCACCTACGCCGGTGACATAGTCAAGGTGTACGCGCTGCACTACGCCGACGCGGGCACCGAGGGCGCCACGGACGACTTCGACGGCTTCGCGGTCGAGGCCCTGGGCCGGCGGCAGGAGTTCCTCGACCCGAACCTGACCCGGGTGGTCGTCGACGGGCGCGGCTACGAGGTCGCCGACCCGGACAAGACGTCCCTGTCGGTGCTGCTGGTCGGCGACGGCGACACCAGCGGCGACGGCACGAAGACCTCCGCGTTCGACAAGACCGCGGTGGTGCTCGGCTCCGACGGCAAGGACCGGATCCGCACCGGGACCGGACCGGCGTACGTCGACGGGCGCGGCGGCGACGACGTGATCGTCACTGCCGAGGCGGCCGGCGTGGTCAGCCGGGTCGCCGGTGGCCCCGGACAGGACAGCATCACCACCGGCGACGGCGACAACGTGGTCGCCGGTGACAGCGGCCTCGGCGGCACCGACCGGGGCGCCACCACCGTGCACACCGGGGCTGGCGACAAGACCCTCAACGGGCTGGTGGACTGGACCACGCTGACCGCCCCGAACGGCGGCCACGACGGCGCGGACGACAACGTGACCGTCGGCCACGGCACCAGCACCGTCTACGGCAACGGCGGCGACGACGCGCTCGGCGTGGTCGTCGACAACCGGCCCAACGGCGGGAACACGCTGGTCGGCGGGCCCGGCGCGGACACGATCAACGGAGGTAAGGGCGACGACACGATCCACACGTACGACACCGACGTCCCCGCCGACGCGGACCAGCCCGGCAGCGGCGACGCCGTGGACGGGCTGGTCAACCAGGTCGACACCGGCGCCGGTCAGGACACCGTGCACGGCAGCGCCGGAGTGGACCTGGTCGTGTCGCACTCGGCCAACGGTCAGACCGGCCGCGTCTACGGCTACGGCGGCAACGACGTGCTGGTCGGCGGCTACGGCACCGACCAACTGTTCGGCGGGCCCGACGAGGACTACGTGATCGCGGAGCCCTCCCAGGTCGGCGAGCCGGACGGCTCGGACGGCTACGGCCCGTTCCGCGAGGTCGTCCACGAGCCGCTGCCGGCGAACACGCAGTCGCAGACCAAGCTGCTCGTCGGCGGCCTCGGCAGCGACCACGTGATCGGCGGCGACGGCGGGTCGACCGTCTTCGGCGACCGGTACCTGCCCGCCGAGGCGTGCGCCGACGCCACCCTCGCCGACGCCCAGCCGGCCCCGGCCGACCAGGGCGCGGCCGACCTCATCCTCGGCGGCGCCGGGACCGAGGTCGTCACCGCGGGCGGCGGCGACGACCGGGCCGACCTCGGGGGCGGCGACGACCGCGCCTGCGGCCAGCTCGGCGACGACACCCTGCACCTGGGTGGCGGGACCGACCGGGCCTGGGGCGGCAACGGCGTCGACCAGCTGCACGGCGACGACGGCGACGACCTGCTCTTCGGCAACACCGGCGACGACGGCCTCTACGGCGGCCCGGGCGCCGACACCGCCGAGGGCAACTCCGGCGGCGACCAGGTCTCCGGCGGCCCCGACAGCGACGTGCTGTACGGCGGCGGGCGCGCCGCCGGCGCCGCCGACGGGCGGGACTTCCTCTACGGCGAGGACGGCGTGGACCGGATCGTCGGCGACAACGGCACCCCGCGCATCGGTGACGTCGGCCCGTACCCGCTGGACCTGGCCGGCGACGCGGCCGGCGCCGGCGCCGGGGACGTGATCTCCGGCGGCGGGGACGGCGACCTCGTCTACGGCGGCCTGGGCGACGACCGGATCAACGGCGACGCCGGGGACGACCAGCTCGAGGGCAACAACGGCGCCGACCTGGTCCACGGCGACCTCGGCCGGGACGAGATCGTCGGCGGCTCCGGGCAGGAGCCCGCCGCCGGCGTCGGCCGGCCGGACACCGGCGACGAGCTCCACGGCGACGCCGACGCCGACCTGATCGCCGGGGACAACGGCCGGTTCGCGCCGGCCACCACCGACGCCACCCGGGTGACCCAGGGCCGCAGCGGCCCGCAGCGCAAGGTCACCCTGCTCGACCTCGGGTTCGCCCCCGTGGCCGGCACCAGCGGCGGCGACCTGATCTCCGGCGGGGACGGCGACGACGTGGTCTTCGGCCAGAGCGGACCGGACCGGGTGCGGGCCGGCGGTGGCGCCGACTTCGCCGAGGGCGGCCCGGGCTCCGACTGGGTCGAGGGCGACGCGGGCGACGACGACCTGGTCGGCGGCTCCAGCACCGCGTACGACGGCAGCGGCGCGACCACGACGGGCCAGCCGGACACGGCGGACGCCGTCTTCGGCGGACCCGGGTCCGACGCGGTCATCGGCGACAACGGCGCGGTGCTGCGCCCGCTGCCCGGTGAGCAGCCGACCCCGGCGACCGTCCGGCTCGCCGCCGACGGCAGCCCGTTCGGCCCGCGGATCGTGGTGCTGCTGGACCGGGCGGCGGTCGTCGCCGGCCGGTACGGCGCCGACCGGATCAGCGGCGGCGACGGGGTCGACGCCCTCTGGGGTCAGGAGGGCGACGACGCCCTGGCCGGTGACGGCGACGGCGACTACGCCGAGGGCAACGGCGGCGCGGACGTCCTCCGCGGCGACAACGCCCTGACGGCGGCCGGACGCACCACGGTCACGGCGCTGCCCGACCCGGGCTGGCCGGGTGACCCGTCGGCCGCAACCGACCTGGTCGGGACCGGCGCGCCGGCCGGGCAGGACGACCTGATCGGCGGCAGCTCGGCCGCCGGCTTCCGGGACACCGGGGACGTGGTGGAGGGCAACGGCGCCGACGACGTGGTCCTCGGCGACAACGGCTCGCTGCTGCGCACCGTGACCACGGTGAACGGCGGCCAGGCCGAGAAGGTCTACACCGAGCGGTACCCGACCGGCGCGGTGCCGGCCGACGCGACCCGGGTCCGCACCCACGACCCGGCGCTGCCCGGCCCGTCCACCCGGTTCTGCACGACCGCCCAGCCCACCTGCGAGCCGACCGGCGCCTTCGGTGCCGACCAGCTCTACGGCGACGCCGGCAACGACGGCGTCTGGGGCCAGGACGGCGACGACACGATCCGGGGCGGCGACGGCGACGACGACCTGTTCGGCGAGCTGGGTGCGGACACCCTGTACGGCGACGACGGCGCCGACGCCATCCTCGGTGACCGGGGTGGGGTGATGAACCAGTACCTCAACGCCGACGACGTGGCGGCGCTGGGCTTCACCACCACGCTGTCGTCGGTGCCGCAGGAGACGTTCACCGGGTTCCGGGCCGGCGACTACGACCGGCGGGTCGACCTGCTGCACGACACCGACGGCGACGCCTGGATCGGCGGCTCCACCTCGGCGCCCATGCCGCACGCCGGGCTGACCGCCGGGGCGGGCGACTGGATCCGCGGTGGCGCCGGGGCCGACAACATCCACGCCGGCTTCGGTGACGACGTCGCCAACGGCGACAGCGGGGGCGACCAGCTGTTCGGGTCGGAGGGGTCGGACGTGCTGTGGGGCGGCAAGGGCTGCGACCCGGTGCTCGACGCGGCCAACCCGCAGTGCCAGGTGGACGGCGTCTTCAGCGCCGCCGCCCGGGGCGACCACGACCAGTACGTCGACCACCTGTTCGGCGGTGCCGGGGCGACCGGCGGCCCGGCCGTGACCGCGGTGCTGAGTTCCGACCTGCTGGACTTCCGTCCGCGCGGTTCCTACCCGGACAACTGCGCGGCCGGGGCCTGGCCGGTGGACCTGGCGGAGGGCACGGTCGACCCGTGCCGCTGGTTCGAGATGACGGGCCTGGACAACGACGTCGTGGCCGACAACCAGCACCACCACGGCACCGACTGGATGTACGGCGGCTGGGACCGGGACGTGATGCAGGGTGACGTGGCGGCGAACGGGCCGAACAACGGCGACCGGATGTTCGACTGGAACGGCGCGTACAACATGTTCACCCACTGCAACGCGGCCTACGGCGGGTTCAACGACATCCGGCAGCACAGCCCGGAGATGCAGGACTTCCTGACCAGGCTGGCCTGGGCCACCGGCGCGGGTCGCAGCCCGTCCGACGTGACCACGGCCGGAACCTCGGCCTTCCTGGAGCTGTCGTACGTCTACCCGCGGGACAACAAGGACCAGGGCGCCGGGGTGGCCTTCCCGGGCACCCCGGGGCACTTCGACCTGCCGTCCTGCACCGACTGACCGACCGACGCACCACCGGGGCCCGGCTCTCCCAGGAGAGCCGGGCCCCGGCCTGTGCCGGCGGAGCCTCGCGGTCGAGCAGGCCGCGCAGCTTCGTCAGCGCACGCGACGTCCGCGACTTCACGGTGGTCACTGATGCGGAGCGGGCCGGAGCTCGGATCTTCCGGCTCGCTCCTGGGAATAGCGAAGGGCGGGCGGCGGCGAGTCCCTCGACGGGCGCTATGAGCTGTGGCCTAGACGAGTTGTGCTGTTGCCCGGGATGCTTCGGCGATCAGCGATGGCAGTTCCTTCGGGGTGGGTAGTTCTGCGACGTCGGCGATGTCAAACCAGGCGACGTTGGATACCTCCTCGAGGTGAGCATCGAGGGTGTCGCTGGTGGTTCGGCAGATGTAGACGAAGTCGATGTGCCGGTGCAGGCCGTCTTTGCGGTCTTCGATGTCCATCTCGATGATCGCGAATGGCGTCGGGATGCTTCGAACGGCGGGGTGGGTGAAGCGCTGAGGTGCGAGGACCTCGGCTTCGATGCCGGTTTCTTCGACGACTTCACGCAGCGCGGCCTCGGCGGGGTCTTCGTTGGGGTCGACGTGTCCGCCCGGGTACAGCCACAGGCCGATCTTGTTGTGGTGGACGAGAAGGACCTTTCCCGCGCTGTTGAAGACGACCGCTGAGCTGGTGAAGTGGCGGATCATGCTGCGGTTTCCCCTCGGGCGACTTGGGCCGCTTGGTCGGCCATCCACGCTACCGTCGCCTCGGGCGGGTGGGGGTGAACGGGCAGTTGGATGGTGTTCGTGGCGAGGCGTTCGGCGTTCGGGCACCTCGTGGCGTGTGTTTGGAACAGCTGCTGGTGGTAGAACGGCCGGTACCGCCATCGGATCGAGTCCGGCGGCAGTCCCGCAGCCTGGAAGGCTCTGGCGACCTCGGTGGCGCGGCTGGTAGCGAGGAGCACGAGGTTGTAGTAGTTCGGTTTGTCCTGCACGCCGTATGGCAGCTCGCGCAGCAGGCCGCCAGCGGGCAGAGCGGCGAGGATCCGTTCGGCGTTGCGGCGCCGACGGTCGAGCTGGGTGTCGAGTTGGGTCAGGCGGCGCATGCCGATGGCGGCGAGTGGGCCGGCCAGTTTGTAGTTGACGCCGTGGCCGCCGCGTAGTCGTCGAAGCCGGCGACCGAGATCCGCTCCGGCACGGGGATGCCCCGGGCGCGCAGCGCCGACAGCACGCCGATGGCCATCGCGTCGTTGAGCGCGACGATCGCCGTCGTCTCCGGGTGCTCGCGCAGGATCCGCTCCGCCGGTCGTCGGGGTTGGCGGTGTTGCAGTTGGGCGCCAGGACACCCGGGAGGCCGACCCCTGCGACTGCCGCATGGACGGCCTGATGTTTCTCGACAGCGTCCTCTCCCCGGACGATGTCGCCAAGCAGTACCACCACATGGTTCGGTGACTATCCTCGGCACCGTCCCACCGAGAAGGAGAACCGCGTGCGCACACCGACGACCCGCCGGCCGGTGCTGGCGGCGGCCGGGCTCACGGCCGCAGCCCTCGTCCTGTCCACCCTGGTCGCCGTGTCCGCCGAGCCCGCCACCGACGCCGTCTACGATCCCGTCCCCAAGATGCCCACCCAGTCCCGGCTCGGGCTGGTGCTGAGCGAGTACGCCAGCTTCCCGCGGTCGACGCCCACCCCGGCGCCGGTCGACCAGCGGCTCGTGCGGACCGCCCGGATCAACACGATCATGGAGCTACCCGACGGCTCCGGACGCCGGGCCGTGCCCGACCTCAACGGCAACCTCTACCTGGTCAAGAACGGCGTGCCGCACGTCTACCTCGACGTGGCCGCGACCTTCGCGCCGCAGTTCTTCTCCGGCCGGGGCCTCGGCCAGGGCTTCGGCTACGTCACGTTCCACCCCAAGTTCGGCAGCAACGGCCGGATCTACACCCTGCACACCGAGCAGGCGTCCGCGACCACGAAGGTGCCCGACTACGCCCAGTCCGGCACCATCTACCACGGCGTCATCACCGAGTGGACGGCCGCCGACCCCGCCGCCGACACCTTCGCCGGCACCCATCGTGAGGTGCTGCGCATTGGGTTCGGCGGGCCGATCCACGGCGTCCAGGAAATCAACTTCAACCCCACGGCGAAGCCCGACGACGCCGACTACGGGCTGCTGTACCTGGCCGTCGGCGACGGCGGCCTGGGCGTGCGCAACGGCGACCCGCAGCACATGGGCATGCCGCACGGCAAGCTGCTGCGCATCGACCCCCGCGGCACCGACTCCGCCAACGGGCGGTACGGCATCCCGCCGACCAACCCGTTCGTCGGCCGGAACGGCGCGCTCGGCGAGATCTACGCCGTCGGCTTCCGCGACCCGCACCGGTTCAGCTGGGACCTGGCCACGGGCCGGATGTTCCTGGGCCACATCGGCGAGCACGCCGTCGAGGCGATCGTCGAGGTGCGCGCTGGCGACAACTTCGGCTGGAGCGAGCGCGAGGGGTCGTACGTCTTCGACAAGGCGGCCACCAACGCCTGCGACAAGCTGCTGCCGCTGCCCGCCGACGACGAGCGGTACGGCTACACGTACCCCGTCGCGGCGTACGACCACGACCCGCCGCCCGGCTGGGACTGCACCTCGGACGTCGGCGTCGCGGTGGCCGGCGGCTTCGTCTACCGGGGGCACGACCTGCCCGCGCTGCGCGGCAAGTACGTCTTCGGCGACCTGGTCGACGGCCGCGTCCTCTACACCGAGGCGAACGAGATGCGCCGGGGCGCCGGCCTCGCCCCGATTCACCGGCTCGCCCTGTTCGACGCCGCCGGCAACGCGGTGCGGATGCAGGACCTCTCCGGCCCCGGCGCGCCCGGCGACCCGACGCGGGTCGACCTGCGCTTCGGCACCGACGCCGCGGGCGGGCTGTACCTGCTGGCCAAGGCCAACGGGAAGGTCTGGAAGGTCACCGGCACCCGGTCTTTGCCGACGGCGACGTCTGCCACACCAAGCTACGCGCCGACGGCGGGGCGGCGGACTGGGCCCGGGTGACGCCGGCGAAGTGGCGGTTCGAGCGCGACGAGGTCGTCCTGGCCGAGGCCGGGATCAGCCGGCCCGGTCCGCGCCGGCCGTTCGAGTACGCCGTCCTGAGCGCCGGCCCGGCCTGGTCGTCCGCCGAGATCGAGGCGCGGCGTCAAGAGTTGGAAACATGGTTACTCTTCGTGGTCGACGTGTGGCGGCTGCCCGGATCAGGCCCGGTTCCGCTAGCCTCGGCGCCGTGACGGTCGCCACCGGAAAGCCGGCCGCATCCAGCTCGTCGCGCCACGACCGGCGCTTCCAGACGTTCTGGTCGGCGCAGATCCTCTCCGTGCTCGGCGACTCGTTCTCCCAGCTCGCCGCCCGGTCATATGGTGCAAAGTTCGCGAACCAGGGGCCGTAAGTGCAAGATCGCGGACGCTCGGGTCCCGCGGGGGTCGCGGGGCGGGGGCGGGCGGGGCCGGGTGGCTGGGTCAGGCCGGTGTCGGGCCCGGGAGCACCGCCAGGGCGAGCGTCAGGTCCAGCACCGTCGCCGGGTCGTGCAGCCGGTCGCCGTACAGCTCCCGCACCTTGGCCATCCGGTACCGGACCGTCTGCGGGTGCACGAACAGGTCCGCCGCCACGTCGTCGCGGCGTCCCTGATGCAGCAGCCAGGAGCGCAGGGTCTCGGCCAGCCGGTGGGCGGTGGCCGGCGGCAGCGACGACAGCGGCCGCAGCACCTGCGCGCGCAGGTCGGCCAGGGCGTCGGGGTCCATGCTCAGCAGCAGCCGCGCCAGGTGCTGCTCGGTGTCCAGCGGCGCGTCCGGGTCGCCGCGGCGCAGCCCCAGCGGCAGCGCCCGGGCCGCCCGCTCGTACGAGGCGGCCACCCGGTGCCACGGCCGGGCCGGCCCCAGCACCGCCCGGTGCCCGTGCAGCACCCGGACGAGCTGCCGCCGCCGGCCGCCGTGCATGTCCGGCACCAGCAGCACGGCCAGCTCCTCGGCCGGGTCCACCCCCGGCATGTCCTCCCCGCTCTCCAGCGTCTGCGGGCTCAGTGCCGCCAGCACGGCCCGCAGGTTGCTGCGGGGCAGCAGCACCACGGTCAGGGTCTGCGGCGGGGGCCAGTCCGCCCGCTCGGCGCTGCGGCGCAGCACCTCCTCGGACTCGCCGGCCAGCAGTTGCTGGGTCAGCCGCTCCAGGTACCGCTGGCGGGCCCGGCCGGCGCTGGCCAGCTCGTCGGCGTGCCCCGCCACGCTGGCCGCGGACAGTTCGTCGATGTAGGCGAACATCAGCTCGGCGAACTCGGCGACCGTCCCGGCGGCGAGCCCGCTGCGCACGGTCGTGGCCGAGACCTCCCGCCACGCCACCCGCGCCCCCACCCGGTACGCCGCGAGCAGCGCGTCCATGCTGCGGCCGGAGCGGGCCTCGCCGCTGCCCAGGGCGTACGCGGCCTCCAGCGCCGGGGTGAGCGGGGTGCCCGGATCGGACCCCTGGGGGCGCTCGAGGAGCTGGAGGAACGTGCCCAGCGCGATCCGTACCGCGTTCTCGATCTTGTCCCGCATCTGCCCGGTGAGGGTGCCGGAGTAGGCGGGCACCTCGGCGGTGATCGCGGTGACCGTGCGCTCCGCGACCACGGGCAGCGCGGTGCGCAGTCCGGTTGCGGTCCGCTCGTCCAGTTCGAGGTGGGCGGCCCGGCGGGTGGTGCCCGAGCGATCCGTGATCAATTGTTCTCCCCGAACAAGTACCTGCGGCTTATTCACCTTTGCCGGTCAAGATGTTATGCGACAACGCCGCCACCCTGGTCATATGACCACCACCGTCCCGCGTCCGCCCGGCGAAAAAGTCACACTTCGGGACAGGCTGCTCCGGCTCGCCGAGACGGTCACCACGCCGGTGCTGCCCGGGGACTACCTCGACATGGTCGCCCCGCTGCGCACCGGGGCCGCCCTGCGCGGGCGGATCGTCGACGTCCGCCCGGAGACGCGGGACGCGGCCACCGTGGCCATCCGGCCGGGCCGCGGCTGGCGCGGGCACACCCCCGGGCAGTACGCCCGCCTGGGTGTCGACGTCGACGGGGTGCGGCAGTGGCGGACGTACTCGCTCACCTCGGCCCCGGGCCGCGCCGACAGGCTGATCACGGTCACCGTGAAGGCGATCCCGGACGGCCGGGTCAGCGACCACCTGGTCCGCCGGATCCGGCCGGGCACCCTCGTCCAGCTCGACCAGGCCGAGGGGGACTTCGTCCTGCCCGCCGCGGTCCCGGAGCGGGTCCTGTTCGTCACCGCCGGCAGCGGGATCACCCCGGTCATGGGGATGCTGCGCTCCGGCGCGCTCGCCGCGGCGGACGTCGTGCTGGTGCACTCCGCGCCGACCCCCGACGACGTGATCTTCGCCGAGGAGCTGCGCGGGCTGGCCGCGCGCGGCGCGATCCGTTTGGTGGCACGGCACACCGACACCGACGGCCGGCTGGGCGTGGCGGAGCTGGCCGGCCTGGTGCCCGACCATCTGGAGCGGCAGACCTGGGCGTGCGGGCCCGGCGGCCTGCTGGACGCGGTCGAGCGGCACTGGGCCGCCCAGGGGGTGGCCGGCCGGCTGCACACCGAGCGGTTCCGGCCGACGGTGATCTCGCCCGGGGCGGGCGGCTCCGTCACGTTCACCAGGGCCGGGGTGACGGTCCAGGCCGACGGCGGCACCGCCCTGCTCGACGCGGGCGAGGGCGCGGGGGTGCTCATGCCGTCCGGGTGCCGGATGGGCATCTGCTTCGGCTGCGTGGTGCCGCTGCGCCAGGGCGCGGTCCGGGACCTGCGCAACGGGGAGATCACCACCGCCCTACCCGGCGACGGCGTGCTCGTCCAGACCTGCGTGTCGGCGGCGGCCGGCACCTGCGACATCGACCTCTGACAGGAGAACCGCGCGTGACCGCGATCCAGAAGAAGCCCGGCAACCAGATCGCCCACCTCACCGCCGAGGACATCGAGAACCTGGGCCGGGAGCTGGACGCCATCCGCGAACGGGTGATCGCCAGCCGGGGCGAGCGCGACGCGAGGTACATCCGTCGGGTCATCTCCACCCAGCGCAAGCTGGAGCTGGGCAGTCGCGCGGTGCTGCTGTTCTCGCTCTTCCCGCCGGCCTGGGTGGTCGGCACCGCCGGCCTCGCGGTGGCCAAGATCCTGGAGAACATGGAGATCGGCCACAACGTCCTGCACGGCCAGTGGGACTGGATGCGCGACCCGAAGATCCACTCGACCACCTGGGACTGGGACCACGTCTCCCCGCCGGAGCAGTGGAAGCGCTCGCACAACGAGCTGCACCACCGGTACACCAACGTGCTCGGCAAGGACAACGACCTCGGGTACGGCATCATGCGCGTCGACGAGGACCAGCCGTGGCACCCCGTGCACCTGGGGCAGCCGCTGTGGAACCTCATCAACGCCTGCTTCTTCGAGTACGGCATCGCCGCGTACGACCTGGAGCTGGGCGAGAACCTGCGCGACGGCCGGCACAAGCGCCCCGAGTTCCGGGCCCGGGTGCGGGCGGTCGGCCGCAAGATCCGTAAGCAGGTGCTCAAGGACTACGTCGTGCACCCGCTGCTGTCCGGCCCGTCGTTCCTCAGCACCCTCGCGGCGACGTTCACCGCCAACCTGATCCGCAACCTGTGGAGCCACTCGGTGATCATGTGCGGGCACTTCCCGGAGGGCGTGGAAACCTTCGAGAAGACGTCCATCGAGGGGGAGACCCGGGGCGAGTGGTACCTGCGGCAGATGCTCGGCTCGGCCAACATCAGCGGCCCCCGGCTCCTGCACATCATGACCGGGAACCTGTCGTTCCAGATCGAGCACCACCTCTTCCCCGACCTGCCGAGCAACCGCTACCAGGAGATCGCGCCGGAGGTACGGGCACTGTTCGCCAGGTACGGGCTGACGTACACCACCGGTCCCCTGCCCAGGCAGGTCGCCTCCGCGTGGTGGAAGGTCATCCGGCTGTCGCTGCCCAACCGCTCGACGCCGGCCCCGCGCCCCGCCGACGACCTGCCGGTCCCCGCGCTGGCCGACGCGTAGCGCCCACCGTCCCTTGGGGTGGGCCCCTCCTCTCACGGAGGAGGGGCCCTTCCTCATCGGCGGGCGACGTAGACCGTGTTGGCGCACTCGCGGCGCTGCAGCGGGTTGGGGAACCGGACGACGTGGGCCAGCGACGTCGGGAACACCCCGGTGAGCACCCGCTGGAACTCGGTGTCCGGCGGGTCGTTGGACCACAGCGCGAAGACGCCGTCCGGGTGCAGGTGGTCGGCGAGCCGGCGCAGGCCCTCGGCGGTGTAGAACGGCGCGTGGCTGGGGTGCAGCAGGTGCCGGGGGGAGTGGTCCACGTCCAGCAGGACCGCGTGGAAGCGCCGTCCCGGCTCGTCCGGGTCGAGGCCCGTCCCGTCCTGGACCGCCGCGAAGAAGTCCGCCCGGACGAAGCGGGTGCGCGGGTCGGCGGCCAGCCCGTCCGCGAACGGCAGCAGGCCCCGCCGGTGCCAGTCGATGACGTCCTCGATCGCCTCCACCACCAGCAGGGACCGCACCCGGGGATCCTCCAGTGCGGTGCGGGCGGTGTACCCGAGGCCGAGGCCGCCGACCACCACGTCGAGGGCCTCGCCGCCCAGCGGCGCCAGCCCCAGCCGGGCCAGCTCGATCTCCGCGACCGGGAAGAGGCTGGACATCAGGAACTCGTCGTCGAGCTTGACCTCGTACACCTCGCGGTCCAGCGCGGGGTCGTGCCGCCGGCGCAGGCTGATCTCCCCGATCGGGGTCTCCCGCCAGGCCAGTTCCTCGAATCGTACGCCCACGGGATCCTCACTTCGGGCCGGGTCCGTGCGGATGTTACCGCCCGCGCCGGCCCGGACGCCGGAACACCGCGCACCCGGTACGCATCCCGCTGCGGTCCGGGGCATCCCGGCCGCGCGCCGCCCCGTCCCACCCGGTTGATCATGGAGTTGGCGGTCCGTTCGGCGATCAATTTCGCCGTCAACCCCATGATCATCGGGGCGGGACCGGGGGCGGGACGGGAGCGGGGGTGGGGGTGGGGGTGGGGTGGGCTGGGGTGGTGACGGAGGGTCTCCCGGGGATCGACGGAACGCCTATCCTGTGCCCCGACCGATCCGTCGGAGGGGACCGCATGCCGTCGCGGCAGGACCAGTTGCACTCGTACCAGTTCACCGTCCAGCGGGCCGTCGCCGCCCTGGTGATGCGGGAGACCGACCCGGCCCGGTCGCCGTTCCGCCGGCTCGCCGGGGCGGGGCTGGCCAGCGTGCTGGTCGCCGCGATCGCCCTCGGCGGCTTCGCCCTGTACGGGCTGTTCGCCGGCGGCGGCACCAAGTGGCGCGATCCCGGCGCGGTGATCGTGGAGAAGGAGTCCGGCGCCCGGTTCGTCTACCGGGACGGCAGCCTGCACCCGGTGCTCAACTACGCCTCCGCGCTGCTGATCATCGGCGCCGAGCAGCCGCGGACCGTGCTGGTCTCCCGCCGCTCGATCGAGGGGGTGCCGCGCGGGCTGCCGCTGGGCATCGCCGACGCGCCGGACTCGCTGCCGGACCGGGGCCGCCTGTCGACCGCGCCGTGGACGGTCTGCTCCGTCGTCACGGGCGAGGGCGGGCGATCCGTACCCCGGTCGGCGCTGCTGATCGGGGTGGCCGCGACCGGCGGACGCGACCCGGGCGACGACGGGTTCCTGCTGCGGCACCCCGACGGCAGCCTGCACCTGGTCTGGCACGGTCGACGCCACCTGCTGCGCGACCCGGGCCGGGTGCTCGCGGCGCTGGCGGCCACCCGGCAGCGCGCGGTGCCGGCCGCGTCGGCCCTGGTCGACAGCTTTCCGGCCGGCGCCGACCTCGCCCCGCTGGACCTGCCCGACCTCGGGCGCCCCTCGGCGCGGGTGTCCGGCGCGGTGATCGGCGAGGTCTTCCTCGTGCGCAACTCCGGTGGCGGCCGGCAGTACGCGGTCGCCCTGGCCGGGGGTCTCGCCGGCATCACCGAGTTGCAGGCCGGCCTGCTGCTCGCCCGCACCGGCCAGGGCGAGCCGGAGACGATGACCCTCGGCCGGTTCGCCGCCCTGCCCAAGTTGCCCGACCTGGCGCCCACCGGGCCGGCCGCCCCGCCGCCCGGCCCGCCCCGGCTGGCCGCCCCGGACGGCGGGGCGCTCTGCGCCCGGGTCGGCGACGACGGCGGGGTGCGCGAGGTCCGGCTGGGCGCCGCCGTGCCCGACCTGTCCGGCAGTCCCCGCGGCACGGGCGTGGCGGCCGGCGGCGCGGCGCTGGCCGACCACGTCGTCGTCGAGCCGGGGCGCGGCGCGGTGGTCGAGTCGTCCGCCGCACCGGGGGCCACCGGTGGCACGGTCTCCGTGGTCACCGACCTCGGCCGGCGGTACGCGTTGGCCGACGTCGAGGTGCTCGGCATGCTCGGTTACCGGAACGTGCGGCCCGTCCGGCTGCCCGCCGGCCTGGTGAGCCTGGTGCCCGCCGGTAGTCCGCTCGATCCGGCCGCCGCCCGGGCGGTCGCCACCCCCGGCTGAACGGTCGCGGGTGACCGTGGCGGCCGGGCAGACGGGCCCACCGCTGCGCTCAGCCGGCGGCCGGGCGGCGCAGGACGGTGACGGCGAAGTCGGCGTCGTCCCGCCACGGGCGCAGATCCCAGGTGGCGAAGCGGTGGTCCAGACGTAGCCCGGCGGCCACCGCGTCGGCGTCGAAGTCGGTGAGCGGGTAGCCCCGGTCGGTGCCGAACCCGACCGCCACCACGCCGTCGGGGCGCAGGTGGGCGGCGACGCGACGGAGCACCTGCCGCTCCGTGCCGGGTGCGACGAACGCCATCACGTTGCCGGCCACCACGGCCGCGTCGAACGGCTCGGGCTCGCCGGCCGCCGCGAGGTCCAGCTCGGCCAGGTCGCCGACCAGCCAGCGTGCGCCCGGGTGGTCGGCGCGGGCCGCCTCGACCAGCGCCGGGTCGGCGTCCACCCCCACGACCGTGTGACCACGGGCGGCGAGGACGGCGCCGACCCGCCCGGTGCCGCAGCCCGCGTCGAGGATCCGCGAGCCCGGGGCGACCAGCGCGTCCAGCAGCCGGGCCTCGCCGGCCAGGTCGGCGCCCTCGGCCGCCAGCCGCCGGAACCGGTCGATGTACCACTGCGAGTGCTCCGGGCCGGTGTCGGTGGCCCAGCGGGTCGGGTTCGCCATGCGCCCACGCTATCCGCCGTCGGCCGGCGGCTCGGCCGGGCCCGCGGGAAGGCGCCGCGTCCAGCCGGCACCGCTCCGGCGAGCCGGCCGTTTGCCGGTGCCGGCGTCGGGTAAGCGCCGGGCCGGTGTGAGGACGGGAGGACGGGTGCTGTTTCCCCGCTTCGTCGACGCGGTGTCCCGGCGGGCCGGCATCACCGTGGCCCAGGCCGCCGCGGTGACCGGGGCGGTGCTGCGGACGATGGCCGAGCGGGTCGACGGCGACCCGTCGGGAGAGGACGGCCGGCCGCTGCCCGAGCGGGTCGGCGGCCATTCGTCGGGAGAGGACGGCCGGCCGCTGCCCGAGCGGGTCGGCGGCTACCTGGTCGACCCGGCGGAGCCCGCCGGCCCGGCCGGTGCCGCCGACGACGACTTCCTGGCCCGGGTCGGGGCGCGGGCGGGGGTCGACGCGGCGACCGCCCGGGACGGGACGGAGGCGGTGTTCGCGACGCTGCGCGCGGCGGTCACCGTGCAGGAGTTCCGGCAGCTGGTGGCCCGGATGCCGCGCGGTGAGACCGGCGCCGGCGGGGCGGACCCGCCACCGTACGATGGCTGACGCGCCCGCCGGGCAGAGTCCTTCCTGAGCTGCCGTTCAACACCGGCTACATAGGAAAAACCCCGGCCGTTGGGCACTTTCACCGGAAAACTTACTTGACGGTAGCGCCCTAGGTTGAAACTCCTCTAGGCGCTAGGGGGATGATCGGACGATTTTCGCCGTCCGACGTCGGAGGGGTCGTTCGGCTCTTCGGCCCGACCTTTGATCGACGATCTTCCCAGCCAGGGATCCAGCCCTATGCTGCATCCATTGTGAAGTCCTGGGGGGGATCGTGAACACGTTAGACGGATGTCGGGTGCCGGCCGGCGGTGTGGCGTATCCCCTCCCCTGACATGGCGACGCACACGATCATCCATCGGTTCGCCGACCTGGCGGCCACGATTCCGCACCGACCGGCCCTGCTCGGCGCGGGCCCCGCGGTCGGCTACGCGGAACTCGCCTCCGCCGCCGGGGGACACGCCGCCCTGCTCGCCGCCGCCGGCGTCCGCCCCGGTGACCGGGTCGCCCTGCTGACGCCGCACGGTGCGCCCACGGTCGCGGCGATCCTCGGCACCCTCGCCGCCGGCTGCGCGTACGTGCCACTGGACCCCGGGTTCCCGGTCGACCGGCTGCGCCACATGGTCGCCGCCGCCGACGCGCGGACCGTGCTGGCCGCCCCGGAACACCGCGAGCTGGCCGACCGGCTGACCGTCGACCGTCCCGGCGCCGACGTCGTCGTGCTCGACCAGGTGCCCCCGGCGCCGCTGCGCCCCGTCCCGGTGGACCCGGACGCGCTGGCGTACGTGCTGTTCACCTCCGGCTCGACGGGCGTGCCGAAGGCGGTCGGGCAGACCCACCGCAACCTCGCGCACGTCGTCGACAACCAGATCGCCGCCCTGTCCATCGGCCCGGACGACCGGCTCAGCCTGCTCGCCTCGTTCAGTTTCGACGCGGCCATCCCCGACCTGTACCCGGCCCTGCTCACCGGCGCCGCCGCCATCCCGGTCGACCTGCGCCGGCACGGGCTCGCCCACGCCCTCGACCTGCTCGTGCGGCACGGGGTCACCGTCTACCACTCCACCCCGACCGTCTACCGGTTCCTGCTCGACGCCCTCGGCGAGGCGCGGCTGGACACCGTCCGGGTGGTGCTGCTCGGCGGGGAGCAGGCCACGTTCGCCGACGCCGCCCGGGGCCGCGACCGGTTCGGCCCCGACTGGGTGCTGGTCAACGGCTACGGCGCCACCGAGATGACGTTCGCCGCCCGGTACGCGGTGCCGCTGGCCGACGCCGACCCGGCCGCCACCGGCCCGCTGCCGATCGGCACCGCGCTGCCCGGGTACGAGGTGGACCTCGCCGGCGACACCGGCGAGATCGTGGTCCGCGGCCGGCACGTCGCCCCCGGCTACCTCGACCGCGCCGACGACCGGTTCGCCCGGGAGGCCGACGGGGTCTGGTCGTACCGGACCGGGGACCTCGGCGCGCGGCTGCCCGGCGGCGAACTGGTCTGCCTCGGCCGGCTGGACCGCCAGGTCAAGGTGCGCGGGTTCCGCGTCGAGCTGACCGAGATCGAGGCCGTCCTCGCCGCGCAGCCCGGCGTCGGGGCCGTACGCGCCATCGCCCGCGACGGCGAGCTGCTCGCGTACGCCCGGCCGGCCGGCGGGGCGCTCGACCCGGCGGCCCTGCGCGTCGCCCTCGCCCGGCGGCTGCCGGAGTACGCCCTGCCCCGGGCCGTCGTGGTGGTCGACGAGTTCCCGCTCACCGTCACCGGCAAGGTCGACGAGCGGGCGTTGCCCGACCCGGCCCCCGAGGTGGCGCCGGGGGAGGAGCCGGCCACCGCGACCGAGCGGGCCGTGCACGACATCTGGTGCGCGGTGCTGGGCCGTCCGGCGGTCGCCCGCACGGCCAGCTTCTTCGACGTCGGCGGGCAGTCGCTGCTGCTCGGCGTGGTGCAGCAGCGGCTCGCCGACCGGTTCGGCGTGCGGCTGCCGATGGTGCGGCTGTTCGAGAACCCCACGGTCGCCGCGCAGGCCCGCCTGGTCGACGCCCCGCCGGTGGCCCAGCGCGCCCCGGTCGGGCCGGCCCCGGCCGCCCCCGCCACCGCCGCCCGCGAGTACACCGGCGACGAGATCGCCGTGGTCGGCCTCGCCGGCCGCTTCCCCGGCGCCCCCGACGTGGCGACGTTCTGGTGGAACCTGCTGGCCGGCGTGGACGCGATCCACGACCACACCCAGGAGGAACTGGTTGCCCTGGGCATCGGCCCCCGGCTGCTCGCCGACCCCCGGCACGTGCGGGCCGCCGGCCGGCTCGACGACGTGGCCGGCTTCGACGCCGAGTTCTTCGCCTTCGGCGAGCAGGAGGCCGCCCGCACCGACCCGCAGCACCGGCTGTTCCTGGAGACCGCGTGGGAGGCCCTGGAGGACGCCGGGCACGACCCGTCCCGGTTCCCCGGGCTGGTCGGCGTCTACGCGGCGGCCTCCGCCAACCGGTACTTCCTGTTCCACCTCATGGACAACCCGGCCGTGGTCGGCGACGTCGACCCGGACGACTGGGAGGCCCGGCTGGTCGGCCGGCAGGCCACCGACCACCTGCCCGGCCAGGTCGCGTACCGGCTCGGGCTCACCGGCCCGGCCATGTCCGTGCAGACGGCCTGCTCCAGTTCCCTGACCGCCGTCTGCGTCGCCGCGCAGAGCCTCGCCGACTACCAGTGCGACATCGCCCTGGCCGGCGGGGTCAACGTGACCTGGCCCCGGTACCGGCACACCCCGGGCGGGCTGGCCTCCCCGGACGGGCGGTGCCGCGCGTTCGACGAGGCCGCCAACGGCTCCGGCTTCGGCTCGGGCGTCGGGGTGGTGGCGCTGCGCCGGCTCGCCGACGCGCAGGCCGACGGGGACCGGATCTACGCGATCCTGCCCGGCTGGGCGGTCACCAACGACGGCGCCGACCGGGCCGGCTTCGCGGTGCCCGGCCCGGCCGGGCAGGCCGCCGCCGTGGCCGGCGCGCTCGCCGCCGCCGAGGTGGACCCCGGCGAGGTCCGGTTCATCGAGGCGCACGGCAGCGGCACCCCGCTGGGCGACGCCCTGGAGGTCGCGGCCCTGCACGAGGTGTACGAGGGCGCGGCGCCCGCCGAGTCCTGCGCGCTGGGGTCGGTGAAGACCAACATCGGCCACCTCGACGCCGCCGCCGGCATCGCCGGGCTGATCAAGGCGGTGCTCGCCGTGCAGCACGGCGTCATCCCGCCCAACCTGCACTTCACCCGGCCGCACCCGGAGATCGACCTCGACGCCGGCCCGTTCTACGTGCCGACGAAGGCCCGGGACTGGCCCGAGGGCGCCCGGCGGGTGGCCGGGGTCAGCTCGTTCGGGCTCGGCGGGACGAACGCGCACGTGGTGGTCGAGCAGCCGCCGCCGGCGGAGCCGGTCGACGCCCCGGACGCCGCGGCCCACCTGCTGCCGGTGTCGGCGCGCACCCCGGCGGCGCTGCGGGCGGCGCTGGCCCGGCTGCGCCGGCACCTGGCGGGTGCCGCCCCGGCGCTGGCCGAGGTGGCCGCCACCCTCGCGCTCGGCCGCCGGGAGTTCGGCTGCCGGGCGGCCGTCGTCGCCGCCGACCTCGCCGAGGCCCTCGCAAGGCTGGACGCCCTGCTGGAGGGCGGCGAGCGGATCGCCGGCCCGCCCGGCGAGCTGCGGGACCTGGCCGCCGACTGGGTGGCCGGCCGGGACGTCGACTGGGCGGCCCTGCATCCCGAGGGCGGCTTCCGGCGCACCGGGCTGCCCACCTATCCGTTCCAGCGCCAGCGGTACTGGATCGACCCCCACCAGAGAGGTCTGCGGTGAACTGGTTCGTCTCCGCCGGAAAGTGCCCCGAGGCGCCGGTGCGGTTGTTCTGCCTTCCGTACGCCGGGGGCGGGGCGAGCGTGTTCCGGCACTGGCAGCGGGAGCTCGGCACCGACGTCGAGGTGCTGCCGGTGCAGCTGCCCGGCCGGGAGAACCGGATCGGCGAGGACCCGAACTTCACCGTTGCCGACGTCGCCGCCGCGATCGCCGACCGGGCCGACCGTCCGTACGCCATCTACGGGCACTCGATGGGCGGGCGCGTCGGGTTCGAGGTCGTCCGCGAGCTGCGCCGGCTCGGGCGGCAGCTGCCGCTGCGGCTGTACGTCGGCGGCGCCCGCGCCCCCCACGTCGACGACAAGAGCCTCTTCGACGGGCTGTCCACGGTGGACGACGACGAGCTGCTGCGCCGGCTCGGCGAGGGCGGCGGGCTGCCCGCCGAGGTGCTGAACCACCCGGAGCTGGTGGAGCTGCTGCTGCCGCTGCTGCGCGCCGACTTCGGCCGCGTCGACAGCTACCGGTACGTCCCCGGCGAGCCGCTGCCGCTGCCGATCGTGGTCTTCAGCGGCCGGCAGGACCGGGCGGTCAGCCGCGCGCAGAGCGCGGCCTGGGGGCGGCACACCGCCGCCGGGTTCGCCCTGCACGACATCGACGGCGGACACTTCTTCCTGCACGACCAGCTCCCCGAGGTGGCCGCCGCGATCCGCGCCGACCTCGCCGCCGCCCTGGCGTCCGACGGGTCGCCTGTTTCCGTTGATCAAGAGGTTTGCGTCGGGGAAACGCACTCGTCTGACGCAAACCTCTTGATCAACACGCCCGGGCCGGGCGGGCACCGGGTCCCGCTGGGCGACACCGGCTGGTCGGTGTGGCGTGATGCCATCCTGCGTGGGACCGGGTTTCCGGCCGACGGGCTCACCGCGCTCAGCGCCCCGCAGGCCGCGGCCGCCGCCGACGAGCTGCTCGCCACCGGTGAGGGCGCCGAACGGTTCGACAAGGAGTTCACCGAGGCGGTGACCGCCGCCGCCGGTCGGCTCTCCGCCCTGGCCGCCGACCCGCTGCTGCGCGAGGCCGTCACCTGGCAGAACCGCAACGCCCTGCTCGCCCTCGACGGGCTGGCCCGCGGCGGCGCCGACGCGCCGCGCAACGTGCGCCGCCGCGACCGCGAGCGGGCCCTGCTCAAGTACTGGCAGCGCTACTGCGGCAAGAACGAGACGGTCGGCTTCTTCGGGCCGAGCTGCTGGGTCACCATCGACCCCGACCAGGCCGAGACCGCCCGGGTGCGCACCGGCGCCGGGCTGACCCGCCGACGCTGGGTGTGGTTCGAGTCGTGGGCGCTGTCCGCGTACGCCGACACGATCGGCGCCGACCTGGCGGTGCGGCAGTGGTGGCCGCCGATGCTCCAGCCCCACCTGAGCCTGCGGGACCGGTCCGTGCTGCGGCCCGGCCGCCCGCCGGTCACGCTCACCCCGGTCGAGGCGGCCCTGCTCGCCGCCGCCGACGGCCACCGCCCGGCCCGCGACCTGGTCGCCGACCCCGCCGTCGGGCTGCGCCGGCCCGAGGACGGGTACGCCCTGCTGGAGCGGCTGGTCGAGCGGGAGCTGATCACCTGGGACGCGGCCCTGCCGGTCAGCCCGGACGCCGAGGACGTGCTGGCGGCCCGGATCGACGGCATCGCAGACGAGCCCGTCCGGCGGGCCGCGCGGGCCGGGTTCGACCGGCTGCGCGCCGCCCGGGACGAGGTGGCCGCCGCGGCCGGCGACCCGGAGCGGCTGCGCGCCGCGCTCGACCGGCTCGACGCGACCTTCACCGAGCTGACCGGCCAGCCGCCCCGCCGCCGCGAGGGCCAGATGTACGCCGGCCGCACCCTCTGCTACGAGGACACCAGCCGGGACCTCGACATCGTCTTCGGCGCCCCGCTGCTGGCCGAGCTGGCCGCCCCCCTCGCGGTGCTGCTGCGGGCCGCCCGGTGGCTGGCCGGCGCGCTGGAGGAGGCGTACGGCGCCGCGTTCCGCGAGCTGTACGACGAGCTGCGCGCCGAGGCCGGGGACGGCCCGGTCTCGCTGGCCGACCTGTGGTTCCTCGCCCAGGGCATGTTCTGGGGCACCGGCGAGCGGCCCGTCGACGGCGTCGCCGCCGAGTTCGCCGCCCGCTGGGCGGGCCTGTTCGGCCTGGCCGACCTGCCCGCCGGCGCCACCGAGGTGCGGCTGCCGGTCGCCGAGCTGGCCGAGCGGGTCGCCGCGGCCTTCCCGACCGGTCCCACCGACTGGTCCGGCGGCCGGCTGCACAGCCCGGACCTGCAGATCTGCGCCCCCGACGTGGACGCGCTGACGCGTGGTGACTACACGGTCGTGCTCGGCGAGCTGCACGCCGGCTGGCCGTCGTTCGACTGCCAGGTGTTCACCCCGTCGCACCCCGACGTCGAGCGGCTGCGCGCGGGGCTCGCCGACGACCTGGGCGAGCGGCGGGTGCGGCTGCTGTTCCCCGCCGACTGGCCCCGGCGCACCAGCCGCACCGCCGAGGCGCTCACCGGCCCGACGGACCTTCAGCTGGCCTTCCTGCCGGCGCCGGGCGCCGACCCGGACCGGGTCCTGCCGACCGTCGACGTCACCGTCGACGACGCCGACGGCCGGCTCGTGGCCACCGCCCGGGACGGGCAGCGGTGGCCGCTGACCGAGGTTTTCTCCGGACTGCTCGCCGCCCACGCGGTCGACGGGTTCAAGCTGGTCGCCGCCGCCCCGTACACGCCCCGGATCACCCTGGACCGGCTGGTGGTGGCGCGGCAGACCTGGCGTACCACGGTGGGGGAGTGCGGCCTGGCCGACGTCACCGTCGAGCGGGACCGGTTCCTCGCCGTCCGCCGCTGGCGGCGCGAGCTGGGCCTGCCCGAGCAGGTGTACGTCAAGCTCGGCACCGAGACCAAGCCCTGCTTCGTCGACCTGAGCAGCCCCGCGTACGCGGCGATGTTCTGCGCGATGGTCCGGGCGGCCCGCGGCGACGGCGGGGACGGGGTGTCGCTGGTCGTCAGCGAGATGCTGCCGACACCCGGGCAGGCCTGGGTGCCCGACGGCACCGGCCGGCGCTACTTCAGCGAGCTGCGGCTGCACATCGTCGACGAGGAATGGCGGGCCGACCGGTGAGCCACCTGCTGCCGCTGGGCGACACCGGCTGGTCGGTGTGGCGGGACGTGCTGCTGCGCACGGCCGGCTTCCCCGCCGCGGGCCTCGACCGGTTCGCCGCGCCGGAGGCCGCGACCGCCGCCGACGGCCTGCTGGCCGGCGAGGTCGCCGCCGAGGTGTACGACAAGACGCTCACCGCCGCCTTCGCCCGCTCGTCGGCCGCGCTCGGGGAGATCTGCGCCGACCCGCTGCTGCGCGAGGCGGTCACCTGGCAGAACCCCGACATGCTGGTCGCCCTCGACGGGCTGCTGCGCACCGACCCGGCCGCCCGGAACAAGCCCCGCCGCAAGCGGGAGATCGCCGTGCTGCGCTACTGGCAGCGATACTGCGGCAAGGCCGAGACCATCGGGTTCTTCGGGCCGGTCTGCTGGGGCGTGTTCGACCCGGACAGCCCGGCGACCCGGCTGGCTGCCGGGCCCGACCTGGTCGACCGCCGTCAGGTCCACTTCGAGGCGTGGGCGCTCATGGCGTACGCCGACCGGCTCGCCGACGACCTGGCGGTGCGCCGCTGGTGGGCCCCGGCGCTGCCGCCCCACCTCACCGTCGAGGGCCGCCGGCTGCGCCGGCCGCTGCACCCGCCCGTCGAGCTGTCCGTGCTGGAGGCCCGGTTGCTGGCCGGCTGCGACGGCCGTACCCCCGCCCAGGAGCTGGTGGAGCGGGTCCGCGCCGACGGCGACACCGGCCTGCGCGGCACCGCCGACGGGTTCCTGCTGCTGGACCGGCTGGTCGAGCGGGGCCTGCTGACGTGGGACGCCGGCCTGCCCAACAGCCCGCGCGCGGAGCGGGTGCTCGCCGAGCGGATCGCCGCGATCGGCGAGGAGACGGTGCGCGCCGAGGTGGCCGCCGGCTTCGACCGGCTCCGGGCCGCCCGGGACGCCGTGGCGGCCGCCGCCGGCGACCCCGACCGGCTGGGCGCCGCGCTGGCCGCGCTCAACGCCGAGTTCACCGCCGTCACCGGCCGGCCGGCCACCCGCCACGGCGGGCAGATGTACACCGGCCGCACCGTGCTCTACGAGGAGACCACCCGCGGGGTGGAGCTGGCGGTGGGCTCGGCGGTGCTCGACGCGCTGGCCGACCCGCTGGCCATCGTGCTGCGGGCGGCCCGCTGGCTCACCGCCGAGGTCGGCGCCGGGTGCGAGCGGATCCTCGCCGACCTGTACGCCGAGCTGTCCGCTGACGGGCCCGTGCGGCTGGCCGACGTCTGGTTCCTGTCCCAGGGGCTGCTGCTCGCCCCGGACGGCCCGGTCGCGGCCGCCGGCGCCCGGTTCACCGCCCGGTGGGCGGAGCTGTTCGGGCTCGCCGCCGTCGCCGCCGACCAGCCCGAGCTGCGGCTGCGCAGCGCCGACCTGGCCGGCCGGGCCGCCGAGCTGTTCCCTGCCGACGCGCCCGGCTGGCCGAGCGCCCGCGTGCACAGCCCGGACGTGCAGCTCGGCGCGGCCAGCGTCGACGCGCTCAACCGGGGCGAGTTCCAACTGGTCCTCGGCGAGCTGCACCCGGCGATGACGCCGTTCGACAGCGCCGTGTTCGCCCCGTTCCACCCCGACCCGCGAGCGCTGCGTGCCGCCCTCGACGCCGACCTCGGGCCGGCCCGGATGCGGGTGCTCTACCCCGAGGGCTTCCCCCGGCAGACCACCCGCACCACCTGGCACTCCCGGGAGCCGGAAGACCGCCAGCTCGGCATCGACACCGCCCGGGGCGCCGACGTGGAGCAGCTCGTCGCGGCCACCGCCGTACGCGTGGCGGACGTCGAGGGCCGGCTGACCGCGGTGCTGCCCGACGGGGCCCGGTGGCCGCTGGTCGAGATCTTCGCCTACCTGCTCGGCGCCCTGCTGCTGGACAGCTTCAAGCTGCTGGCCCCCGCCCCGACCACCCCGCGGATCACCATCGACCGGCTGGTCGTCGCCCGGCGCACCTGGCGGACCACGGTCGCCGAGAGCGGGCTGGCCGGGCTGAGCAGCGAGTCCGAGCGGTACCTCGCGGTGCGCCGCTGGCGGCAGCGGCTGAACCTGCCCGAGCGGGTCTTCGTCAAGCTCGGCACCGAGGTCAAGCCCTGCTACGTCGACCTGACCGGCCCGCTGTACGCCCAGTCGCTGTGCGCCATGGCCGACGCCGCCGCGAGGACCGGCCAGGACGTCACGCTCACGGTCAGCGAGCTGCTGCCCGCCCCGGCGGACGCCTGGGTGACCGACGCGGCGGGCCGCGGCTACGTCAGCGAGCTGCGTCTGCAGATCACCGATCCAGCCACCTACCGGGGAGAACACGGGTGACCGACATGTTGTCCATCAGCGCCGCGCACGGGGAGCCGCTGCCGTGGCCGGACGCCACCCTGGCCGACCTGATCGTCGCCCAGGCCGCGCGGACCCCGGGGGCCGTCGCCGTGCGTCAGTGGGACGACCGGCTCACCTACCGGGAGCTGGTCGGGCGGGCCGCCGGCGTCGCCGCCGCGCTGCGCGCCCGGGGTGTCGGCCGGCAGAGCCGGGTCGGGGTCTGCGGCGAGCGCCGGCCCGACATGGTCGTCACCCTGCTCGGCGTCCTGCTCGCGGGCGGCTGCTACGTGCCGCTGGAGCCGGGCGGCCCCCGGCGGCGGCTGCGCGAGATCGCCGAGGACGCCGGGGTGCGGATCGTCGTCGGCGACGCGGCCGAGGCCGAGTTCGGCGACGTGCCCGGCGTCGAGGCGGTCGGACTGCCCGGTCCGGCCCCGCTGGGGCCCTGCCCGGCCCGCCCCGGCGACCCGGCGTACGTGCTGTTCACCTCCGGCTCCACGGGACGACCCAAGGGCGTCGTGGTCAGCCACCGGTCCGTGGTCGAGTTCGCGACCGGCCTGGCGAGGGTCACCGGCGCCGACGCGGACGTCCGCGGCCTCTGCGCGTCCTCGTTCGGCTTCGACGCCGCCGTGCTGGACCTGTTCGTCCCGCTGCTGCTCGGCGGGGCCGTGCAGCTGGCCGGCGCCGACGACCGGACGGACCCGGTGCGGCTGGCGCGGTTCATCGCCGCGCACGAGGTGACCTGGGGCCTGCTCACCCCGGCGGTGCTGGCCCTGCTGGACCCGGCCGACGTGCCGGCCTGGCGGACGGTGCTCTGCGGCGGCGAGGCGGTGCCGGCCGAGCTGGCGGCCCGCTGGGCCCCCGGCCGCCGGTTCGTCAACGCGTACGGGCCGACCGAGGTGACCGTCGTGGCGCTCGCCGCCGACCTGCTCGGCACGGAGACCGACCCGGCGCCGATCGGCGTCCCACTGCCCAACCACCGGGCGTACGTGGTCGACGCCGACCTGCGGCCCGTGCCGCCGGGGGAGACCGGCGAGCTGCTCGTCGGCGGCCCCGGCCTGGCCGAGGGCTACCTGAACCGGCCCGGACTGACCGCCGAGCGGTTCGTGCCCGACCCGTTCTCCGGGCTGGCCGGGGAGCGGCTGTACCGCACCGGCGACCTGGTCACCCAGGCGCCCGACGGGCGGATCGTCTACCACGGCCGGATCGACCGGCAGGTCAAGGTCCGGGGCCAGCGGATCGAGCTGGGCGAGGTGGAGGCGGTGCTGGCCGGGCACCCGGGCGTGGACCGGGCGGCCGTGGAGGCCGTCGACGGGCCCGCCGGCATCGAGCTGGTCGCCTTCCTCACCCCGGCCGACGCCCCCGACGACGCGGCGCTGGCGGCGTACGCCGAGTCCCGGCTGACCGCCGCGATGCGGCCGGCCCGGACGGTGCGCCTGGCCGAGCTGCCCGTCAGCCCGACCACCGGAAAGCTGGACCGGCCCGCGCTGCGGGCCCTGGCCGCCGCCGCCCGCCCCGCGCCGGCCGCCGACGAGCCGGTCGACGGCGATCCCGTGACCCGGGCGGTGGCCCGGGCGTGGGCCCGGCTGCTCGGGGCGACCCCCGGCCCGGACACCGACTTCCTCGCCGCCGGCGGGAACTCCATCGCGGCGATGCGCCTGGTCGCCGCGCTGCGGGCCGAGCTGGGCCGGCACGTCGACACCCGGGACGTGTTCGCCGGGCGCACCCTGGCCGGGCTGGTGGAGCGGATCACCGCCGCCGCCCCGGACGCCGAGCACGGGCTCACCACCGGCAACCCGCCCACCCTGTCCCCGCCGCAGCGGCGGCTGTGGTTCGTCGACCAGATCGCGCCGTCCAGCGCGCCCTACAACATCGCGGTGGCCCACCGGCTGCGCGGCGACCTGGACGTTCCCGCCCTCGGCGCGGCGCTGCGGGCCGTGGCGGAACGGCACGACGTGCTGCGCTGGCGCATCCCGCAGACCGCCGGGGTGCCGTACGCGGTGTGCGAGGAGCCGACCGACGTGGCGGTGCCGGTGGTCGACCTGACCGGCGGCGCCGACCCGGAGGCGGAGCTGGCCCGGATGCTCGCCGCGGGCGCCGGGCACGCCTTCGACCTGGCCACCGGCCCGCCCTGGCAGGTCACCGTCTACCGGGTCGGCCCGGCCGCGCACGTGCTGGCGATCACCTGGCACCACGCGGTCTTCGACGGCTGGTCCGAGGCCGTGTTCTACGACGACCTCGCCGCCGCGTACGGGCAGGCCGCCGCAGGCGAGGCGCCCGGGCTGCCCGCCCTGACGGCCCGGTACGCCGACTACGCCGTCTGGCGGGCCGAGCGGGACCGGCGCCGCGGCGCCGAGGACCTCCAGTGGTGGGCCGCGCACCTGCGGGACGCGCCGATCGTGCTGGACCTGCCCCGGGACCGGCCCCGCCCGGCCGTGCAGACGTACACGGGCGCGGAGGCCGCCGTCACCCTCTCCCCGGAGACGGACCGGGCGGTGCGGGAACTGGCCGAGCGGCGCGGCACCACGGTCGCCGCCGTGCTGCTGGCCGGCTTCGGTGAGCTGCTCACCCGGCTCACCGGCGCCGACGACCACGTCGTCGGCGCGATCGTCGCCGACCGCCGGCTGTCCGCCCTCGACGACGTCGTCGGCTTCTTCATCGACACCGTTCCGGTGCGGGTGCGCACCGGCGCGGCGAGCTTCGCCGAGCTGG
This sequence comes from Micromonospora sp. NPDC048830, assembly GCF_043198215.1. Lineage (NCBI taxonomy): Bacteria > Bacillati > Actinomycetota > Actinomycetes > Micromonosporales > Micromonosporaceae > Micromonospora > Micromonospora sp. NPDC048830. Next base: position 56,342 of record NZ_JBICUP010000009.1, read on the forward strand.
TCGACCGCTGCGCCGACGAACTGCACGAGGTGACCGGCCACCCCGGCGCCCCGCTGGAGAGGATCGTCGAGGCGCTCGGCGTCGGCCGGGACACGTCCCGGGCGCCGCTGGTGCAGGTGCTGTTCAACGTGCTCAACTTCGTCCAGCCCCGGCTGGCGCTGGCCGGCCTGGCCGCCGAGCCGGTGCCGGTGCCGAAGCCGGGCTCGCCGTTCGACATCACGGTCTACGTGGTCGAGCGGGCCGACCGGCTCGGCGTCGAGGTGGTCTACAACCCCGACCTGTTCGACGCCGACCGGATCGAGGCGCTGCTGGCCGACCTGGCCGGCCTGGTCGGCGCGCTGACCGCCGACCCGGCGGCGAAGGCCGCCGAGGCCGCCCCGGAGCTGCCCCGGCCGACCGTACGCACCGCCCGGCTCGGCGCGATGACCGTCGCCGCCGAGCCCGCCCGCGCGGTCGTCCTGCCGGCCGGCCCCGACGCGCTCACCGAGACCGAGGAGCTGATCGCCGGCATCTGGCGGGAGGTGCTCGAACGCGACGGTGTCGGGGTGACCGACAACTTCTTCGACATCGGCGGGCACTCCATGGCACTGGCCGCCGTGCACGCCCGGCTGATCGCCGCCACCGGCCGGTCGATCGCCATGCTCGACCTGTTCCGCCACCCCACCGTCCGGGCCCTCGCCGCGCACCTCGACGGCGCGGCCGACCGGCCGGAACTGGCCCGCGCCGCACTGCGAGCCGCCGCCCGCCGCAACCGGGCGCGACGTAACCCACCCCGCCGCCCCGGCGGCACAGCCTAGTTGACCCTGCCGCCTCCGGCGGCGCACCCCGATAAGGACAACCTGATGGACAACGCGATCGCAACCGACAACCCCGCCGACGACGGCATCGAGCCGATCGCGATCGTCGGGCTCGCCGCCCGGGTGCCCGGCGCGGCCGACGCGCAGCAGTTCTGGCGCAACCTGGTCGACGGCGTCGAGTCCGTCACCGAGCTGACCCGGGAGGAGCAGCTCGCCCGGGGCGTCAGCCCCGAGGAGGTCGACGACCCGGGCTGGGTCAGCAAGGCCCCGCTGGTCGACGGCTACGACGAGTTCGACGCCGGCCTGTTCGGCATGACCGCCCGCGAGGCCGAGCTCACCGACCCGCAGCACCGGCTGTTCCTGGAGGCCTGCTACACCGCGCTGCAGGACGCCGGCTACGACCCGGCCCGCTACGACGGGGCGGTCGGCGTGTACGCCGGCACCGGCGGCAACATGTACCTGCAGAAGAACGTGCTGCGCAACAAGCGGGCCGGCGGCAACCCGCACAGCCAGGTCTCCATCGCCACCAGCAACTCGCCCAACTACGTGGCGACCAACGTGTCGTACCGGCTGGACCTGCGCGGGCCGAGCCTGACCGTGCACACCGCCTGCTCCACCTCGCTGGTCGCGTTCCACCTGGCCGTCGAGGCGCTGCGCAACGGCGAGTGCGACATGGCGCTCGCGGGGGGCGTCAACATCGAGCTGCCGCACGCCGGTTACCTCGGCATGGACGGCTTCACCTCCCCCGACGGGCGGTGCCGGCCGTTCGACGCCGGCGCGAACGGCACCGTGTGGGGCAGCGGCGTGGGCGTCACCCTGCTCAAGCGGCTCTCCGACGCCGTCGCCGACGGTGACCACATCCGCGCGGTGGTGCTCGGCAACGCCATCAACAACGACGGCGCCGGCAAGGTCGGCTTCACCGCCCCCAGCGTCGACGGGCAGACGGAGGCGATCGCCCAGGCCGTCGGGATGGCCGGGATCGACCCGCGCAGCATCACCTACGTCGAGGCGCACGGCACCGGCACCGCCCTGGGCGACCCGATCGAGGTCGCCGCCCTGTCCGCCGTGTACACGAAGGACACCGACGACCGGGGCTGGTGCGGCATCGGCTCGGTCAAGTCCAACATCGGCCACCTCAGCCAGCCCTCCGGCATCGTCAGCGTCATCAAGACGGTGCTGGCGATGGAGCACGGGCTGATCCCGCCGACCATCAACTACGAGACCCCGAACCCGGCCATCGACTTCGCCGACACCCCGTTCTACGTCGCCAACGCCCTCACCAAGTGGGACACCGACGGGGTGCCCCGCCGGGCCGGCGTCAGCTCCTTCGGCATCGGCGGCACCAACGCCCACGTGGTGCTGGAGGAGGCCCCGGCCGGGTACCGGCCGGACCGGCGGGTGCGCCCGGCGCAGCTGCTGCACGTCTCGGCGAAGACCGACACCGCGCTGGAGACGGCCGTGGAGCGCCTCGCCGAGCACCTGGCCGGCAACCCCGACGGCGGCGCCGCGCACCTCGCCGACGTCGCGTACACCCTCCAGGTGGGCCGCCAGCAGTACCCGCACCGGGTCGCCGTGGTCGCCACCGACCTGCCCGACGCGGTCGCCGCGCTCCGCACCAAGCGCCGCCGGCAGGCCGGCGTCGTCGGCGGCCCCGCCCCCCGGGTCGCCCTCCTTTTCTCCGGCCAGGGGTCGCAGTACGCGGGCATGGGCGCGCAGCTGTACGCCGAGGAGCCCGGCTTCGCCGCCGTGGTCGACGAGTGCGCCGAGCTGCTCCGCCCCGAGCTGGGCCTGGACATCCGGGACCTGATCCTCGGCCGGGACCCGGAGGCGGCCGAGAAGCTGCTCCAGACCCGCTACACCCAGCCCGCCCTGTTCGTCGTCGAGTACGCCCTGGCCAGCCACTGGCAGCGGTCCGGCGTCCGGCCGGCGGCCATGGCCGGCCACTCCATCGGCGAGTACGTCGCCGCGACGGTCGCCGGGGTGCTCGACCTGCCCGACGCGCTGCGGGTCGTGGCCGCCCGGGGCCGGCTCATGCAGTCCCTGCCGGCCGGTTCGATGCTGGCCGTGCCGCTGGACGAGTCGGTGGTCGCCGGGCTGCTGCCCGACGGCGTCTCCATCGCCACCGTCAACGGCCCCGGCACCTGCGTCGTGGCCGGTGAGCCCGACGCGGTCGCCGCGTTCGCCGAGACGCTGAAGACCAGCCACAAGGCCAAGAGCAAGGCGCTGCGCACCTCGCACGCCTTCCACTCGCCGATGATGGACCCGATCCTCGACGAGTTCACCGCGCTGATGGCGGCGGTGCCGCTGCGGGCGCCGCGGATCCCGTTCCTGTCCAACGTCTCCGGCACCTGGATCACCGACGCGCAGGCCACCGACCCGGCGTACTGGGCGGCGCACCTGCGCCAGCCGGTGCGCTTCGGCGACTGCGTGGCCACCCTGCTCACCGAGGGCACCTGGGCGCTGGTCGAGTGCGGCCCGGGGCGGCAGCTGGCCAACCTGGCCCGGATGCAGGTCGCCAAGGGCTCCCCGCAGCAGCGGGCCCTCGTCCCGCTGGGCAGCCTGCCCGGCCCGGGCGAGTCGACCGGCGACCTGGCCACCCTGCTGACCAGCGCCGGGGCGCTGTGGTGCGCCGGCGTCGCCGTGCGCCCCGGCTCCGACCCGGACGCCCGCCGGGTGCCGCTGCCGACGTACCCGTTCGAGCGGCGTCGGTACTGGGTCGACCCGGACCCGGTGGAGCAGGTCGCCGCCGCGCCGGCCGACACCGGCCCGCGGGCGCTGCCCGAGTGGTTCTCCGTGCCGGTGTGGCGGCAGGCCGCGCCCGAGCCGCGTACCGCGCCGCTGGGCCGCTGCCTGGTGCTGGCCGACGGCCCGCGCGGCGACGCGCTGGTCGCGGCCCTGCGCGCCGCCGGCGCCGAGCCGGTCGAGGTACGCGCCGGCGACGCCTTCGCCGCGACGGAGACCGGCTGGCGGCTGCGGCCGGGGGTCCGCGACGACTACGACGCCCTGGTCGCCGCGCTCGGCGACGACCTGCCGGAGCGGCTGGTGCACGCCTTCGCCCTCGACGGCGAGCCGGTCGGCACCGACATCGCCGCCGGCTGGGCCGCGCAGGACCGCGGCTTCTTCAGCGCGCTGCACCTGGTGCAGGCGCTGGCCGGGGCCGGCCGGACCGCCGAGGAGGGGGCGCTGACCCTGGAACTGGTCACCGCCGGCATCGGCGACGTGACCGGCCCCGACCTGACCCGGCCCGAGCACGCCACCCTCACCGGCCTGGCCCGGGTGCTGCCCGTCGAGGTGCCCGGCCTGACCGTCCGGCTGCTCGACGCCGAACCCGCCGCCACCGGCGTGGACGCCCTCGTCGCCGAGCTGCGCCGCCCGGTCGACGCGGAGCACGCCGAGGTGGCGCTGCGCGGCAGGCGCCGCTGGGTGACCGGCTACGAGCAGGTGACCGTCGACGCCGAGGGGGAGCCCGGCGCGCTGCGCGAGGGCGGCCGGTACGTCATCACCGGCGGCCTCGGCGGCATCGGCATCACCCTCGCCGAGGACTTCGCCCGGCGGGCCCGGGCGAAGCTGGTGCTGCTGGCCCGCTCGCCCCTGCCGCCGCGTGAGCAGTGGGACGACCACCTCGCCGTGCACGGCGCCGACCCGGCCGACCGGGTGGGCCGGGCGATCGCCGCGATCCGCCGGATGGAGGCCGCCGGCGCGTCCGTGCTGGTGCTCTCCGCCGACGTCACCGACCCGGCCGACCTGCGCCGGGTGCGGGCGGCGGCCGAGGCCGAGTTCGGCGGGATCGACGGGATCGTGCACGCCGCCGGCCTCCCGGGCGGCGGCATGGCCGAGGTCAAGGACCGGGCCGAGGCGGAGAAGGTGCTCGGCCCGAAGCTCGCCGGCACCCTCGCCCTGGCCCAGGTGTTCGGCGAGCTGCCGCTGGACTTCGTGGTCCTGTGCTCCTCGATCACCGCGGTCATCGGCGGCTTCGGCCAGGTCGACTACTGCGCGGCGAACAACTTCCTCGACGCGTACGCCCGCGCCGGGGCCGGCTGGAACGCGCCGGTGGTGTCGCAGAACTGGGGCGGCTGGGCCGAGGTCGGCATGGCGGCGGAGAGCAACGCCCCGGCCGGCTTCCGGGCGCTGACCCGCGACACGGTCACCACCACGGTCGACCACCCGGTGCTCACCACGAAGGTGGTCGGCCCGGAGGGCACGGTGCTGCACGGCCTGGTCTCCGCCACCACCCACTGGCTGCTCGACGAGCACCGCATCGGCGGGGTGCCGGTGGTGCCGGGCACCGCCCACCTGGAGTCGGTGCGGGCCGCCGTGGCCGCCGCGGTCCCCGCGCCCGGCCCGGACGCCGCGGTGGAGCTGCGCGACGTGGCGTTCCTGGAACCGTTCGCGGTCCCGGACGGCTCGGTCGCCCAGTACCGGGTCACGCTGACCGCGGCCGAGGACGGCACGCACGACTTCGTGGTGCAGAGCCTCGCCGCCGGGCAGCTGCGCACCCACGTACGCGGCACGGCCGGCTGGACCGACGAGCCGGCGCCGGCGGCCCGGGACCTCGCCGACGTGGCGGCCCGGTCCCGCCGGGTCGACGACGACTCGTCCTTCGGCCGGGGCCGCACCAGCATGCTGACCTTCGGCCCGCGCTGGAACTCGCTGCGGGAGCACCACCTCGCCGAGGGCGAGGAGCTGGCCCGCGTCGAGGCGCCCGCCGAGGCCGCCGCGGACCTGGGCGCGTGGGGGCTGCATCCGGCGCTGCTGGACGTGGCGACCGCGTTCGGCCGCGGCCAGGGCTCCGGCACCTACCTGCCGCTGTCGTACGGGCGGATCGTGGTGCGGCGGGCGCTGCCGGCGGTGTTCCTCAGCCACCTGCGCCACCGCGACGGCGGCACCGACGAGGTGGTCTCCGCCGACCTGTCCCTGCTGGACACCGGGGGCCGGGAACTGGTCGCGATCAGCGACTTCGTGCTGCGCCGGGTGGACTCCTCGGCGGTGACCGGCGGGCTCGCCGCCGACGCCGCCCCGGCCGAGGCCGCCCCCGCGGCCGCCGAGGGCCCCAGCGAGGACATCCGGCCGGTGGACGGTGCGGAGGCGTTCCGCCGCAGCCTCACCGCCGGGCTCGGCGCCCAGGTGGTGATCACCACCCGGTCGGTGGCGGACATCCGGCGGCGCGCCGCCCGGGTCACCACCGAGACCCTGGAGTCGGAGACCGACCCGGCGGTGTCGGCGCAGACCGCCGCCGCGGGCGGCTCGGCGGCCCCGCGTACGGAGCTGGAGGCCGTCATCGCGCAGGTCTGGCGCGACGGGCTCGGGGTGCCGGTCGTCGGCGTGGACGACGACTTCTTCGCCCTCGGCGGCAACTCGCTGGTCGCGGTGCAGCTGATCGCGGCGATGCGCAAGGCCACCGGTGTGCGGCTGCCGATGCGCAGCCTGTTCGAGACGCCGACCGTCGCCGGGCTGGCCGCCCGGATCGAGGAACTGCGCGCCGAGGCGTCCGCCGCCGACGAGCCCCCGGCCTTGGCACCGACCACCAGCATCCCGCGGCTGCCCCGCGCGTGACCAGTACGAACAGGAGCACAGAGCGATGAGCGACACGATCACCACACTGCCGGTGGTCGTCGAGAACGACGGCCGGGCGCTGACCGACCTGATCGACGCCCGGCGCGCCGAACTGCGGGCCAGCCTCGTCGAGCACGGCGGGCTGCTGTTCCGCGGCTTCGACGTCGGCGGCGTGGACGGCTTCGACCGAGTGGTGCGGGCGTTGGCCGGCGAGCCGCTGGTCTACACCGAGCGGTCCTCGCCCCGGCACTCCATCAAGGGCCGGGTCTACACCTCGACCGACTACCCGCCGGACGAGGAGATCTTCCTGCACAACGAGAACTCGTACCAGGCGCGCTGGCCGCTGACGCTGTTCTTCTGGTGCGTCAGCCCGCCGGAGACGCAGGGCGCGACGCCGCTGGCCGACGTCCGCCGGGTGTACGAGCTGATCGACCCGGCCGTGCGGGAGGAGTTCGTCCGCCGCCGGTGGATGCTGGTGCGCAACTTCCACGGCGACTTCGGCACCCGCTGGCAGGAGGTGTTCAACACCGACGACCGGGCCGAGGTCGAGGCGTACGCGGCGGCGAACCGGATCGCGCTGGAGTGGGTCGGCAAGGACGGCCTGCGTACCCGCGCGGTGCGGGACGTGGTGCACCACCGGCCCGGGTCGGACACCCCGCGCTGGTTCAACCACGCCACGTTCTTCCACCTGAGCACCCTCCCGAAGGACTACCAGGACGGGCTGTTGGACATGTTCGGCCCCGCGGGGCTGCCCTCGAACACCTACTACGGCGACGGCGGGGAGATCCCGGCCGACGTGATGGAGCACCTGCGGGCCGCGTACCGGGCCGCGAGCGTCCGCTTCGACTACCAGCGCGACGACGTGCTGGTCGTCGACAACATGACCGCGGCGCACGGTCGGGAGCCGTTCACCGGGCCCCGCAAGATCGCCGTCGCGATGGCCGAGCCGCACACCCCCGAGAGCACTGGAGACAACTGATGGCCGAATCCCGTTTCCTGGTCGTGCGCAACGACGAGGAGCAGTACTCCATCTGGTCGGCCGACCGGGAGCTCCCCGCGGGCTGGCACGACACCGGCTTCGCCGGCACCCGCGAGGAGTGCCTGGCGCACATCGACACCGTCTGGACCGACATGCGGCCCCGCTCGGTACGGGAGGCGGCGTCATGACCCGGGAGTGGACCTTCCCGGCCTCCTACGCCCAGGAACGGGTGTGGATCGCCAACCAGCTCGACACCGACTCCCCCGTCTACAACATCACCTACCTGTCGGTGTTCCCCGCCGAGCTGGACGCCGACGCCGCCACCGGGGTGGTCGACCAGGTCCTCGCCCGGCACGAGGCGCTGCGCACCCACCTGCGGCTGGACGACGGCGCCCTGGTGCAGGTCGTCCGGGAGCACGAGCCGGTCCGGCTGCCCGCCGACGACCTGTCCGGGCTGCCCGAGCCCGAGCGGCGCGCCCGGTTCGACGCCCTGGCGGCCGAGCTGGCCCGCACGCCCGTACCGCTGGACGCCCCGCCGCTGTGGCGGGCCCGCCTGGTCCGGCTGACCGAGGCCTGGGTGCTGGTGTTCGTGGTGCACCACGCCGTCTTCGACAGCCACTCGGCGGTGCTGTTCGGCAGGGAGCTGGACGCGTTCGCCCGGGCCGCGCTGACCGGCGCGCCCGCCGACGTGCCCGAGCTGCCCATCCAGTACGCCGACTTCGCCGCCTGGCAGCGCGACCAGCTCGCCGGCGCGGAGCTGGACCGGCAGCTCGACTTCTGGAAGGCGCACCTGGCCGGCGCCCCGGCCGTCACGGGCCTGCCGCTGGACCGGCCGCGCCCGGCGCGGCTCGGCTTCGCCGGCGACGAGGTGCGCTTCGACCTGCCCGACGGGCTGCTCGACCGGGTCGGCCAGCTCGCCGTCGCCTCGGCCGCCACCCCGTACATGGTGCTGCTGACCGCGTTCGCCGCCCTGCTGTCGCGGATCTCCGGCGACGAGACCGTGGTGGTCGGGGTGTCCACCGCCGGCCGGGACACCCCCGAGGTGACCCCGCTGATCGGCATGTTCGTCAACCCGGTGGCGCTGCGCTGCGACCTGTCCGGCGACCCGACCGTCGCCGAGCTGCTCGGCCGGGTGCGCGGGGGGCTGGTCGACGCGATGGAGCACGGGCAGACGCCGTTCCAGAAGATCGTCGAGGCGGTCGCGCCGCAGCGCGACCCGTCCGTGCAGCCGATCTTCCAGACCGCGCTGAACTTCATCCCCGACTCCGGTCTGGACCCGGTGCCGCTGGGCACCACCAAGGACGACCTGGCCTTCGACGTCACCGCCGGGCAGAGTCGGCTGGTCTACCGCACCGACCTGTTCGACCGGGCCAGCGCCGAGGCGGTGGTCACCCGGTACGTGCGGCTGCTCGCCGCCGCGGTCGCCGACCCGGGCGCCCGGGTCTCCGAGCTGCCGCTGCTCGACGACGCCGAGCGGCAGCTCGTCCTCGCCACCTGGAACGACACCGCCCACGACCGGCCGGCCAGCACGATCGTCGCCGAGGTGCAGCGGCAGGCCGCCGCCACGCCGCAGGCCACCGCGCTGGTCTGCGAGGGCGCCGAGCTGACGTACGCCGAGCTGAACGCCGCCGCGAACCGGCTGGCCCGGTTGCTGGTGGCCCGGGGGGCCGGCCCGGAGACCCGGGTCGCCCTCGCGCTGCCCCGCTCGACCGACCTGCTCGTGGCGATCCTGGCCGTGCTGAAGTCCGGCGCGGCGTACGTGCCGGTGGACACCGGCTACCCGGCCGCGCGCGTCGCGTACCTGCTGGAGGACGCCGAGCCGGCGCTGGTGCTGGCCACCGCCGACACCGCCGGCCTGGTGCCGGGCGACGCGCTGGTGCTCGACCCGCTCACCGCCGCCGACCTCGACGCGGCCGACCTGACCGACGCCGACCGGCGCGCCCCGCTGCGCCCGGAGCACCCGGCCTACGTGCTGTACACCTCCGGCTCCACCGGCCGCCCGAAGGGCGTGGTGGTGGAGCACCGGTCGGTGACGGCGTACCTGGCCTGGGCGCGGGCCACCTACCCCGGGCTGGCCGGGACGGCGCTGCTGCACTCGCCGGCGTCGTTCGACCTCACCGTCACCGGGCTGCTCGGGCCGCTCACCGCCGGCGGCACCGTACGCCTCGCGGCGATCGACGACCCGGCGGCCCGGGCCGGCGGCCGGCCGACCTTCCTCAAGGTCACCCCGAGCCACCTGCCGCTGCTGGAGGAGGCGCTGTCGCCGACGGTCGACCTGGTCATCGGCGGCGAGGCGCTCACCGGCGAGCAGCTCGCGGACTGGCGGGCTGCCCACCCGGGCGTCGCGGTGATCAACGAGTACGGCCCGACAGAGGCCACCGTCGGCTGCGTCGCCGCCCGGATCGCGCCGGGGGAGGAGCTGGCGGCCGGGGCGGTGTCCATCGGCACGCCCACCTGGAACACCCAGGCGCTGCTGCTCGACGCCGCCCTCAACCCCGTGCCCCCGGGCGTGGTCGGCGAGCTGTACGTCGCCGGTGACCAGCTCGCCCGCGGCTACCTGCGCCGCCCCGGGCTGACCGCCGAGCGCTTCCTGCCCTGCCCGTACGGGCCGCCCGGGCAGCGGATGTACCGCACCGGCGACCTGGCCCGCTGGCGGGCCGACGGGACGCTGGAGTACCTGGGCCGCCGCGACGACCAGGTCAAGGTGCGCGGCATGCGGATCGAGCTGGGCGAGATCGAGTCGGCGCTGCTGGCCCGGCCCGACGTGCGCGAGGCGGCCGTCGTGGTCCGCACCGACTCGGGCGAGCCGACGCTGGTCGGCTACCTGGTCGGCGACGCCGACTCCGCGACGCTCGCCGCCGACCTGGCCCGGGAGCTGCCGGTGCACCTCGTGCCGGCCGCGTTCGTCCGGCTGGACGCGCTGCCGCTGACGCCGAACGGCAAGCTGGACCGGGCCGCGCTGCCCGCCCCGGCCGGCCCGGTCGTCGAGGAGGACGGCTACGTCGCCCCGCGCACCGACGCCGAGGTCCTCGTGGCCGAGGTGTACGCCGAGATCCTCGGCGTGGAGAAGGTCGGCGCGCTGGACGACTTCTTCGCCCTCGGCGGCAACTCGCTGCGCGGCATGCGGGCGATGGCCCGCATCCGGGCCGAGGTGGACGTCGACCTGCCCATGCGGGCGCTGTTCGCCAGCCCCGTGGTGGCCGACCTGGCCGCCCAGATCGAGAGCCTGATCGCCGCGGAACTCGACGAGCTCTCCGACGACGAGGTCGCCGAGCTGCTGGCGACGGAAGAGGGAACCACCCCATGACCGACCTGAAGGATCCGGCCCGGGAGGCGGCCCGGCAGGCGCTGATCGCCAAGCGGCTGCGCAAGCGCCAGACCGCCGCCCCGGCCGCCCGGATCACCCCCCGGCCGGAGGGGGCCGAGGTGCCGCTGTCGTACGCCCAGGAGCGGGTCTGGTTCATGGACCAGATCGCGCCGGGCGAGGCGGCGTACCACATCCCGGTGCCGCTGCGGGTGCGCGGCCCGCTGGACGTCGGGGCGCTGCGCGGCGCCCTGGCCGCCCTGGTCCGGCGGCACGAGTCGCTGCGCACCCGGTTCCCGGCCGACGCCGACGGCCGGCCGACGGTGGTGGTCGAGGAGACGGTCGAGGTGCCGCTGACCGTCACCGGGGCCGCCGACGCCCACGCGGCGCAGGCGTTGGTCGAGGCCGCCGCGGCCGAGCCGTTCGACCTGGCCACCGGGCCGCTGCTGCGCGCCCTGCTGATCCGGCTGGCCGACGACGACCACGTGCTGTTCCTCGGCCAGCACCACATCGTCGGCGACGGCTGGTCGGTGGACGTGCTGCTGCGCGACCTGATCACCTACTACCACGGCGGCGAGCCGCCCGCCCTGACCGTGCAGTACGGCGACTTCGCCGTCTGGGAGGCGCGGGAGCTGGACGGCCCGGCGGCGCGGGGGCACCTGGACTGGTGGCAGCAGCGACTGGCCGGCATCACCCCGCTGGAGCTGCCGCTCGACGCGCCCCGCCCGGCCACCCAGACCTACCGGGGCGACTTCGTCGAGTTCACCCTGGACCCGGCGGACACCGAGCGGCTCAACGCGCTGACCCGCGACAGCGGGGCCACGCTGTTCATGACGCTGCTCGCCGCGTACCAGGTGCTGCTGGCCCGGCACTCCGGCCAGGACGACTTCGCCGTCGGCGCGTCCGTGGCCGGCCGGTCCGCCCCCGAGCTGGAGAACCTGGTCGGCATGTTCATCAACATGCTGCCGCTGCGCGCCGAGCTGGCCGGCGACCCGACGTTCACCGAGCTGCTGGAGCGCACCCGGCGCAGCGTGCTGGACGGCTTCGAGCACGCCGAGGTGCCGTTCGCGAAGGTCGTCCACGAGCTGGGCCTGCCCCGCGACGTCAGCCGGTCCCCGGTGTTCCAGGCCATGTTCGTGCTGCAGAACTACGAGATGGGCCGGTTCACCGGGGTCTCCGACTCGGCCGAGGTCCGCTTCCAGTGGAACCCGATGGAGCTGCGGGCCACCCGGTTCGACTTCGAGCTGCACGCCGTGGAGACCGCCCACGGGCTGTGGGGGAAGCTGGTCTTCAACACCGACCTGTTCACCCGGGCCACGGTGGAGCGGATCGCCGAGCGCTGGACGGCCCTGCTGCGGGCGGTCGTCGCCGCGCCGGACACCCCGGTCTCGGCGCTGCCGCTGCTCGCCCCGGGCGAGCGGGAGCTGCTGGCCGGCTGGAACGACACCAGCGCCGGCTTCCCGACCGGGCAGACCCTGCACGGCCCGTTCGAGGAGCGGGCCGCCGCCACCCCGGACGCGGTGGCGGTGACCTTCGAGGGCCGCTCGGCGACGTACGCCGAGCTGAACGCCGCCGCGAACCGGATCGCCCATCGGCTGCGCGCCGCCGGGGTGGGCCCGGAGACCCTCGTCGGGGTCTGCGCGGAGCGCTCCGTGGAGCTGGTCGCCGGCCTGCTCGGCGTGCTCAAGGCCGGCGGCGCGTACCTGCCGCTGGACCCGGAGTACCCGGCCGACCGGCTGGCGTTCATGGTCACCGACGCGGACGCCCCCGTCGTGCTCGTGCAGCGGCACCTGCGCGACGTGCTGCCGGACACCGGCGCGACCGTGCTCGCCCTCGACGACGAGGCCGTCTGGGCCGACCAGCCCGCCGACGACCCGGTGCCGACGGCCGGCCCGGGCAACCTCGCGTACGTCATCTACACCTCCGGCTCCACCGGCCGGCCGAAGGGCGTGCCGAACACCCACCGGGGCATCGTCAACCGGCTGGACTGGAAGCAGAAGACGTACCGGCTGGCCGCCGCCGACGCCGTGCTCCAGAAGACCCCGGCCAGCTTCGACGTGTCGGTGTGGGAGTTCTTCTGGCCGCTGCGCGAGGGCGCCCGGCTGGTCCTGGCCAAGCCGGGCGGCCACAAGGACGCCGGGTACCTGCGGGACCTGCTGGTCGCCGAGCGGATCACCACCGCCCACTTCGTCCCGTCGATGCTGACGGCGTTCCTCGGCGAGGACGGCATCGAGGCGGCCACGGCGCTGCGCCGGGTGATCTGCTCTGGCGAGGAGCTGCCGCTGGCCTCCGCGACCGAGTTCACCGCCCGGCTGCCCTGGTGCGAGCTGCACAACCTGTACGGCCCCACCGAGGCGGCCATCGACGTCAGCGCCTGGCACTGCGACCCGGCCCGGCTGGCCGGGCTGACCAGCGTGCCGATCGGCGCTCCGATCGCCAACCTGCGGCTGCACGTGCTCGACCCGGCCGGCAACGAGTGCCCGGTCGGCGTCGCGGGCGAGCTGCACATCGGCGGTGTCGGGCTGGCCCGCGGCTACCACCGCCGGCCGGCGCTGACCGCCGAGCGGTTCGTGCCCGACCCGTTCTCCTTCGAGCCCGGCGCCCGGCTGTACCGCACCGGCGACCTGGCCCGCTGGCGGGCCGAGCCGTCCGGTTCCGGCGCGGCGGCCGACGGGCGACCCGCCGGGGTCGTCGAGTTCCTCGGCCGCATCGACCACCAGGTGAAGCTGCGCGGCCTGCGCATCGAGCTGGGCGAGATCGAGAGCGCCCTGCGCGAGCAGCCGGCGGTGACCGAGGCGGCGGTGATCGTCCGCGAGGACACCCCGGGGGACAAGCGGCTCACCGCGTACGTCGTCGGCGAGGCGGAGCACGCCGCGCTGAAGGCGGCGCTGAAGGAGAGCCTGCCCGAGTACATGGTGCCGACCGCGTTCGTCACCCTGGACGCGCTGCCGCTGAGCCCGAACGGCAAGCTCGACCGCAGGGCGCTGCCCGCCCCGGTGGTGACCCGGGAGGCGTCGGTGGCGCTGGTCGAGCCGCGCGACGACACCGAGCGGTTGCTGGCGGGGATCTGGTCGGAGGTGCTGGGCGTCGACACGCTCGGCATCGACGACGACTTCTTCGACCTGGGCGGGCACTCGATGCTCGCCACCCAGGTCGTGGCGAAGATCCGCAAGGCGGAGCACGGCGGCCGGCCCGTCGGCGTGATGGACCTGCTCCAGCAGCGGACCATCCGCGAGCTGGCCGCGTTCATGTCCGGCGACGCCGCCGACGACGGCCCGCGCCGGCTGCTGTACGAGCTGACCAAGCCCATCCCGGCCGGCCAGCGCGTCCGCACGTACGTCTGCGTCCCGTACGGCGGCGGCAGCGCCATCGTCTACCAGCCGCTCGCGGACGCGCTGCCCGCCGGCAACGCCCTGTACTCGCTGGCCATCCCCGGCCACGACGTGGGGCTCAGCGAGGAGGGGCTGCCGTTCGACGAGCTGACCGGCCGGGTCGCCGCCGAGATCGTCGAGCGGATCGAGGGCCCGATCGTACTGTACGGCCACTGCGGCGTCGGCAGCGCGATCGTCGCCGAGGTGGCCCGCAAGGTCGAGGCGGCCGGCCGGGAGCTGGAGGCGGTGTACATCGGTGCGATGTTCCCGTTCGCCCGGCCGAAGGGCCTGTACGCCGCCGCCCGCAGCCGCCTCGAGCAGCTGCGCAGCAACAAGCACTACGCGAGCTGGCTCAAGTCGATGGGCGTCGACACCGACGAGCTGGACCCGGAGCAGGCGGACCGCATCATCAGCAACATGCGGACCGACTCCCGCAACTCCGAGGAGTACTTCACCGGCCTGCTGGACACCGGGGCGACCAAGCTGAGCGCCCCGATCGTCTCCGTGGTCGGCTCCGAGGACCCGGTGACGGACTACTACACCGAGCGGTACGTCGAGTGGCAGTTCCTCAGCGACAACCTCGGGCTGGTCGTCCTCGACCAGGCCGGGCACTTCTTCCTCAAGTACCGGGCCAACGAGCTGGCCGAGATCGTCACGGGGACGCACCCGGCGGTGCGGGCCGGTGACGTCTCGGCGCTCACCCCGCAGGCGCGCGGCGAGGACGCCGGCTGGGTCGTCGCCGACCACCAGCGTGTCGGCGAGACCGGGACGGCGGAGAAGACCGTGGTGAAGCCGAGCATGGGCCGGTTCGTCGCGGTGACGCTGGGCCAACTCGTCTCCACGACCGGCTCGGCGCTGACCGCGTTCGCCCTGCCGATCTGGCTGTTCACGCAGACCGGCTCGGTGGCGGACCTGGGCCTGCTCTGGGGCCTGGCCCTGATCTGCGGCGTGCTGATGCTGCCGGTGGCGGGCGCGATCACCGACCGGGTCAGCCGCCGGAAGATCATGATGATCGCCAGCTCCAGCGCCGGCGCGATCCAGCTCCTGCTGGCCGGGCTGCTCTGGACGGACAACCTACGGCTGTGGATGATCTACGCCCTGGTGGCGCTGAGCCAGGTCGCCGGGTCGTTCCAGCGCATCGCGTTCCAGTCGGCCGTGCCCCAGCTGGTGCCCAAGCGCTACCTGGGCCACGCGATGGGCGTCACCCAGCTCACCAACGGCTTCGCCATGCTGCTGATGCCCGTGTTCGCCGCCGGCCTGCTGGCCGCGATCGAGCTCAAGGGCATCCTGCTGATCGACGTGGCCAGCTACGCGGTGGCGATCCTGACCCTGGCCGTGGTCCGCTTCCCCGACCTGCTCGGCTGGCGGCCGAGGGAGCGGCTGCTGGTGGCCATCGCCAACGGCCTGCGCTACTCCTGGCAGCACCGCGGCTTCCGGCTGATGCTCGGCTACTTCGCCATCGGCAACATCTTCCTGGCGCCGGCGCTGGTGCTGACCACGCCGCTGGTGCTGTCGTTCGCCACCGCCACCCAGGTGGCGCAGGTGGCCCTGGCCGAGGCGCTCGGCGCGGTGGCCGGCGGCGTGCTGATGTCGGTGTGGGGCGGCCCCCGCAACCGGCGGATGATCGGCGTGCTGCTCGGCAACCTGGGCACGGCGGTCGGCTGCGTGCTCGTCGGCCTGGACGCCTCGGTGGCGATGATCTGCGTCGGGGTGTTCTGGCTGGCCATGTCGATGACCACGGCCCAGTCGATCTACGCCACGATCGTCCAGGTCAAGGTGCCGCAGCGGTACCACGGTCGGGTGTTCAGCCTGAACCAGACCATCTCCTGGTCGACGCTGCCGATCGGCTTCGCCGTGCTCGCCCCGGCGGCGACGGGCCTGTTCGAGCCGATGTTCGCCCCGGGCGGCGCGCTGGCCGGCTCGGTGGGCGCGGTGATCGGCACCGGCCCGGGCCGCGGCATCGGCTTCGCGTATGTCTGCTTCGGCGCGGCCCTGGTGCTCGTCACGCTCGGCGGGTTCGCGATCCGGCTGCTGCGGCGCTTCGACATCGAGGTGCCGGACTCGCTGCCGGACGACCTGATCGGCGCCCAGGAGCGGGAGCGGCGGCTGGCCGCCCGCGCCGCCGAGCAGCGGCAGGCGGAGGAGAAGGTGCCCGTCGGGGTGTGACCCGCGGATGGGCTGTGGTGGGGGTCTCCGGCGTCGGCCGGAGGCCCCCACCGGCGTCTCAGGCGGCCTCGCTGTCCGGCAGGTCGTCCGGCTCGCTCACCCAACCCGAGAAGACCGGCACCCCGTGCCACGGCCCCGCCCCACCGGCCCGGCGGTCGGTGGCGACGGCGACCACCGCGTACGGGTGGCCGAAGCGCAGCTCCGCCGTCCGGGCCACCCCCTCCGGCGGCAGGCTGACCAACCCGAACGCCCCGGTGACCGCGGCGGCCTCGAACCCGTACCGGGTGTAGCTGGCCACGGTCGCCTGCCGCGCCTCGGCGCGCAACCCCGGCGCGAGCGCCGCGACGGCCGCCCGGAACCCGAGTTCGCTCACGTCGTGCTCGCTGCGCGCGGACCAGCGGGGCAGCACCGCCGCGTGCCGCTCCTCCCGCCCGTCGCGGGCGTGGGTGTGCACGACCTCCTCGCGCAGCGTCCACAGCGGCGTCTCGCCCAGCGGCAGGTCGAACAGCGACCGCCGCCCGGCCGGCTCGGCCGCGTCCGCGCCGGCGGCGATCCGGTACGCGGCGGCCAGCACGTCGGCCGGGACGACGTCGGGCGCGGCGGCGACCGAGACGACCGACAGGCCCGCCCCGTCGCCCCCGTCCGGGGCGGGCCGGGCCGCCGCCGTGTGCACCGCCACGTCGCCGGCCTCGGGCGTCGCGGCGATCCACGCTCGGTGGCCGTGCGCCGGGGTGCGCAGCACCCGGGTCAGCCGCCCGGCCCAGGGGCTGGCCGGGCCGAGCGCGGACGCCGGTGCGACGTCGAACGGCTGCGCCCACGACACCCGGGTGGCCAGCGCCGAGGCCAGCGCCAGCACCACCTGGGGCGAGACGGTCAGCGGGAAGCGCTCGACCAGCCCGGCCGTGTGCTCCCGGGCCCACGCGTCGAGCCCGGCCTGGTCCGGCAGTTCTCCGGTGGCGGTGGCGCGGGGGAGGGCGGCCCGCCAGGCGGCCAGGCCGGCGGTGTCCGCGTCCGGTCGGTGCCAGACCGCCGTCGCCGACGGTACGAGGGGGTGCGGGGCGTCGAGCAGCGCGGCGGCGGCCCGCGCGGCCGCCGCCGGGTCGGTGCCCAGGAACCCGGCGAGGCCGTCCTCGCGGTGCGAACCGGCGGCGGTGTCCGGGGCCGCCGCGCAGAGCGCGAGCAGCAGCCAGGCGCCGAGCGGGGACGCGACGTGGTGCCGGTCGCCGACCGAGGCGTGCAGCCGGGCGGCGTAGCGGGCCAGCGGGGCGTGAAGGTCCGTCGTCATGGGTCTACTGTGCCCGCCCGGGCCGTCGTCACGACCACAGCTCGAAGGGCTCGTCGATCTCGTCCCCGGCCAGGAACGCGGCGAGCAGCCCGGGCAGCCGCCCCGGGTAGAACCGCTCGCGGCTCGCCACCACGTCACCGACCGCCCACCAACGGAAGCCGAAGTAGTCCTCCCGCTCGTAGTCGAGCCGGTCGGTCTCGTCGACGTCGGGGCCGGGACCGTC
Organism: Micromonospora sp. NPDC048830; assembly: GCF_043198215.1. Taxonomy (NCBI): domain Bacteria; kingdom Bacillati; phylum Actinomycetota; class Actinomycetes; order Micromonosporales; family Micromonosporaceae; genus Micromonospora; species Micromonospora sp. NPDC048830. Next base: position 74,020 of record NZ_JBICUP010000009.1, read on the forward strand.
GAGGCGTACCGGAAGGATCACCTCGTCCTGCACGTGGCGCCGCTGCCGGTGGATGAAGCTGGCCCGCCGCCGCCAGTTCGGCGGCCCGACCCGCGCCGGGTCGAGCAGGATGCCGGTCTCCTCGCGCAGCTCCCGCACGGCCGTGTCGAGGTACGTCTCGCCCGGGTCCATCCCGCCGCCGGGCAGCTCCCACCAGGTGCCCAGCCGGGGATGGTCCGGGTCGCGGGTGTGGAACAGCAGCAGCCGCTCGTCCGCGTCGAGCACCACCAGCCGCACCGCACGGCGCTCGACGACCGGCAGGTCGTCGGGAAGTTCCAGCACAGCCTCGCCCCCTCCCTGCTGCCCGGCGGCACCGGCACCGCCACGACCGATCATGCCGCAGCGGCGGGGGCCGGTGGGCTCGGTGTCCTGTCGGCCCTGTGGAGCTGCCCCGCCTGTGCTATCGCACGGGGATGGGCTGCCCGCCGTTCCGTCGTAGCCGCCCCGTTCGTGCGGGCAGCTCCAAAGGCGGCGCCGGCCCTTGTTCGCCCTCCGGCTTGGCGGCACCCGGAGCAGGGGGAAACCCGGATGCCCGGTTCCGGGTTTCCTCCGATGGATCTCGGCGGGGGCCGTTGCGACCATCGGACGTGTGGTGAAGCCCTGGCGTCAGCTCACGGTGTGGTTGCACATCCTGACCTCGGTCGGGTGGATGGCGCAGGTCATGACGCTCTGCGTGCTCCTCGCCGTCGGTCTTGCCGCCGACGACGATGCCGTCCGCGACGCGGCGACGTCCATGGCGCACGCCGTCGACGGCCGCCTGGTCGGGCCGATGGCCGACGCGTCGGCCTTCACGGGAGTCATGCTGGCCGCCGCCACGCCCTGGGGCTTCTTCCGGCACTGGTGGGTGTTCGTCAAGTTCACGATCACCCTCGTCCAGCTCTACCTCGGCATCTTCGTGCTCTCGCCGGCCCTCACCGACTCCGTGACCGCCGGGCCGTCGCCGGCGCAGGTCGTCGGGACGGCGCTGATGGCCGGCGCCATCGCGTTCCAGGGCTGGTTGTCGGTGACGAAGCCGTGGGGCACGATGCGCCGCCGCCGTAAGGCCGGGACCGGGCCGCGCTGGGTCTTCGTCGCCGCCGTCCTGGGCGGCCTCGCCGACCTGGCCCTCGCCCTGGTCATCGGCCACCCGCTGCCGCTGCTCTCGATCATCCTGCTGGCCGTCGGCCTGATCCGCCGGCCGGGTTGGGCCACCGTCCGTCCGGCCCCGCCCGTCTCCGCGTGACCACGGCCGTCAGGACGACAGGTAGGTCTCCGCTCCGGCCGCCTGCAACTGTTGACCCGGCCGGCAGGGCACGGATCCGCCCAACGGCCGGACGAGCCGCGTGGGCCGCCATATCCGACCAATATGGACGGATCACACTGGACGTCGGGGGGCTCTGCGGAGATCGGCCCTTCTGCGCGGGTCCCGGTGGGACTACCGTTGCACGAAGAGTCACCGCACGGGGACGGAGGAGCGCGGCGTGCGCGAGTTGATCGAGGTCCGACTTCCTTCCGGCAACACGATGTGGGTCACTGTGGACTCCGACGAGGAGTCGCGCGACGTGGGGCTCCGCGAGCGGTTCGCCGACCTTCCCGGGCTGGCCGAGATCGTCGACTGGGTGAGCTCCGGTGTGGTCGCCGGGCTGCGGCACGCCAAGCCGGACCGGCTGACCGTGGAGTTCGGCGTCGAGATGGCGGTCGGCGAGCGGGGCCTGGTCGCCGCGCTCGGCGGGATCGGGGGCAAGACCGCCGTGAAGGTGACGATGAACTGGGGCCCGGGGGACGACGAGCCGGGCGCGGAGCCGCCGGCCGAAGAACCCAGGTGACGGCATGGCCGCGCCGGACAGCATCGACCAGTTGACCGCGTTGCTGAAGAACTGCCTGGTGCGGGTCTCCGGGCGCGGTGAGGGCAGCGGCTTCTTCGTCGGCCCCGGGCTGGTGGCCACCTGCGCCCACGTGGCCGGCGCGGCCGGCGACCGGGTCACGGTCGGGTGGCGCGACGCCGACCTGGCGGGCACCGTCCGCTGGGCCTCCGCGCTCGACGGGCGCGGCATCGCGCCGTACCCGGACCTGGCGGTGGTCGAGGTGGCCGCGCCGCCCGGCGGCCATCCCGCGGTGTGGCTGGACGATCACCCGCCCACCATGTCGGCGCGGCTCGTCATCGTCGGGCACGCCCGGTTGTACGGCCCGCGGGTCGGCCGGACATCGGGGTGGTTCGCCCACGGCGGCGGCTACGAGGACATGATCCGGCTGACCGGGGACGAGATAGAGCCGGGAATGTCCGGCGCGCCGGTCCTCAACGCCGAGACCGGTGGGGTGTGCGCCGTCACCAAGGCGACGCGGCGATCCGGGCAGCCCTCGGGCGGCGTCGCCGTTCCGGTCCGGGCCCTCCGTGGGATCATGGAGCCGGCCCCGTACCGGCGGCTGCGCCGGGAGCACGACGCCTACCACCGACGCAACCGGCGCTGGACCGGCCTGGCCGACGACCTGCCGGGCGCGACGGGACCGGTCAGCCGCCGGGCCGAGCGGGAGCTGCGCGCGATACTCGCCGGGCTGCCGGCGGCAGGCCACGAACAGCACCTGGCGACCTACCGGGCGGTGGCCGGCGAGCTGGCGGTGCCGCCCCGGCACCCGCTGCACGACCACGGCGACGTGGTCAGCGAGCTGGCCGGGCTGCTACCGGCCGAGGACGGCTTCCCGCACGTGTTGGCGTACGCGATCGACATGTCCTTCGCCGCCGGCGAGCAGTCCGTCGCCGAGTCGTTGCGGGTGTGGGCACGGATGTCTCCCCAGACTCCCCGGGACCGCGACGAGGCGGCGACCCGGCTGGCCGACGGGCCCGCCCTTGCGGAGTCGGCGGCGACCTCCCGGACGCCGTCGGTGCTGGTGTACGTGCGGCCGGCCGGCCAGAACCGGCGGCGGTACCGCTGCGAGCTGTGGCGCCACGCCGACGGCGGCGACATCACGCCGATCGCCACGGACGACCCCGACCGGTCGCTGGAGGAGCTGCGGCGGCACCTGCGGGCCCGACTGCCGGACCTGGCCCGGGGCGGGCCCGACGACGCGCCGCGTCCCCTGATCGAGCTGGTGCTTCCGTACGATCTCCTCGACGAGGACGTCGACCAGTGGCTGGAGGCGCCCGACCGCAATCCGTGGTCGGTCATCGGGCAGACCAACCCGGTGGTGGTCCGCGAGCTGGAGCGCTTCGACGAGGACGACGACCGCCTCGGCGGCTGGCGGCAACGCTGGAAGGCGCTCGAAGGCCAGGACATCGGGGTGGCGTTGACCTCGGTCTCCTGCCTGGAACGGCGGGAGCACCGGGCACTGCACGCCTGGTTCCAGCTCGAACCCTCGCTGGGCGCGCTCGTGCTGCCGTGCTCGCCGCAGGAGGTTCCCGCGCGGGCGGCGCTCGAGGTCGGGCTCCACTGCGGCATCCCGGTCGTGCTGTGGCGCCGGCGCGGGTGCGCCGGGCAGCCCGGACTCTCGCACCGGGACTGTCCGGCCAGCCGGCTGGCGGAGGCGGTCACCCTCGAGTTGCGCAAGGCCGGCCGGGACGACGTCCCGGAGCGGATCATGCGGCTGCGCAACCGGGCCGGCGCCGACGGGCATCCCGAGTGCGGCCACGACGTCGTGCTGCTGTGGGACGATCCGGGTCGCCGGCTTCCGCGGCCACGGATGGCGACACCGACAGGGGAGCGGCGTGGGTGAGTTCCTGGTCTATCAAGGCACCGGCGTCGCGGACCGCGACGACGACCGCATCCTGCGCCGGGCGGAGCCCCCGCCGTGGCGGGTGTTCGACGGGGAGCCGCTGACACCGCTGGACCGCGACGCGCCGGTGGGTCGCCGGCTGCCGTACCGGCGCAGGGCAGTGCCCTACCAGGCCGACGAGAACACGGTCAGGCTGGTCAACGTGGCGCTCCACCTGCGCCGCCCGCTGCTGGTGACCGGCCATCCCGGCACCGGCAAGTCCACCCTGGCCTACGCCGTGGCGCACGAGTTGCGGCTCGGCCCGGTGCTGCGTTGGTCGATCACCAGCCGCTCCACGCTGACCTCGGGCCTCTACCACTACGACGCGGTCGGCCGCATCGAGGAGGCCAACGCCCGCGCGGCCGGCCAACCTGCCCTCGGTGCCGCCGCGGGGGCCGCGGAGCCGGACGCCGTGCCCCGCGGCGACGGCTCGAGCCGGTGGGGGCCGGTCGACATCGGCAGCTTCATCCGGCTGGGGCCGCTCGGCACCGCCTTCGCCCCGTACGCGCTGCCCCGCGTGCTGCTCATCGACGAGATCGACAAGAGCGACATCGACCTGCCCAACGAGCTGCTCGACGTGTTCGAGGAGGGCGAGTACGCCATCCCGGAGCTGCAACGGATCGCGGACCTCGTCCCGCTGGTGCGGGTGCGTCCGGCCGACAACGGCGAGCCGGTGACCGTGAACGACGGGCGGATCCGCTGTCGAGAGTTCCCGTTCATCGTGCTGACCAGCAACGGCGAGCGGGAGTTTCCGCCCGCGTTCCTGCGCCGGTGTGTCCAGTTGGACCTGGCGCAGCCGGACGAGCGGCGGATCGAGGCGATCGTCCGGGCGCACCTGGGTGACGAGGCGGTCGCCGAGGCGGCTGATCTCATCGACGACTTCCTGGCCCGCCGTGAGCAGGGGCAGCTGGCCACGGACCAGCTGCTCAACGCGGTGTACCTGCTCCACCGGGCCAGCGGTGACGCCAGGCCCGACCGGGACGAACTGGTCAACGTGGTGCTGCGAGAGCTGAGCGGGTCGGGGTGACGGCACGGATCGACCGCCTGCTCGCCGTTCTCGACGCCGCCGGCGTCCGGCTGACCCCTGCCGAGCTCGCCGAGGCCGTCTGGCTCGCCCTGCGGGTGGACGTGGCCGGGCCGTCGTCCGCTCCGGCCGCCGGCCCGCGGTCCGGGGCGCGGGCCGTGGTCTCCGGGCCCGGCCCGGCGCCGTCGCCGCCGTCGCGCGGCGAGCAGGTGGACCTGCGGCTGCCGGTGCCGCCGGGGAAGGATCCGGGGCCGGCCGCTGCCGCCCCGGAGGCGGGACCGCCGGGCGACCCGGGCGGGCCGGCGGCGCCGGGCCGCGGGAACGCTCCCGCACCCGACCCGGACGGCGGGGGTGGCGACGGCGGGCTCGGCCTGGAGGCGGTGCCGGGGTGGCCGCTGCTGGTGCGCACCGCCGGCGCCCTGCCGAACAGCGGACAGGTCCTGCGCGCGCTGCGCCCCCTCAAGCGGCGCGTCCGCTCCGGCCACCGTGCCACGATCGACGAGGAGGCCACCGCGTGCCAGATCGCCGAGCGTCGGTTGTGGACGCCGGTCTGGCGGCCGGCGACCGACCGGTGGTTGCACCTCACGCTCGTGCTGGACCGCAGCTCCGTCGGCGGGGTCTGGGACCGGCTGGGGCACGAGGTCCGTACGCTGCTGGAGCGGCTCGGGGCGTTCCGGACGATCCGGGTGGTGTACCTGGGCCTGCGCCCCGACGGGACGATGGGCCTCACCGCGCGCGCCCGGCTCGACGGGCCGAACCCGCCGGTCGCGCCGCGCTCGCCGCTGGGCCTGACCGACCGGACCGGTGATCATCTCGTCCTGGTGCTCAGCGACTGCGTCAGCGGCCCGTGGCACGACGGCGAGATGGCCCGGGTGCTCAAAAGATGGGCCCGCCGCGCGCCTGTCGCGATCCTCCAGCCCCTGCCGGAACGGCTGTGGTCCCGTACCGGTCTCGATCCGGTGCCCGGCCGGCTGTCCGCCCTCCGCGCCGGCGCGCCGAGCGCGGAGTCCCCGTTCACCTCGGCCTGGCGGCGGCGTGGCCTGCCGGAGCGCACCGGGCCGGTACCGGTTCTGGAGATCGATCCGCGGTGGCTACGCCCCTGGGCGGACCTGGTCGCCGGCCGGGCGGTCGGTGGCATCGACGCGATCGTGACGCCCGCCGGCGTGCGCGACGTCGACGACGTGGTGGGTCGTCCGGCGGCCGGCCGGGGGCCGGGTGGGACGCGGCAGCCGCCGGTCGAGCCGACTCCCGAGCGGCGGGTACGGGAGTTCCGGGCCGCCGCGTCGGCACCGGCGTACCGGCTCGCCCGGTACCTGTCGGCGGCGGTGCCGCTCAACCTCGCGGTGATCCGCGTCGTGCAGGCCGTGATGGTGCCCTCGGCCCGCCCGTCCCACCTGGCCGAGGTGCTGTACGGCGGGCTGCTCGTGCCGGTGTCACTCGGCGGTGGGGCGGCTGACGAGCAGCACTTCGAGTTCCGCCGGGGCGTGCGCCAGGCGCTGCTGGGCACGCTGGACCGGGCGGAGGCGGGCCAGGTCCTCGCCGAGGTGTCCAGTTACGTGGAGCGGCACCTGGAACGAGCCGGGGCGTCGTTCACGGCGGTGGTGTCCGCCCCGGTGGGCAGCCTGACGGTGCCGGCGTTGCGTCAACCGTTCGCGCAGATCCGCGCCGAGGTGCTGCGCAGGCTGGCCGGGCGCGCGGCACCTGGCGATCCGGAGCCGGCGGGCGGTCCGGGGCCGTCGGCGACTGCTCCGGGCGGCGGGCCGCGGCTGGGCTCGGCCGCCGCAGCAGCCGGCCACCTCACGATCCTGCAGGTGAGCGGGTCGAGGCTGGCCGGGGAGGGCGACCCGGCGACGGGCGACCCGGACGGCGCCGGATCCGCCTCGGGACCGTCCGGCCCGGAGCTGCTCGACGACCTCGCGGCCGCGTGTCACCGCGAGGGGAGGGCACCCGACCTCGTGATCGTCACCGGGGGTGCGGCCCGGCGGGCCACCCCGGCGGAGTACCAGGCGGCCCATCGCCTGCTGGAGAACCTGCGGACGCGGCTGGGCCTGCCCACCGGGCGCGTGATCGTCGTCCCCGGCCTGTCCGACGTCAACGAGGGGCGGTGCCTGGCCCACTTTCTGAGCCGGGCGGCGGACGGTGCGGAGCCGGTCCCGCCGTACTGGCCGAAGTGGGAACCGTTCGCGGAGCTGACCGCCAGGCTGCCCGGCGCGACGGCGTTCCAGCCGCACCAGCCGTGGCAGCTGCTGCCGGTGCCCGCCGCGCGCACGGTGGTCGCCGCGCTGAACTCCACCATGTCGGTGAGTCACCTACCGGGGGAACGGTTCGGTCGGCTGGGCCACGCCCAGCTGGAGTGGTTCGCCGACCGGCTGCGCGACTACGAACGGCGCGGCTGGCTGCGCGTCGGTGTGCTGCACCACAACCCGACCGACGGCGCGGACGACACGGGGCTGCGCGACGCGGACGCCTTCGCCCGACTGCTGGCCGCCCAGCTGGACGTGGTGCTGCACGACCACCCCGGCGGCGTACGTGAGATCGGTCTGACCGGGGTGCCGGCGGTCGGCCTCCACGGCGCGGACGGCTTGCTGCCGCCGGACGCGACGCACGGGACGGGTACGCCCGGCGGGTACCGGTACCAGCTCGTCGACCTCCGGCCGGGGAAGCTGCGGGTGCTGCCACAGAGCCACGCCCGGCGGGGCGCGGCGGCCGGGCGGGACGTCTCGCACGCGTACGGCGACCACTGGTGGCCGCCGGAGGTGGGCGACCGGGACGCCGGTGCGGCGGGCGCGGCCGGCGTGGACGACCTCGTCGACGGATCCCGGACCGACCTGGTGGCCCGGGTGGCGCGGGCGTACCGGGCCCGTACGCCGGGTGCCGTCCTCGCGGAGCACCGGTGGCCGGGTGCGCCGCCGGGTGCGCCGCGGGCCGGTTACCTGGTGGTCTCGCCGGCCGGCGATCACCTGTCCGCCCCGTACCTGATCGGTGTGTTCGACGGTGAGCCGCGCGCGGAGACCGTGCAGCGGTTCCTGGCCGACGTGGTCCGGCCGGACGGTCCGGGCCGCGACGCCATGCTGGTCTGCCGGTCGGTGCCGGCCCACTCCGGCCTCCGGGACCGGGCCCTCGGCCAGGGTGTTCGGCTGGTGAGCTTCGCCGACTTCGAGCTCGGTGACGACGTGCTCTGGTACGCCGAGGGGCAGGCGGCGTTGCTGGCCGACGACCCGGCGTTCCCGGCCGCCCGTTACGTCCCGCAGCCGTACGTCCTGTTCGACCCCGACAGCGGGGCGTCCCGCGCCGGCGACGCGGGGCCGGCCGAGCCGGCGCCCGAGCTGCTGGGCCGTCTCCGCCGCTGGCTGGCCGCCCCGGAGGGGCAGATGATCGCGGTGGTGGGCGCCTCGGGGACCGGCAAGACGTTCCTGTTGCGGGAGCTGGCGCGCCGGCTGCACGCCGACCGCGACCCGGTCGTGCCGATCCTGGTGGATCTGCGGAGCCTGGACTGGCGCGTCGGCCTGGACGAGCTGGTGGCGATCCACCTGTCCCGGGGCGGCCTGCGCCGGGTGGACCTGGACCGGAGCCGGTACCTGCTGCGCGAGGGGCGCGTCGCGCTGTTGTGCGACGGGCTCGACGAGCTCGCCGCCCGCACCACCCACGACCGGCTGCGTGACTGGGTGGCCGGGTGGGAGGCCGGCGCGCGGATCCGGCCCGGCCGCGGGAAGGTCGTCCTGGTGAGCCGGGACGCCGACCTGCTCGCCGACGCGCTCGGCCCGTACTCCGTCGGGGGTCCGACCGGCCCGGTGGTGCGCTGGGTGCGGCTGGTGGGCCTGGACCGGGAGCAGATACTCGAGTTCCTGGCCCGGCGGCTCGGCGGCCCGGAGCGGGCGCGGGCCCGCCTGGAGTTGCTCGGGCGGGTCGGCGGCCTGCTGCGGATGGCCCGCAACCCGCGGATGCTCGCCTTCATCGCCGACATCGACGAGCAGCGGCTGCGCGCGGCCGCGTCGGGTGACGGCCGGGTGACCGTGGCGGACCTCTACCGGCGGCTGATCAGCGAGTGGCTCGACGGGGAACGGCGGCGTGGCGGCGCCGACGACGTCCTCGGCCTGACGCCCCTGGCCGACCTGGAGCGCGCGGTGACCTACCTGGCCCGGCGACTGTGGGAGTCGGGCGAGGCGGCGCTCGGCGCGGACGCGCTGGGTGCGGCGGCCGACGTGCTGACCCGGCTCACCACCGCCCGGGGTGGTGGGGCGTCCGGCCGCAGCGAGACGGCACGGCTGCTGGGCGCCGGCACCCTGCTGGTCCGCGATCCGGCCTACCGCTTCCACTTCGTCGACCGCTCGGTCCTGGAGTGGCTGGTCGCCCGGGAGGTCGCCGACCAACTGGATCCGGACCACCCGGCCGGCCGGGTGCGCGGGCTGCTGCGCCGGGAGATGTCCCCGCTGCTGGTGGAGTTCCTGTGCGACCTCGCCGGGCACGACACCGCCCGCCGGTGGGCGCGGGCGGCGGTCGCCGACCCGGCCGCACCCGTGGAGGTGCGGGTCGCGGCCCGTCGGGTGCTCGACCACCTCGACCGGTCCGGCGCGGGCCAGGGGAGCCCGGACCAGGGAGGGGCGGACGGCTCACCAGAGCCGCCCGCCGGCCGGGACCGGCCTTAGCGCCGGCACGTACGGGTCGAGTTCGCCGGGCTCGAACCGGCACATGCCGATGGCGTACCAGTACTCGCCGTGCGGCTGTCCCGCCAGGACGTACCGCTGGTCGTCGAGCAGGACGGCCGAGCCGCCGGCGACCAGCGGTACGAGCACCGCCCGCGGCCCTCGGCGCGTGGTGTCCCAGAACCGGACGGCGCGGTCCCCGCCGGCGCTGGCGAGGTGCCGGCCGTCCGGGGTGTAGGCCAGCGAGCAGATCCACCCGGCGTGGCCGGTGAGCGTGTGGGTGAGCCGGCCGGTGGCGGTGGCCCAGATCCGGATGGTGCCGTCGGCACCGGCGCTGGCCAGGTGGCGCCCGTCGGGGGAGAAGGCGATGGCGGTGACCGGACCCTGGTGCCCGGCGAGGGCCCGCGGCGGCTGGCCGGCGTCGATGCCCCGGATCCTGATCGCTCCGTCCTCGTCCGCGCTGGCCAGGTGGCGCCCGTCGGGGGAGAAGGCGACCGCCCGGACGGTGTTGGCGTGCCCCGGCACGGACTGCCGCCGCCCGGTGGCGAGGTGCCAGACCCGGATGCCGTCGGTGCCGGCGCTGGCCAGGTGGTGCCCGTCCGGCGAGAACGCGATGGTGGTGACCCCGCCGTACTGACCGGCGAGGGCACGGACCCCGCCGTGGCCGGTGACGTCCCACATCCGGATCGTGCCGTCGGTGCCGGCGCTGGCCAGGTGGCGCCCGTCGGGGGAGAAGGCGATCGCGCGGACGGCCCCGATGTGCCCGGTCAGGGTCGCCTCGAGCGCCGCCGTGGCGGGGTGCCAGACCCGGATGCCGCCGTCGTGGGCGGCGCAGGCGAGGTAGCGGCCGTCCGAGGAGACGGCGAGGGCGGTGACGGCCGTGTCGGGGCCGACCGGTTCGCTGAGCACGCGGGGCTGGTCGCCGACCACGGCGCTCCAGATCCGTACGGCGCCGTCGCCCGATCCGACCGCCATCCAGGGATCGTCCTCCCGAGGGGAGAAACACAGCGCACAGGAGTCACCGCCGCCGCCCCGGAGGGTGCGGGACGGCCTGCCGTCGGCGGTGTCCCAGACGCGGACGGTCTCGTCGTCGCCGGCGCTGGCCAACTGCCGGCCGTCCTGGTAGTAGGCCACGGCGTGGACGGTGCCGGTGTGGCCCGTGAGGGTGTGCAGCGCCTGGCCGGTGCCGGTGTCCCAGACCCGGATGGTGCTGTCGTCGCCGGCGCTGGCCAGCCGCCGCCCCTCGGGGGAGAAGGCGAGGGCGCGGATCCAGCCGGTGTGCCCGGTCATGGTGTGGACGATGGCGCTCGTGGCCACGTCCCACACGTGGATGCGCCGGTCGTCGCTGGCGCTGGCGATCCGGTCGCCCGACGGCGCGTACCCGACGGCGTGGATCGTGCCGGTGTGGCCGGTGAGGGTGTGTACGGTGCGGCCGGTGGTGGTGTCCCAGACGCGGACGGTCTCGTCGTCGCCGCCGCTGGCGAGGTGCCGGCTGTGGGGGCTGTAGGCGAGGGCGCGTACGCGGCCGGTGTGGCCGGTGAGGGTGTGTACGGTGCGGCCGGTGGTGGTGTCCCAGACGCGGACGGTCTCGTCGTCGCCGCCGCTGGCGAGGTGCCGGCTGTGGGGGCTGTAGGCGAGGGCGCGTACGCGGCCGGTGTGGCCGGTGAGGGTGTGTACGGTGCGGCCGGTGGTGGTGTCCCAGACGCGGACGGTCTCGTCGTCGCCGCCGCTGGCCAGGTACCGGCCGTCGGGTGTGCAGGCGATGGCCCGCACCGCGCCGGTGTGCCCGGTGAGCACCCGCAGCGGGGTCCCGTTTCCGGCGTCCCACACCCGGATGGCGCCGTCTTCGCCACCTCCGGCCAGCAGCCGCACCCCGAAGGCCACCGCGACGGCGTGCACGACGGCGGACGAGGCGATCTGCGGCTCGGCGGCGGCGTCCCCGGGCAGTGCGGCGCCGAGCGCGTCCACGCCGCGCAGCGCCTCGCCGTCGGCTCCGGTCGCGGCCACCAGCGCGGCCCGGCGCAGCCGTACGCCGGTGAACACCGCGCCGGTCAGGTCCGTGCCGAGCAGTCTCGCCCCGGTGAAGTCGGCCTCGGTGAGGTCGGCGTCCCGGAGCGCGGCCCGGTCCAGGCGGGCGCCGGTGAGGTTGGCCTCGGTCAGGTTGGCCCCGGTCAGGTCGGCGCCCACCAGCCGGGCGCCGGTCAGGTCGGCGCCGCTGAGGTCGGCGCCGGCGAGGAACCGGGCGGAGAAGTCCTCCCCGCGCAGGTCGAAGCCGGGCATGTGGAGTGGGGACGAGGTGGCCACCCGGAGGTGGCGGAGGACCTCGACGGCGTTGCGTCCGACTCCGCGCGCGGTGGACTTGTCGGCCAGGGTCTGCTCCGCCCAGTCGCGCATGACGTCGCGGCCGGCCAGGCCGACCAGGAAGTCGATCATGAGGGGGGACATGGACCGTCCGACCAGGCCGGGGGCGGCGCCGCCGCCGGCGGTCAGCTGACCGGCGAGGTGCTTGGCGATCAGCCACTCCCGTACCGAGTGGTGGACGAAGGTGAACCGGCGCAGCCCGGACCGGACCAGCAGGGTGCTGGACCCGAGCAGGTGGGCGCTCTCCTGCGGTTCCAGGGCGGCCGTCTCACCGACCGCCGCGGCGGTGAGCTGGGACAGCGTGGCCGCGGCGGCTCCGAGGTCGTCCAGGCTGAGACTGTCGTCGGGCGAGTCCCACAACCGGAGCGCCAGGTGGGTGACGGCCTCCCACAGGTCCGCCTCGTCGGGTGCGAGCGGACCGAGGCGGCCCAGTCGCCTGGTCTCGTAGGCCAACCAGCGGTCGAGTACCTGCTGGTAGAGGTCGGCGGGGGTGATCGGGTTCCCGGCGTCGCTCGCGATCCGCAGGGGCTCCTCACCGAGCTCGGTGATGAACCCGAGCAGCCGCGGGTTGCGGGACAGCCCCAGCAGGTCGTTGACGTGCCGGAGCAGGTCGAGGCGGCGCTGGGCGCTGACCGGGTCGCGCAGCTGGTGGGTGAGGAAGGTGAGGATCTGCTGGTCGTCGAAGTCGGCCAGGCGGACGACCCGGCGGTCGGCGCCGAGTTGCGCCCCCAACGCCGACAGCACGTCGGCGTCGGTGAGGAAGTGCTGGTCACGGCTGGTGACGATGACCTTGGCCCGTTCCTCGGCGGCCTGCACGATCGTCTCCAGGTGGTTGGTCGCGCGGTCGTAGCTGACCCGGGTGGCCAGCTCGTCGAAGCCGTCGAAGAGCAGCGCGACCCTGCCCTCGCGGCGCAGGTACCGGAACGCGTCCAGGTCGATCTGCCGCTGGCCGTGCCGGGAGAGCTGGACGGCGACGAGCTCGTCCAGGCTGTACGCCTTCTCGAAGCCCCGCAGGTCAATCAGTACCGGCACGGTCCGGCAACCGTCGCCGCGCATCCGCCGGGCCAGCTCGCGCAGGAGGAAGGTCTTGCCGTGCCCGAACGTGCCCAGCACCACCACCAGCCGCCCGCGCGGCGCGTCGACCCAGTCGCGCAGCCACGCCAGAAGATCCGTGGACGGCGGCGCCTCGGACGGCGCCCGTGGTCCCGGCAGGAACTCCGTGTAGCGCTGCGGGACGTATGCGGCGGACGGGTAGACGGGGTCGCTGTCCAGCACGGCGGCCTGCCGCTCGGCGAAGCGGTCGAGGTCGGACCCGAGCTGGAAGTCGGCGAAGGTGACGAGGGCGACGCCGCGCGCGCGGGCCCAGTCGCGCAGCCGCTGGTCCGTCTCCGCGCCGACGTGCACGAGGCTGGCGGTGCGGCCGGCGCCGCCGATCCGGAACCGGGCCAGCACGGTGCCGAACCACGCGACGTCGTCGCGGGTCGGGACGGCCGCGCACACCCCGACCGGGTGCTGCTCCGCCGGGCCGCGGTCGCCGTGCGCGGGGTCGGGAGAGATCCGCAGGTAGGCGAGCCGGGTCGAGTCCGGCTGCGGCACCAGGGCGACGTCGGCGTCCGGGTGGCGCAGCCGGCACACCTCCGCGACCTGGTCCGCCAGCCGGCGCAGCGCAGCCGGTGGACTCGGCGGGCGGGGGCGGGGCGCCGGCCGGCGCGGGGGAGGGTACGGCAGCGGGACCGGGTCGGTGCCGGCCGGGTGCGGACCGGGTGGCAGCGCGTGCAGCCGTACGTGGTCCGGATGCGCCTCGAGGAGTTGCCAGCCGCCGTTCCCGCCGCCGATCACCGGCGCGCCACCGGGGAGGAGGGCCACGGTGGGCCCGTCCGGCTGGCCGTGCACGACCAGGTCCAGGTGCGGGCCCAGGGCGGTGACGAACCGGTCGGCGTCGGCGAGCCGGCCGCCGCCGTCCGCTCCGTCCGGCCGGTGGTGCAGCACGCCGACCCGCAGCCAGTCGCGCCGGGCCGGTGCGGCGAGCTGGTCGGCGAACCAGTCGATCTGCTCCGCGCCCAGGTAGCCGTACTCGTCGTCCGGCAGGTGGGTCTGGGCCATCGTGGAGTTGAGGCCGGCGACGACGACGCCCAGGTCCGGGTATTCGGTGAGGCCCCAGGGTTGGTCCTTGGGCAGTTCCGTGCCGTGGAACCGGCGCACCATCGTGGCGAACGGCTGCCACTTCTCCCAGTACGGCGGCGCCGGCTGTTCCTCGTCGGCGGCGCACTGGAGAAAGTAGGCGTGGCATTTGAGGCGGTTGACGTCGCTGCTGCCGGGGACCAGCACGATCCGGCGGGCGTCGAGCCCGAGCGCGTCCCGCAGGGTGCCGAGAAGTTGGTGCGCGATTTCGTATTCCGCGGAGGTCGCCCGCTCGGCGAGATTGCCGGCGATCATCACCAGGTCCGGCGGTCGGGTCACCTCCGAGGAAGCCAGTTGGTCGAGCAGGGCGGTGACCACATCGCGCGGAGCCGGCCCTCCGACCTGCGGAGAACGCATCGTGGTCAGGAAGTCCCGGCAGTGCAGGATCGTGATCGGCGACGTGGTGTAAACCGGTGTTCTCCCCACTTCCGGGAGCCTTCCCGGCAGGCGCGGGCGAGTGGTGAGACGCGCAGGCCGCGTACGGGAGCGCTCTTCGTCTGCCATGGGCGGTAACGAGCGTACCAATTGTCGATGATCCATAAATAGGCCGTTCCGTTATGCGGGCTAAATATTGATACGCCCGGAATGTGACGCTGTTGGTCCAATGGGCTGGCGGGATATGCTGCGCCGCAGGAGAGGCACTGTTCCTGAGGTTGGCTGCCCGGCGCGGACGACGCCGCGTGGCGTATTGCCCGAGGTGAATGAACGGTGGTTGCCGATCAATGAGACTTCAGCCGCGCCAGGAACTGCTGTCAGTGTGGAAAGCGATATCCAGGTGGTGCGGTTCGGGGCAGGCATTCTCCTGGGGCGACCGGTCCGGCCGCAACTCCATCAGTGACGCCGAGTTGCTTCTCTGCCTCCTGCTGCCGCCGACGAAACTGCCCGGCATCCGTTTCGACCGTCCGGACGAGACCAAGCCGGACGTCTGCGCCGCGCTCGCCTCGTTCGGTGGTGCCGTGGAGATCCCGCAGCGGGTCGTCCGGCTCATCGGGGAGTACCTGCGGTGCTACACCGACCCCGGGACGGGGCTGCCGGAGTTCTCCGGCGGCAGCTACCTCACCACCGCGCCCGACGACGACCGGGAGCCCACCCCGGAGCAGCTGGCGCTCGAGGTGGTCGACTCGTACGCCACGTCGGTCGTGCTCGCCACGGCCGCCATCGGGTTCCTGCGTGGCTACCGGCCGCAGGTGCAGCGGCCGTCCCACCGCGAAGAGATCGACAAGGTGGAAGTCGACGCGCGGAAGCGGCTGACGGCGGCGATGGCCGGGCTCCAGCGCAGTTTCACCCTCAGCGTCTTCCGGGGCGACAGCCGCGCGGGGCGGGCGCTGTGCGAGACCGTCAGCCCGGAGGAGGGGTACTCCGCCGAGCTGGTCGCCCGGATCCGGAACTCGCTGACCGACGTCATGGCCGGCCTCCGTGAGCTGGGCTCGTCCGCCGACGAGGTGGAGACGCTGCTGGAGAACCGCGACCTGCTGTTCGAGTGCGGCTGGTCCTGGGGCATCGTCCAGGGCGCGGAACCGGTCAAGACGCCGACGACCGTGTACGCCCAGCCCGGGCTCGCCGAGCCGTACCCGTACCTCTACTTCACGGTGGTGGCGGTGGACGGCATCCGTGACCTCTTCTCCCGCGAGACCCGGCTGCAGGGCCTGCTCGACGAGGAGCAGCAGTCGCTCGCCCGGATCCTCAACCTGCAGTGGGATCTGGCCCAGCGCTACTGGTCCACGATCGCCACCCTCGGCGATGATCGCTGGCCGGTCGAGGACCTGCCCTGGCGGACGACGGACGAGGAGGAGAGCGACTACTACAGTCTGCTGGTCGTCTCTCTCGTGCGCCACGCCCTGCTCGACCAGGGCGCCCCCGACTCCGACCTGGCCCGGATCGCCCGGGTGCTCGAAGATCTGGCCGACCGCGGGCGGATCAGGCGCCGTCCGCTCGCCGCCGATCCCGCCCTGAAGCTGCACCACCCAGGCACCTGGGTCGCGCTCGTCGGCGCCGATCTCGCGGGATCGGACGCGCCCCCACTCGGCTGGCGGCTGGGTGAGCTGGGCACCCTCTTGCTCGGCCGGGCACTGGCCGTCGCGGCCCAGGCCAACGACCACCGCCTGCGGGCCCGGTTGCTGCGTCTGGCCGACGAGGCGTGGCGGCACCTGGAACGGCGCCGGCTGCGTGACGGCAAGGGGGCCGGCCTGTGGGATGAGCCGGCCAACGTGTACCCGACGCTGCCCCGCCGCGGGACGCCCAGTTGGTACCACACCACCCGGGCCATGCAGTGCATGGGCACGGCGGCCGACCTGATCCAGGGCGTGCCGCCGCCTGGCTCGATGCTGTCGGACATCGCCACCGAACTCCTGGTCGAGGCGGAGGACGTGTTCGACGAGGAGCAACTGCGCGGCTCGGGAGAGGGTGGTCCGGCGCTGCGTGACAGCCTGAGCCGGCAGGCGATCGGGCTGCGGCGGGCACGCCGGCTGCTGCCCACCCGGCCCGGCACGGCCGCCGCACTGACCCTGGACGTCCTACGCGAGCTGGACAAACTCGCCGCGGCCCGGGAATCCGAGGTTGGAGACTAGCGTGCTGGTCTTCGCGGCGTCCGACAAGGGCGGCACCGGAAGGTCGGTCACGAGCTGCAACGTCGTGTACCGCCGCGCCCTCGCCGGTGCCGAGGTCTGCTACCTCGACTTCGACTTCGGCTCGCCCACCGCCGGATCGATCTTCCAGATCGTCGACGCCGCGCGGGGCGTGCGGGAGGGCGGCGGGCTGCACTCGTACCTGATGGAGCAGGACCCGCACGCGGCGGTCGAGGAGCCCCTGCGCATCGACGTGTGGAACCGGTCGGCCCGGGCCAGCCTGCGGCACCGCCCGCCCGGCTCCGGGCAGCTCATGCTCTTCCCGGGTGACCAGGACGGCGGTGAGTTCCGGCCGGACAAGGAGGCCCTGCGCCGGTGCGTCCGGCTGCTTCTCGCACTCGACGAGGAGTTCGACATGTGCCTGATCGACCTCAGTGCCGGACGGTCGTACGCGACCCAGTTGGTGCTGGAGGCGACGGCCGACGCGGCACTGCGCGGCGTGGTCGCCCGCTGGCTGGTCTTCCACCGCTGGACCCGGCAGCACATTCCGGCCGCCGCCGGCCTCGTCTACGGCAAGGACGGCATCCTCGACGTCGGTGAGCGCGCCGGGCACGACCGGGAGCGACTGGCGGCGTCGATCCGGTTCGTCCGCACCGCGGTGGTCGACCCGGACTCCGCCGAGCTGCGCGGACTGCGGCCCGCCCAGGTCGCGTGGCTGCGCGACTGCGACCAGGACCTGCGGCGGCTCGCCGCCCGGCATCGGGTCGGGCGGCTGGCGTTGCTCGGTTCGGTTCCGCTCGATCCGGTGTTGCAGTGGCGCGAGCAGCTGCTCTCCGACAACGACGTCGTCGCCCGGGACATCGCCAACCTGTCGACGGTGGCCGCGTTCGACGAGCTCGCCCGGAACCTCGTGGACGACGAAGTGTGGGCCACCACATGAGAGCCGACGCCGAGTTCTTCGAGTCGACCGCGGACGCGCGGGTGGAGTCCATTCCGCTTTCGCATTTGTCGATCGAGTTGGGCCATTTCTACTCCCCCGACCTCAGCCGGGGCGTCGACTTTTTCACCGACCATTTCCGTCGAATCGCCAGGTGGTCCGCGACCGCCCGGGCCGCCTGCCGCGACGCGGTCCAGGGAAAGACCGCGCGAATCAGCACGTGCGTGCTGATCGACGATTACTTCGGGCAGCCGGAGTCGCCCCGCACACTGCTGCCGAAATTGCTCGCGGCGGCCCGGGAGGGGGGCCTGGAGCTCGACTACCTCGCCCGCGAGTCCGGGTGCGCGGACCCGGTGGACCCGGCCGACGCGGACCCGGCCGAACCGGCGGACGACGCTCCGGCCGGCCTGTCGCTGGCCGAACTGGTCGAGGCGCGGATCGTGGAGGACCCACCCCCGGACAGCACCGGGGCCCGTCCACCGGTGCGTCACACAGGGTGGTTGTGCAACGGGCAGCGTTCGCCGGCCACGGACCGTCACGAGGCGATGAAGCGGCCGAGCGCGTGGCTGCCGCCTGCCGAGAACGCCGCCGTCAACCACTCCATCTTCGCCGACATCGAGCTGTGGCGGGACGGTGAGCGGGGCCGGCAGTGGTCCTGCGCGATGCTGGCCGCCGTGTGGCAGCTGCTGCGGCTGGGCGTCCTGCGGGACAAGGGCCGCCGGGTCGCGGTGCCGAGGCCGCTGCCGGACGAGCTGCCGGACGACTGGCGTCGGCTGCCCGCGGTGCTGCGGCTCAACGAGCGGGCGGCGCCGTTCAGCGCCTACCGGACCATGACGATCTGCGCCCCGCTGTTCCTGCCGATCGAGAACGCGGTCCGGACGATAATGCAGCAGGTGGCGGTGGATCCCGCCGTACTCGACCAGCTCGGCGGGCGCGGCGCCGACGAGGGGATCGCCCTGCCGCCCGCCGTGGTCGATCGGATCGAGTATCTGTTCGTCGACACCGGACCGGTGCACGGTGCTGGTCCTGGGTGAGGTGCAGACCACGGCCCTGCGCCATTCCGGCGACGTGCCCCGTGAGCTGGCGGAGAACGTGCTGGCGCTGCTGGCCGGCGAGCGCGTCCGCGTCTCGGAACGCCCGATCGGGTACGCGGTCAGCCCGCACACCTTCACCGGGGTGGACTGCCGGATCGCCGCCCGCTCGGGTGCCCGGGTGCGCGGCGTGGGCACGCTCACGGGCCGGGTCTGCCTCACCGGCGGGCGGGTGTTGCAGAGTTCCGCCGTGGTGCGGGTCGAGCCGGTCGGGGGCGGCTACCGGCGGGCCTGGTCGCACTACCTGGCGCGGCTCGGTGTGGTGGAGACCCTCGGCCGGACCGACCTGCCCGGGACGGCGGCGGCCCACCTCGACGCGGACAGGCGGGCGTCCACGATGGGCATGGGCGCGTTCTGCAACCGGCTCCTCGCCGAGGTGCAGGGGTCGTCGCTGCTGGACCGGCGGACGCCGGTGCGGGCGCGCCGTACGGTGCTGCGGTGGGCGGCGCTGACCGACGAGGACGTCCAGGCGGCCCGGGTGCGGCTCACCGTCCGGGAGGACGGCCTGCGGTCCGTGCGGCTGTTGCTGGGGCAGGCGGCGGTGGCCGACGTCGTCGCGCTGTGTGAGGATCTGGCGCTGCACGACTGGTTGCTGACCGCGCTGTTGTCGATCATCGAGCAGAGCCAGATCGGGGTCGGCGAGCCCGTGCAGATCATCCACCGGCTGCGGCCGGCCGTCGATCACCTGCTGCACCTGTGGATGCCGGCGGCCCGGCTGGACGGGTTCGCGCTGTCCGTCTGGGAGGGACTGGAGGGCAGGCCCGGGCTGTCCCGACAGTGGGACGCCTCCGTGCGGCGGATCCGTGATCAGATCGCCATGGCCGCCGCGTTGGTCAACCGGGCGCCGGATGCCCTACAGCTCTTTCGTTAGTGGATCGAACCGGGTCGACGGCGCCTCCCCTGAATGGGTTATCTTGTATGCCGCCCTGGGTAACGCAAGGCCTTTTCGGGTATTTGCGACGAATGCTACGCCGGCGTTAGATTGTGGTTATGTCTCCAGGCTGAGCAGGGATTGCATGTCGCGATTCCGCGCATGAGGACGGTAGGTGGCGGTGGTGAAGACCGAAGGTGCCGTGGTCGAGCGGCGAACCGCGGTCGGCGCGGACGCCGACCCGACCGGCTCGGGCACCACGTCGTCGCAGGCCGGGCTGACGATCGCCACCCTGCACACCGGCGAGCAGATAGAGACCGCCGCGGAGCTGCTGTGGACGGTCTGGGGCGCCAGCACCGACGCGGAGCGCAGCGAATTGATCAACGTCAGCCTGCTCCGGACCCTGTGCCACTCCGGCAACTACGTGGTGGGCGCGTACCGTGACGGCCGCATGGTCGGGTGCACCGTGGGAATGCTCGGTGCGCGCACCGGCCGACCGGATCATCTGCACTCCTACATCACCGGCGTGTCCCAGGCGGAACGCGGCCGCGGCACGGGGCTCGCGCTCAAGCGGCATCAACGCAGGTGGGCGCTGGAGCGCGGCATCGACGCCATCTCGTGGACGTACGACCCGCTGGTCTGCCGCAACGGGTACTTCAACCTGTGCAAGCTCGGCGCGACGGTCACCGCCTACCGGCCGGACTTCTACGGGCGACTCGACGACGGCGTCAACACCAACGAACGCACCGACCGGCTCCTGGTCGAGTGGGCCCTGCGTTCCGAGTGGGTCGAGCAGGCCATGACCGGCGAACCCGGGGCGATGCGGCGGCACGCCCGTGTGGTCCCCGGCGCAGAGCTGATCGCAGTACCGGAGGACATCGAGATGCTTCGGAGAACCGACCGCCAGCGGGCCCAGCGCGAGCGCTTCGAGGTACGGGACCGCTTCCTGGCGCTCTTCGCCGACAACTACCGGGTGGCGGGCATGACCAGCACCCACGAGTACGTCCTCGTGCCGGCCCACACGACCCCGTCGTACGAGCCGTGAAACTCACCCGGATCGAGCTGCACTGGGTGCGGCTGCCGCTGGTGGCGCCGTTCCAGACCTCGTTCGGCGTGGAGTACGACCGGGAGGCGCTCCTGGTGAAGGCGGTCACGCCCGATGTGGTGGGCTGGGGTGAATGCGTCGCCCTGCCGCAGCCGCTCTACTCCGCCGAGTACGTCGACGGCGCCGCCGACGCGCTGATCCGCTTCCTCGTTCCCGCGGTCAGCGCCCTGCCCGACGTCACCGCGGCGGCGGTCGGGGACGCCCTCACCGCCGTCAAGGGGCATCCGATGGCGAAGGCGGCGCTGGAGATCGCGATCCTGGACGCCCAGCTCCGGCAGGCCAACATGCCGCTGGCCGACTACCTCGGCGCCGTCCGGCCGGCGGTTCCGTCCGGCGTCTCCGTCGGCATCATGGCGTCGATCCCGCAACTGCTCGACGCGGTCGACGGCTACCTGGCCGCCGGATACCAGCGGATCAAGCTGAAGATCCAGCCGGGCTGGGACGTGGCGCCGGTCCGCGCCGTGCGCGAGCACATCGGCGACGCGGTGCCCCTGCAGGTGGACGCGAACGGGGCGTACACGCTCGCTGACGCCGTCCACCTCGCCAAACTGGACCCGTTCGAGCTGCTGATGATCGAACAGCCGCTGGTCGAGGACGACCTGCGCGGGCACGCCGCGCTGGCCCGGCGACTGCGTACGCCGATCTGCCTCGACGAGTCGGTCACCTCTCCCGCGCGGGCCGTCGAGGCGATCGAGTCGGGGGCCGCCGCCGTCATCAACATCAAGCCCGGTCGGGTCGGCGGATACCTGCAGGCACGACGGATCCACGACATCTGCGCCGCACACGGCGTGCCGGTGTGGGTCGGCGGCATGCTGGAAACCGGCATCGGCCGCGCGGCCAACCTGGCGCTGGCCGCGCTGCCGAACTTCTCCCTGGTCGGCGACGTGTCGGCGTCGGACCGCTTCTTCGCCCGGGACATCACCCCGCCGATCACCATGCGGGACGGTTGGATCGAGGTGCCGACCGGGCCGGGGATCGGGGTGGAACCGGACGATGCCGCACTGAAGGAGGCGTCGGTGCGCAGCGAGTGGATCGATCTCTGACGTGCCGTGACCGGGTCCCCGCCGCGCTCTGTCGGACGCTGTGGAGCTGCCCCGCCTGTGCTACCGCACCCCCTCCGATCCGGCAGGGCTCGCCCCGCTCGGCGCGTAGCCCGCGTGGACCCCTGGCCGCCCCGTCTCGCCGCCCCGTCTCGCCGCCCCGTTCGTGCGGGCAGCTCCACAGGGGCCGACCGTCCGTGTCCGCCTCCCCGTGCCCGGCGTCCCGCTACCGGTCGCCGCGATCGGGGCAGGGCGCCCGTCGGCCGATTTCCAGGATTCACCCGCCGGCGACCACGAGCCGGCGGATCTCGGCGGCGGCCGGGTGCCCCGGCGCGACCGTGAGGAACCGGCGCAGGGTGGCCGCCGCCCCGGGGGAGCGGCGGTCGCGCTGCGCCAGCCCGAGCACGAGCAGGCCGTCGGGGGCGTCCGGGGCGCGGGCCAGCACCCTCCGCGCCGAGTCCTCCGCTCCGGCGGCGTCGCCGGCCCGCAGCAGCGCGAACGCCAGCCGCAGCCGGATCGCGTCGTCGGGCCGGTCCCGCAGCGCCTCCTCGTACATCCGGGCGGCGGCGTCGTAGCGCCGCTGCGCCTCCAGGTCACGGGCCAGCGCGACGGCGACCGTCACCGGGTCCGCCGGCTGGGCCGGCGGGCCCGGCCGGTCGAGCCGGCCGGCGGTCACCGCGACCGACGCCACGAGGGCGACCACCCCGACCGAGGCGACCCGCCACGCCCGGCGGACCCCCCGGCCGGGCGGCGCGGCAGGCACGTGGGTGGGGAGCGCGCTTGCCCCGGAGCCGGAACCGGTCGGCGCGCCAGGCCCGGGGGCAGGCGGCGCCGCGCGGGGCCGCAGCGTACGCAGGGCGGCCCAGCCGGCGCCCAGCAGGGCCAGCGCGGGTACGGCCCAGAGCAGCGGCCCGGCCCGGCCGGGCGCGTCGGCCAGCACCTCCGGCCCGTACCGGTCGACGAACCACCGGCGGACCTCCTCGGCGTCCCGGCCCTGCGCGACCTGGTCCGCCACGACCTGCCGCATGGCGGCGGCGATCGGCGAGCGGGAGTCGGCGACCGACTCGCCCTGGCAGGCCGGGCAGCGCAGCCCGGCGGCCACGGCGCGCACCGGGTCCTGGCGGTCGGTGCCGCCGGCCGACCGGGCCAGCCCCGCGCCGGCGGCGGCGAGCAGGGCCGCGAGGACGAGCCCCCCGAGGGCGGCCCGCCACCTCATCGGGCCAGCAGCGGCGCCACCCGCTGCTCCAGCCACTGCCCGGTGACCACGCCCCGCTGCCGGTCGACGATCCGGCCGTCGCGGTCCACCAGGAACGTCTCCGGCACCCCCCGGACCCCCCAGTCGACCGCCCGGGTGCCGTCCGGGTCCGGCAGCACGGTCAACCCCTGCGCGCCGGTCTGCTCCAGCAGCGCGCGGACCGCGTCGGCCCCGTCCCGGACGTTCAGCCCCACCAGCCGCAGCCCCTGCGGCGACCAGCGCCGGTCGGCGTCGACCAGCAGCGGCAGCTCGTCGCGGCAGGGGCCGCACCAGGAGGCGAAGACGTTGACCAGCACCACCTGACCACGGGCGTCGGCCAGGTCGAACCGGCCGCCGTCCAGGGTGGCGCCCGCGAGCGCCGGGGCCGGCGCGGGCGTGCCGCGGGCCGCGGCGGAGTCCGGCGGCGGCGCGGGCTGCCGCAGGCCGAGGGCGAGGACCGTGCCCAGGGCGGCGGTGAGCGCCAGCGCCAGCGCCGGGCCGACGCGCGGCGTACGGAAACGGGGGCGGATCATGCCGGCGTCCCGGCAGGCACCGGCCCGGGTCCCGCCGGGGCGGCGGCCCGGCGGCGCGGGCGGACGGCGCCGGCCGCCGCGAGCAGGCCCCCGGCGGCCGTCAGCGCGCCGCCGGTCCAGAGCAGCCCGACGAGCGGGTTGACCGCCAGCCGCACGGTGGCGCTGCCGCCGTCCGGGGCCACCGCGAGCAGCGTGACGTACGTGTCCCGCAGCGGCCCGGTGCGGATCGCCGGCACGGTGACAGTGGCGTCCCGGGCGGGGTGGTAGCGCAGCGCCGGCGCGAGGGTGCGTTCGCCGCCCGCACCGGTCAGCCGCAGCCGGGCCCGGACGGTCATCGTCCCCTCCTCGGCGGTCCGGTCCACGCCGACCAGGCGCACGGACGCGCCGGCCACCCCCAGCGTCTCCCCGGCGCCGACGACCCGCTCCACGTCGCGGCCGTACGCGGCAGATCCGGCCACGCCCACGGCGACCAGGGCGATCCCGGCGTGCGCGACCAGCCCGCCGACCCGGCCGGGCCGCCGGTGCCGGCGCCCGGCGGCGGCCGCGCCGGAGTCGCCGCGTCGCGACCGGCCGGGGTGTGGCATCCGCTCCGCCAGTTCCGTGGCCACGCCGGTGAGCACGAACGCCGCCGCGCCGAACGCGGTCAGCGCCGCCGGGCCGGGCCGGCTGAGCAGCCCCACCGCCGCGACGGTGGCCAGCGCGACGCCCCCGGGCACGGCGAGCCGCCGGAGTCCCCCCGCGCGGGCCGTGACCGCCGGCAGCGTCCCCATGACGAGGAGCACAGCGACCGCCAGCGGCACCGCCGTCCGCTGGTAGTAGGGCGGGCCCACCGAGGTGCGTACGCCGCCGAGCGGGCTGGACAGCAGCGGGAAGACCGTGCCGACGAGCACCACCGCCGCGATCGTCACCAGCAGCACGCTGTTGGCCAGCACGGCGGTGCTGCGGGACAGGGCCGGCGCGGCGGCGCGGCGGGGCGGCTCGGGCGCCCGCCGGCCGGCCAGGAGGGTCGCCGCGACCACCGCCAGCAGCACGAAGCCGAGCAGCATCGGCCCCAGCGGCGAGTCCGTGAAGGCGTGCACGCTGGACACCGCCCCGGAGCGGGTGAGGAACGTGCCGAACAGCACCAGCACGAAGCTCGCGCAGGCCAGCACCAGGTTCCAGCCGGCCCGGCCGGCGCCGCGGCGGGTGGCGGTGTGCAGGAACGCGGTGGCGGTGAGCCACGGCAGCAGGGAGGCGTTCTCCACCGGGTCCCACGCCCAGTAGCCGCCCCAGCCCAGCACCGCGTACGACCACCAGGCGCCGAGCCCGATGCCCGCGGTCAGCGCCGCCCAGGCGGCCAGCGTCCACGGGCGGGCGGCCCGCACCCAGTCCCGCCCCTGCGGCCCGGCCAGTGGCGCGGCGAGCGCGAACGCGAACGGCACCACCAGGCCCAGGTACCCGGCGTACAGCAGCGGCGGGTGCACGCCCATCGCCGGGTGCTGCTGCAGCAGCGGGTTCGGGCCGGGACCGTCGGCGGGCACCGGGCTCACCGGCCGGAACGGGTTGGCCGCGAACGCGGACAGCGCGAAGAAGAACACGGTCACGGTGCTGACGACCGCCATGGCGTACGCGTGCAGCCGGGCCGGGTACCGGCGGCGGTGGGCCAGCAGGGCGGCGTACCCGGCGAGGACCAGCAGCCAGAGCAGCAGCGACCCGTCCAGCGCCGCCCAGAGGCTGGTCACGGTGTGGTACGCCGGGACGTGCCGCCCGCCGTTCTCCGCGACGAACTCCACGCCGAAGTCGTGCCGCAGCAGGGCCGCCTCCAGCAGGGCGCAGGCGGCGGTGGCGGCCGCCAGGGTCGCGGCGGAGGCCAGCCGGGCCGGCCGGGTGGGTGCGGCGAACAGGGCCACCCGTAGCCAGAGCAGGGCGGTCAGGGTCGCGCAGAGCAGTCCGGCGGCGAGGCTCGCGGTGCCCAGGTCACCGAGCACGGGCGGGCTCCGGGAGGCTGGTGGCCGGGCGGTACTCGTTGCCGTGCCGGACCACGACGTGGTCGGCGTGGAACACGCCGTCGGGCGACAGCGTGCCCTCGACGACCGCCCCCTCGCCCTCCCGGAACGTCTCCGGCGGCACGCCGCGCTGCTCGACGGTGATCTCCCGACCGCCCTCGGCGAGGCGGAAGACCAGCAGGTCGCCGTCGCGGCGCAGCGACCCGGGCACGACGTCGCCGCCGAGGCGGACCCGGTCCCGGGCCGCGGCGGGGTCGCCGAGCACCTCGGCGGGGGTGCGGTAGTAGGTGAGGGTGTCGGCCAGCGCGGCGGCGACCAACAGCGCGCCGGCGGCGGCCAGCACGGCGACGACAGCGGCCCGGCCGGCCCGGCGACGGCTCATCCGACCCGGGCCGGGAGGCGCTCGGCGGCGGGGGCGGCGTCCGCGCCGAGTCGGCGTTCCAGCCGGACCACCCGGTGTAGCAGGACGCAGAGCGCGGCGAGGGTGGCGGCGGCCACGGCGAGGAGCAGGGCGAGGCCCATGCGTGGGTCGATCGGTGGGCGGTCGGGGGCGAGCACGGTGGCCTGCTGGTGCAGCGACCGCCACCAGAGGACGGAGAAGTGGACCACCGGTACGAGTAGGAATGCGGTTGTGCCGAGGATCGCGGCCGGTCGGGCTGTCTGGTGGTTGTTGCCGTTGTGGGTTCCGGTGTGTTCGGCGGCTGCGTGGCGTAGGGCGAGGTAGCCGGTGTAGGTGAGCAGGAGCAGGGCGGTGCTGACGAGTCGGGGGTCCCAGGCCCACCAGGTGCCCCAGACCAGTCGGCCCCAGAGGGCTCCGGTGGCGATGGCTGCGGCGGTCAGGGTGACGCCGACTTCGGCGGCGGCTCGGGCGAACCGGTCCCAGCGTAGGTCGCGGCCGTGCAGGTATGCTCCGCTGCCGGCGAGTACGACGGCGAATGCGGCGTATGCGGTCCAGGCGGCGGGAACGTGCAGGTACATCAGCCGTTGTGCGTGGCCCTGCACCTCGTCGGGTGGTGCGAGCCAGCCCCCGGTCACGGTTGCTGCGGCGGCGAGCCCGGCGGCGAACCATGCCATTGTTCGGCGGGCGGCGGCGGCCCGGGCGGTGTCCGCGACGAGGTCCACGCTGCGGGCGCGCATGATCTCCCTGTCCGCGCCCAGGAGGCGCTTCGCTGAGGGTGGGGACTGTGGAGCCCACCATAAGGCGCTCGGCCCCACATACAGCGCCTTTCGGAATAAAACGGAGGAAGCCGGGCGGCCGTGATTAGGGTTCTTCCCGGTGGAGACGACAGTGGAAACCAGGTCACGCCCGGCCCGGCGGCAGCGCCGGCCCTGGGCGGTGCTGCCGCTGCTGTCCGGCCTGCTGCTGCTCGCCGGCTGTTCCGGCGACAGCCCGTCGGCGTTGAACCCCGCCGGGACCGGGGCGGCGCGGATCAGCGGCCTCTGGTGGCTGCTGTTCTGGATCTCCGTGGTGGTCTTCGTCGAGGTCATGGCGCTGCTCGCCTGGGCGCTGGTGTTCCGGCGGGGTGCCGCACGGGTGCGCCACGGCCAGCCGCTGCGGTTCGTGACCATAGCCGGGGCCGCGATTCCCTTCGTCATCCTGGTGGCCGTCTACGGGGTCGGCCTGCGGGACCTCGCCGCGCTCGGTGCCGGCCAGGGCCGGGACGCACTGACCGTGGAGGTCACCGGCCACAAGTGGTGGTGGGAGGTGCGCTACCCGGACGCCTCCGGCGCCACCGCCAACGAGATTCACATCCCGGTGGGGGAGCGGGTCAAGGTGCGCCTGCGGACCGCCGACGTGCTGCACAGCTTCTGGGTGCCGCAGCTCATGCCGAAGACGGACCTGATCGCCGGCGAGACCCGGGAGACCTGGTTGGAGGCGCGGCAGGCCGGTAGCTACCGTGGCCAGTGCGCCGAGTACTGCGGCACCCAGCACGCCCACATGGCGTTCCTGGTGGTGGCGCAGTCCCGCGCCGAGTTCGATGCCTGGCTGGCCCGGCTGGACGCTCCGGCCCGGGCGCCCCGGACCGACGCCGAGCGGCGTGGGCAGCAGGCGTTCGTGCAGGGCACCTGCGCCGCCTGCCACTCGATCCGGGGCACCGGCGCGCAGGGGCGGGTGGGGCCCGACCTGTCGGACGTGGGCTCGCGGTGGAGCATCGGCGCCGGGGCGGTGCCCAACGACGCCGGGCACCTCGGCGGGTGGATCGCCAACTCCCAGACCGTCAAGCCCGGCAACGCGATGCCCCCGCAGCCGGTCGACGCCGCCCGGTTGCCCGACCTCATCGCCTACCTGCGGTCACTGGAGTAGGTGCGACGATGTCCACCACCACCGGCACACCGCCCGGCGTCGGGCGGGACGACCTGGCTCGGCTGACCGAGCACTGGGAGGAGCCCCGGTCGCTGCGCGCCTGGTTCACCACGGTGGACCACAAGAAGATCGGCCGGCGCTACCTGGTCACCGCCGGGTTCTTCTTCGCCCTCGCCGGACTCGGCGCGCTGACCATGCGTACCCAGCTGGCCCGGCCCGAGGCGGAGGTCCTCTCCCCACAGGAGTACAACCAGCTGTTCACCATGCACGGCACGGCGATGATCTTCCTGTTCGCCACCCCCATGCTGTTCGGCTTCGGCAACTTCCTCGTCCCGTTGATGATCGGCTCCCGGGACATGGCGTTCCCGAGGTTGAACGCCTTCGGCTACTGGGTGTTCCTGTTCGCCGGGCTGTTCATGTGGGCGAGCCTGCCCTTCGGCGCCGCCCCGAACAACGGCTGGTTCGCCTACGCGCCGCTGAACGACGTGCGGAACAACCCCGGCCTGCACATGGACGTCTACGCGCTCGGCCTGCTCTTCCTCGGCATCTCGACCACGGCGGGCGCGATCAACTTCATCGTCACCGCGCTCAAGCTGCGCGCGCCGGGGATGTCGCTCAACCGGGTGCCGCTGTTCGTCTGGGCGATCGTGGCCACCGCGTTCATGGTGATCTTCGCGTTGCCGGCGCTGAACACGGACAACGCGCTGCTCTTCCTCGACCGCCGGTTCGGCGCCCACTTCTTCGACCCGTCCCACGGCGGGAACGTGCTGCTCTGGCAGCACCTGTTCTGGATCTTCGGGCACCCCGACGTGTACATCATCGTGATGCCGGCGCTGGGCATCGTCTCCGCCGTGCTGCCCGCCTTCACCCGCCGGGGCGTCGTCGGCTACCCGCTCATCGTGCTGGCGATCGTCGCGATCTCGATCATCTCGTTCGGGGTGTGGGTACACCACATGTTCGCCACCGGACTGCCGCAGCTGTCGTACAGCTTCTTCAGCGCGGCCAGCACGATCATCACCATCCCGTCCGGAATCCAGATCTTCGCCTGGCTGGCCACCATGCTGCTCGGCCGGCTGGTGCTCCGCGCGCCGCTGCTGTTCGTCATCGGGTTCATCGTGACCTTCGTGCTCGGTGGCTTCACCGGCGCGATGTTCGCGCTGACCGCGTTCGACCAGCAGGTCACCGACTCCTACTTCGTGGTGGCCCACTTCCACTACGTGCTGGTCGGCGGCGCGGTCTTCCCGATCCTCGCGGGCATCTACTACTGGCTGCCCAAGCTGACCGGCCGGATGTACCACGAGGGGCTCGCCCGGTGGGCGTTCTGGCTGTTCTTCACCGGCATGCACGTCACGTTCTTCCCCATGCACCTCTACGGCCTGTTCGGCATGCCCCGGCGGGTCTACACCTACCGCGGCGACCTGGGATGGAACGGTTGGAACCTGGTCAGCACGATCGGGGCGTACCTGCTGGCGGTCAGCCTGCTGCTGGTGCTCGTCGGGGTGGTGCACGCGGTGCGGCGGGGCCGGCCCGCGCCGGCCGACCCGTGGGACGGGGACACCCTCGAATGGTCCACCGCGTCACCGCCCGAGCCGTACAACTTCCTGGTGATCCCGCAGGTGCACAGCGTGCATCCCACCTGGGACGAGCGCACCGTCGAGTCGACCACCTCGGGAGCGACCGAGGACCGCATCCTCAGCCACGGCCGGCGCACCCTGTTCACCAGCGAGCTGGACGCGCGCCCCGAGCGGGCGGTGCAGATGCCGGAGCCCACCTTCAAGCCCCTGGTGCTCGCCGGCGCGCTGCTGGTCTTCTTCGTCGCCATGCTGCTGGCCTGGTACCCGGTCGCCGTCGCCGCGGTGGTGGCGGTGGCGGCGACCGTCGCGGCCTGGCTCTGGCCGACGCGCCGCCCGGACGAGGAACTCGGAGTCGCGTCATGACGGACCGGGGCGGAGTCGTGGCCGCGGCCACCGGCGCCGAGGCGCTCACCACGGAACTGCCGGCGGGCCGGCCCACCGGCTGGTGGGGCATGGTGATGTTCGTGGCCACCGAGGCCACCCTCTTCGCCTGCCTGCTCGGCAGCTACTTCTACCTGCGCTTCCAGTACGGCCCGCAGTGGCCGCCCCCCGGCATCGAGGACCCGACGCTGCTCAAGCCGCTGGTGATGACGGCGATCCTGGTGCCCAGCAGCCTGCCGGTCATGTGGGCCGAGCGCGGCATCCGGCACGGCCAACGCTGGCGGCTGCGGCTCGGGATGGCGGCCACTCTCCTGATGGGGACGACCTTCCTGCTGTTGCAGGGCACCGAGTACGACGAGAAGCTGCACATGTTCAGCCTGACCACCAACGCGTACGGCTCGCTGTTCTACGTCATCACCGGATTCCACGGGCTGCACGTGCTGGTCGGACTGACCATGATCGGCTGGCTGCTCGTCGCGTCCCTGCGCGGCGGCAGCTTCGGCGCCCACCGCCACGACCGGGTCCGCAACGTCGCCATCTACTGGCACTTCGTCGACACGGTGTGGGTGGCCATCCTGTTCACCATCTACCTCTCCCCGCGGTTGTGATGAGCGCCCAGCCCGGTCCGCGGATCCGCCTCGCCGGCGGGCTGCTGCTCTGGTACGGCGTGCTCGGTGGCGCCGTCGCCTGGGCGGTGCACCTGCTCGCCGCCTGGAGCCTGGACGAACTGGCCTGCGCCGCCGGATCCCAGCACATCTCCGGCGTGCCGCTCTGGCAGGCGCTCGGCATCGCCGTGGTCGTACCCGCCGTGGCCACCGCGGGATCGCTTCTGGTGGCCGCGTTCGTGTGGTGGCGGACCGCGCGGGCGCAGGCGGCGGGCGACGCGGACCGGGCGACGAGCCGGTCGCGGCTGCTCGCCGTGGTGGGCGTCTGGGCGAACCTGCTGTTTCTGGCGATCATCGTGCTCGGCGGGGTCGCCGTGTTGGTGTTCCCGCCATGTCAGCGGTGAGCGGCTACCGGGCCCACGGGCCCGGCCCGGGCGACGTCGCGGACGGCCTGCTGACCATGCTGGTCGTCGCCGGGCTCTGCCTGATCGCGGCCGGCTACGGCCGGGGCGTGCACGAGGTGTGGACGCGCCGTGGCCCCGGCCGGGTGGTGCCGGGCCGGCGGGTGGGCGCGTTCGCCGGCGGGCTGCTGGTGGCGCTGGCGGCTGACCAGGGCCCGCTGCATCGGCTGGCGGAGTCCTCCTTCGCCGGGCACATGGCCCAGCACATGCTGTTCGCGCTGGTGGCTGGCCCCCTGCTCGCGGCCGGCGCGGCCGGC
This sequence comes from Micromonospora sp. NPDC048830, assembly GCF_043198215.1. Lineage (NCBI taxonomy): Bacteria > Bacillati > Actinomycetota > Actinomycetes > Micromonosporales > Micromonosporaceae > Micromonospora > Micromonospora sp. NPDC048830. The sequence goes on from NZ_JBICUP010000009.1 coordinate 104,937, forward strand.
CTGCCGCTGACCCTGGCCGCGCCGCGGTCGCTGCGCCGGCAGTTGGCCCGCGTGCGGGCCGCACGGCCGGTGCGCTGGCTGCGCCGTCCGACCCGGTACGCCCTGCTGGCGGGAGCGGGGCAGACCCTCGTCCTGTGGCTGTGGCACCTGCCAGGCCCGTACGTCGCCGCGGTGGACCACCCGGTCGTGCACACCGCCGAGCATCTGAGCCTGGTGGCGGCGGCCTGGCTGCTGTGGGCGCCCGTGCTCGGCGCGGCCGGGCACCGCACCCCGGCACCGGTGTCGGTGCTGCTGCTGGTCGGCACCATGCTGCCCGCCTCGGCCCTCGGCGCGGCCCTCACCTTCGCCCCCGAACCGGTCTATCCCGCGCGCGTCCTCGGCCCCGACCCGCTGGCCGACCAGCAGCTCGCCGGGCTGCTGATGTGGGCGCCGATGGACCTGGTCGTGCTGGTGGCCACCTTGGCGATCTTCCTGAACTGGCTGCTGCAGCTGAACCGGGAGCGACCCGACCGTCTGGTCGCCGCCTGTCCGGGCCGGCCCCCGAAGCCGGCGGCGACCGGCACCACGACGGAAGGAACGGTGCGATGAGCGGTCGGCTCTGGGTTCTGGCGACCGTGCTGGCGGTGCTGCCGATCGTCGCCGTGACCGGGTGCGCGTCGACGTCGCCACCGCCGCCGCCCGAGTCCCGGGCCGGCCGCCCGGACCGGGGCGCGCAGCTGATCGCCCGGTACGGCTGCGGCTCGTGCCACACCATCCCCGGCGTCGCGCGGGCCGACGGACTCGTGGGCCCGCCGCTGACCCGCTTCGGCGCCCGTTCCTACGTCGCCGGTGAGCTGCCCAACAACGCGGACAACCTGCAACGGTGGATCATGGATCCGCAGGCCGTCGAGCCGGGCACCGCCATGCCGAAGCTGGGCGTCAGCGCGATCGACGCGCAGGACATCGCGGCCTACCTCTACACCCTGGACTGATCGATGCGGCGACGACGAGCGGTGACGTTGCCGGCGGCGCATCCACGCCGGGCGCTCGCGGCGGGGGTCGTGCTGGTGCTCGCCGCGGGACCGGTGGCGCTCGCGTCCGCGCCCGGCCCGGCCGCGCCGACCCCGGCGACCACCGCTCCCGCGGCCGACCTGGGCAGCCGGCTCTACCTGGAGCAGTGCGCGAGCTGCCACGGCCCGCAGGGGCAGGGGTCGCAGCGCGGGCCGTCGTTGATCGGCGTCGGCCCGGCCTCGGTGGACTTCCAGCTCTCCACCGGCCGGATGCCCGTGACACAGGAGGTGCAACAGTCGTCGCGCCGGCCGCCGGTCTTCTCCCCCGAGGAGATCTCGGCGCTGGTCGACCACGTGGCCAGCTTCGGCGGCGGGGGCCCGCAGATCCCCCAGGTCGGCCCCGGCGACGTCGTCTCGGGCCGAGATCTCTTCGCCGCCAACTGCGCGCCCTGCCACGGGGCGACCGGCTCGGGCGCCGCTCTCACCAACGGCTGGATCGCGCCGCCGCTGTACGACGCCTCGCCCACCCAGGTCGCCGAGGCCGTCCGCGTCGGGCCGGGACTGATGCCGGCCTTTCCCAGCCAGGTGCTGACCGACCGGCAGGTCGACGACCTGACCGGCTACGTCCGGGAGCTGCGCGGCGAGCGGCTGGACCGGGGCGGCAACCCGCTCGGCCGGCTGGGTCCGCTGGCCGAGGGGCTGGTCGCCTGGGTGGTGGTGCTCGGGCTGCTGGTGGGCGCCGTGCGCTGGCTGAGCCGAAGGGCGGGTGAGTGATGAGCGGCGGCACTCAGCCGAAGGCCGAGCGGGCCGCGAGCCGCCGGATCACCGGCGCGTTCCTGGTGAGCGCCGCCGGGGCGATCGGCTTCGCGGTCACGTACGGGCTGGACGGCGGAACCCAGTGGGAGGGGGTGTGCCTGGCGGTCGCCTTCGCCGGTTTGGCGGTGGGGCTCGCGGTCTGGTCCCGGCGGCTGGTCCGGGTCGGCGGTTACGTCGAGGAGCACGAGGGCTTCACCCCGCCCCCGGCCGAGCAGGCGATGACGGCAGCCGTGCTCCACGCGCCGGACAGCCCCACGCGCCGGTGGGGGCTGCTCGCGGCGCTCGGCTTCGCGCTGACCGCCCTCGGCGTCGCCGCGCTGTTCCCGCTGCGTTCCCTGCTCCCGTCGGGCCGGCAACGCCCGGCGCGGTCGCTGAAGGACACCCCGTGGGGGCCCGGCGTCCGGCTGGTCGACAGCGAGGGACGACCGTTGCGCCCGGAGGACGTGCCCGCCGAGACGCTCGTCGGGGTCTTCCCCGAGGGCGGCGTCGACGTCGGGGACGCCCCCGCGTTCGCGGTCCGTCTCGACCCCGGGCGCTTCATCCGCCAGCCCGCTGGCGGGCACCTCGGCGGACTGGCCGTCTGGTCGCTGCTTTGCACCCACGCAGGCTGTCCGGTACGGCTCTACCTGAAGGGCACCGGCCGGGTGCTCTGCCCCTGCCACCAGTCGTCGTTCGACCTGCTGGCGGGTGCCCGGCCGGTCGCGGGCCCCGCGGCCCGGCCGCTGCCGGGACTGCCGGTCGAGGTGGGCTCCGACGGCTACCTCCGGGCGACCGGCGACTTCACCTCGCCGCCCGGCGCCGGCTTCTGGAGCCGGCCATGATTCTCGGCAGCCTGGCCCGCGCGCTGGACGACCGGTTCCGGCTCTCGCCCATCACCCGCCGGGCGCTGGCGAAGGTCTTTCCGGACCACTGGTCGTTCATGCTGGGCGAGATCGCGCTCTACTCGTTCGTCACGCTGATCCTCACCGGGGTCTACCTCACCTTCTTCTTCGACGCCAGCTCCGCCGACCGGGTCTACCACGGCTCCTACGCTCCCCTGGACGGCGCGACCACCTCCGCCGCGTACGCCTCCACCGTGCGGCTGAGCTGGGACGTCCGGGCCGGCCTGCTGATCCGGCAGACCCACCACTGGGCGGCGCTGGCCTTCGTCGCGGCGATCACGCTCCACCTGGCCCGGATCTTCTTCACCGGGGCCTTCCGCAAGCCGCGCGAACTCAACTGGCTGATCGGCGTGACCATGCTCGCCCTCGCCCTGGCGAACGGCTTCACCGGCTACTCGATGCCCGACGATCTCGTGTCCGGGCTGGGCCTGCGGATCATCACCTCCGTGGTGGAGTCCATCCCCGTGGTCGGTACGTGGCTGGTCGCACTGGCCCTGGGTGGCGAGTTCCCGTCCGACGAGATGATTCCTCGGATGTTCGTCACCCATGTGCTGCTCGTACCGGCCGTCCTCGTCGCTCTCATCTCGCTGCACCTGGGTGCCGTGGTTCGGCAGAAGCACACCCAGTTCCCGGGCCCGGGCCGGACCGAGCACAACGTGGTCGGATCCCGGCTGTGGCCGAGCTACACCCTGCGTACCCTCGCCCTCTTCTCCTGGATCCTGGCGGTGCTGTTCGCCCTCGGCGGCCTGGTCCAGATCAACCCGGTCTGGCTGTACGGCCCGTTCGAGCCCGCACAGTCGACCTCACCGGCCCAGCCGGACTGGTACGTCGCCTGGGGCGACGGCGCGCTGCGCCTGTTCCCGCCGTGGGAGTTCCGCATCGGCGGGTACCTGGTGCCGGCGCCGTTCTTCCCCGGCGTCGTCCTCGGCGGGCTGACCTTCCTCCTCCTCTACCTGTGGCCGTTCCTCGAACGGTGGCGCACAGGCGACCGCCAGCTGCACCAACTGCTCGACCGGCCCCGGGACCACCCGGCCCGGATCGGCATCGGCGTGTGCGCCCTGACCTTCTACGGTCTGCTCGTCGTGGCCGCGGGTGACGACATCCTCGCCCGGCTCCTCCGCGTGCCGGTCTACGACCTGCTCACAGTGTTCCGGATCCTGGTGCTCGTCCTGCCGGTCCTGGCCGGTGTCCTCGCCTTCCTCGTCGCGCGGGCGCTGCGCCGCGGGGAGGCATCCTCGCTCGGTGAGCTCACCCGCGCCGACCTGCGCCGGGCGACCCGCCCCGCGCCCCGGCGCCCGGCCCGCGAGGACGAACCCGAGGTCCCCGACCTGCACCGACCGGGGCAGGTCGAGCTGTGGCCGGAGGGTGCGCTGTGGCGGTGGCGCTACCGGGACGACACCGGGCAGGTGACTCTCACCAGCAACCGGGCGGTCACGTCGCGGGAGGAGGCGGTCGGGGCAGCCCGGCTCGCGTACCCGGGCGTGGACCGGGCGGTGGTGCCCGGCCCGCCGCCGCCCCCGCCGCCCGGCCGGGTCCGCACCGCACTGCGCCGCTGGGGTCGCGCCGCCGCCGCCGGATCGCTTCTGGTCGGCCTCCTCCTCGACCACCGGCGGCGCGGCGGCCGTCGGGGGCCGCCCCCGCCGGACCCGGCCGAACCCGGGTCGCCACCGGCGGACGAGCCCGCCGGACCGAGCGGGCGGCCGTGAGGGCGCTGATCGGGCACCCGCCCGAGCTGGTCTGGGTTGGGCTCAAGGCGGTGCTGCTCTACGTCACCGCCGTGGCCGGTTTCCGGATCAGCCGCCGCCGCACCGTGGGCGACGTCTCTCCGTACGACTTCGTGGCCGCCGTCGCGGTCGGCGCCATCGTCGGCCGGCTGCCCAGCGCGCCGGACGCCAGCTACCTGGCCGGTATGGTCACCCTGCTGGCGATCCTCCTCGCCCACGCCGTGCTCACCCGGGTCCGGTTCACCCGGCTGGGCCGTCGCCTGGTCGACCACGCACCCCTGCTCCTGGTGGCGCACGGCCAGGTCCTGGAGGACCAGTTACGCGTGGCCGGCCTGACCCGTGCCGATCTCGACGCGCTGCTGCGCGGGCACGGGGTGACCGACCCGGGTGGGATCGACTTCGCGGTGCTGGAGCAGCAGGGCCGCCTGTCGATCGTGGCCCGGGCACCAGCCGGATGAATGGACCCCACCTTCGTGCGCCGGCAGCCTTGGCTCAGCGGACGCGGTCGTAGACGAGAGCCAACGTGCCACGCTCGCCGGCGGCCTGGCTGGCGAGCGCCCACTGCCCCGAGGGCAGGCCGTCGTCGAAGAGGCGCGGCCCGCCGCCGAGGAAGACCGGGAAGATCGTGAGCGCCAGCCGGTCGACCTCGTCGGCCGCCAGCAGCGCCTTGATGACGCTCGCGCTGGAGAGCACGAGAATGTCGCCGCCCTCGGTCGCCCTGAGGTCCGCGACCACCTCGGTGGTCGGCTTGTCAACGACCGTCGTCCGCTCCCACGGGGCCTCGCCGAGAGTGGAGGAGAGGACCACCTTGTCGGTGTCGACGAGCCACTGCGCGAAGCCCTCGTCGCGCGGCCCATCGGCCGGGTTGGCTCACCCGTCGGCGGCGGTATGGGTCGTCGCCGTCATCCCTTGACGCTTCCGGCGGCCATGCCCGACACGATGTAGCGCTGCATGAGCAGGTAGAGCGCCACGGCGGGCAGCGTGTAGATCATTCCGACGGACATGACGGTCTGGACCGGTGTGCTGATCTCCCCGATGAATCCGGCGAGGCCCACGGACATCGGCTGGAGCCCGGGGTCGGTAAGGAAGCTCACCGCGAAGATGTACTCGTTCCACCCGTGGAAGAACGCGATGACGGACCCGGCTGCCATGGTGGGCGCGACGATGGGAACGATCACTCGCCACAGGATGCTGACCGGTGAGCAGCCGTCGATCTTGGCCGCGTTGTCGAGGTCGCGTGGCACGGTGTCGATGGCGCTCTTGAGGATCCAGGTCACGACCGGCAGCACGAAGGCGGTGTTGCCCAGTACGAGCCCACTGCGGCTGTCCAGCAGATGGAGCGTCTTGAACACCGACAACAGCGGCACGACGAGCACCGCCTCGGGAAGCATCTGGGTCACGAGGAGCCCGATGCCGACGAGCACCTTGCCACGGAAGTCGAACCGTGACATGGCGTAGGCGATCGGCACGGCCAGTGCCATCGTCAGGACCGTCGTCCCAGCGGCGATCAGGGCGCTGTTGGTGAGCCAGTCGACGATGGTCGTGTCACTGAACACGTCGGCGAACGTGCCCAGCCCGGACGGGTCGGGCAACAGGGGTGGTCGATCGCCGAACAGTTCGTCGTCGGTACGGGTGGCGGTGATGAGCATCCAGTAGAACGGGAACACGGCGAGACCGACGAGGGCGAGCACGACCGTGACGGCCCCGGTCAGCCCCATTCGGTACTTGAGTCCATGACGCATGGCTAGGCCGACTTCTCTGCTCGGTTGGTGACGACGAAGAAGATGACGGTGATCGCCAGTGAGATGACGACCCCGACGAACCCGACGGCGGCCGCATGCCCGAGCTCACGCTCGACGAATCCCCGCCGGTACAGGTCGATGACCAGGGTGTTGGTGCTCCCGGCCGGTCCACCCTGGGTCATCAGCCAGATCAACTCGAAGCGGCGGATCGACCAGATGGTCATGAGCAGCGCCAGGATCGAGATCGTGGGCCGGATGACCGGCCAGGTGACGGCCCGGAAGCGTTGCGTCCAGGTGGCTCCGTCGAGCAGCGCCGCCTCGTGGAGTTCGTCGGGAACGGCCTGCAGCGCGGCGAGGATGATCACGGCGGTGAAGGGGAACAACTGCCAGATCGTGATGCAGAGGATCGTGCCCAGGGCTCGGGAGGTGCTGTCGAGCCACTGCCCGTCGGTGGGCGCGAGGCCGACGCCGCCGAGGGCGTCGTTCACCACGCCGTACTGGGGGTTGAAGATCCACGCCATGATGAGCGCGACGGCGACGGCCGGCGCCGCCCAGGGGATGATCAGCAGCGATCGCGCGATGCCGCGGCCCTTGAAGTTGCGGTTCATCAGGAGCGCCGTGCCGAGTCCGAGGAGCATCGTTCCGGCGACGCAGGCGATGACGTACACGATCGTCACGCGAACGGCGCCGAGGAATCCGGGATCGGCGAGGACGTCGCGGTAGTTGTCCAGGCCGATCAGGTCGATGCTCGTGGGGTTGAGCAGGCTCGTGTCGGAGAAGCTCAGCACGACCTGCTGAAGGAACGGGATGCCCTGGAACGCCACGAGGTAGCAGACGGCCGGCGCCGCGAGGAGGTAGGGCAGCAGGCGCTCGCCCGCCCGTCGTCGCGGTGCCGGTTTCGGCCCGCCGACACGCTGGCGGCCGCGCGTCGATGTCGCGTCGAGTACGGACATGTGTGGCTCGTTTCGTCGGGGGACGGGCGTACGCCCGGGGGGATGTACCGGCGGGACGGGGGCGGGGAGTGGGGGCGGCACGGCGCCGGCCCCCACTCCCGTGGGCGGCTACCTGCCGGCGAGTTGTTTGGCCTTCTCCTGCGCTCCGTCGAGGGCCTGCTGGATGTCGCCGCCGGTCTGCAGCGCGTTGAGCACCGCTTGCACCACCGCGGAGCGGATCCGCGGCGTCTCGACTTCGAGCCCGGTCGGGATGAACGAACGCGCGTGGTCGCTCTGCGCGTCGAACACCTTGACGAACGGCGACTTGGTGAGCTCCTCCGTGGTCCGTTCCACGGGGGTGGCGACGAGGCTTCCGCCGAGGAAGCCCTGGACGGTCGTCTGCGCTTCCTTACCGAGGAACCAGCGGACGAACGCCTCGGCCGCCTTGGCGTGCTTGGTGTTGGCGTTGATGCCGATGGCGGCCATCACCTGGCCGATGGTCTGCGTCGGGAACGGTGCGGGCGCTGCGGCGATCGGGATGTCGGGGTTGGTGCCACGAAGAACGGTGGGGATCCCGCCGTTGTCGATCATCATGGCGATCTTGCCCGAGGCGAACATGCGGCGGTAGTCGGCGGCGGTCGAGCCCTTCGGGATGACGCCGGCCTGGTAGACGTCGGCGTACGCCTTGACACCGGCGACCGTCTGCGGGCTGTTGATCGTGGGGTTGCCGGCGTCGTCGCTCCACGCGCCGCCCGCGCCGTAGACGAAGTTGCTCAGGTCGTACCAGACACCGGCCTCCTCGGCCTGGGTGGTCCGGAACGCGAAGCCGAACCGGCCGTCCACCGTCTGTTCGTGGGCGACCCGGACGAACTCCTCGAACGTCGCCGGCGGCTTCGGGACGAGGTCGGGGTTGTAGATGAGCGCGTAGTTGGAGACGTCGAGCGGGACGCCCCACTGGTGGTCGTCCATGACGAGAGACTCGGCGGCCGCGGTGAGGTCGACGTCCTTCACGACATCGTCCAGCGGACGGATCAGTTTCGCATCGGCGGCCTCGTAGATGTTCATCTGGTCGAACGCGATGACGTCGGGGCCCTTGCCCTGGCCGAGCTGGGTGAAGATGGTCGTGCCGAAGGACGCGAACGGGATGGAGACCGGTTTGACGACGTAGTCGTCCTGACTGGCGTTGAACTTCTCCAGCAGAGCCGTCAGTTCCGGGCCCCGCTTCGGCTCGCCGAGCATCGACGCGGCGAAGGTGATGGTTTCCGGGCCGTCGCTGTCGGTACCGGCGGAATCGCCGCAGCCAGCGAGGAGGGCGAGTGCGGTCACGGCGCAGACGCCGGCGCCGAGTCGGTGGTGTCGCATGCCTTACCTCTGATCTTCTCTGCCGCCAGGAACGCTGGCGAGGTGATCGGCAGGGTCGACGGGCGCACGGTGGTGGTGGGAGGCGTTGTCGACTGCCGGGTCGGTTGGTGATCCGGTGATCCGGATCGGGGGGATGGCACCGGCGGCCATCCGGGCGAAGTGCGCGGCACCGAGGCTCGTGGCCTCGGAGATGTCCGGCAGTTCGTAGTCGCCGAGATAGCGGCGCTTGATCTCGCGGACCGCGTGGCTGGTCAGCCCGCCACCGGTCATGATGCGTCGGCGGGCGGGGATCCCGGCCACGACGTCGAGTTGGTGGACCAGGTAGGCGGCGCGTTCCTGCACCGCCTCGATGACGGCTCGCCACACCTCGGCCCGGTCCGGTTCGTAGTCGATGTTGGTGAGCTGAGCCTGGTCGAGCCAGACGTTCGAGACGCGGGGTCCGTCGGCCCGGGGAACCACGGCGAGCGCCGCCTCGTCCAGCGCCGGCAGCTCGTCGCGCTGGATTCCCATGAGCTTCAGGAACCGCCCCATGCCGATCCCGCTGCGCACGCTGGCCATGGCCTGCAGCCGGCCGGGAAACACGTCCCGACCGACGGACAGCCCGCGGTTCACCGCATCCACCAGGTTGAGCGCGTTCCACGGGCGCTCGGGAAGGTGCCGGATGATCGCCTCGCCGGTGCCGCACGAGTCGACGAGATCGGCGTCGTCGAGGGCGCCCAGCCCGACCGCGGCCACGAGGTGGTCGAGGCCGGCGATGGTGACGTGCGCGCCGCGGATCCTGGCCGGCCCGGTCGTCACCGGGCCGAGCGAGGTGCCGGCCCCCACCCGGTCGGGCAGCAGGGTCGGCGGCACGCCCGCCCAGGCGCTGGTCTCCTCCGACTGCCGGCCGGAGACGACGTCGAGGAGTCCGGTGCGGCTGGCCAGTGACGCCTCGCCGGCGAGCGCCCCGGTCAACCGGAACGCAAGCCACTCCTGGATGCTGAGCCACCGGACCCACTGCGACAGCGGGGCGTACCGCTCGGCCAGCCAGGCGAACTTGAACAGCGACGGCTTGAGGTTCACGGGCAGGCCGCTGCTGCCGGTGAACGCCTCCAGGCCGAGCGTGACGGCGAGCCGGTCGAGCTGGTTGGCGCCGTGCACGTCGTACCAGGGCAGGCCAGGTGCCAGGACGTCGCCCCGCGCGCCCAGCGGCACGCCGGTCTCGCCGAACCCGGTGAGCCCGATGCCGACCACCCGGCCCACCGGGTGGTCGTCGAGCAACGCCTCGAGGTGCTGGAGTACCTCGTCGAGCAGCCGGTCCGGGGCGAGGAGCGTGGCTCCCGCCGCACCCTCCCAGGGGGTGGCCCGAGAGCTCAGCGCGACGGCGTTCCCGTCGGCGTCCACGATCTGGATCTTCGTGTACGTCGTGCCGACGTCGACGCCGAGATAGAACTCGTCGGCCGCTCCGGTCATGGGAGGTCCCCGGCCCTGCCCTCGAAGGCGTTCACGTACGACACGAACCGGTCGGCGATCTCCGCGCGGGCCTGCTCCGGGTCGAGGCGGCCGGTCATCAGCCCCTCCAGGCTCGGCGCCCACGTGCTGCGGCCGATCGCGAAGCCGGTGAAGCCGTCGGCCTGTCCGGCCGCGCGCAGCCAGCGCAGGATCTGTGCGTCGTCGGCGCCACGGCCGAGAACGATGCACTCGACGTCGTCGCGGCCGTCCGCCCGCGCCTGGGCGGCAACCGCCTGGTACTGGTCGACGGTGGCGAGGCCCTCGACCTTCCAGATGTCCGCTTCGATGCCAGCCTGCTGGTAGGCGCGGATCGTGTCCACCATGATCTGCGGGCGCAGCTCGGCGTCGAACCGCTCCCGGTCGCCGCCGACCGCCTCCAACTGCTCGACGGACGGGAGCACGAGAAGCTCCAGCATCAGCCGCTGACGCCGCGGGGACACCCACTCCGAGAGCTCCCGGAGCCGGGACATCGAGACGGCCAGGAGGTCGGCCGGCAGCGTCTCGTCGGCGATGGCGAGCACCTTCACGTGGTCGGGGTCGAACGCCTCGATGTGTACGTCGAACTGGTCGCCGTACTCGAGCTCGAAGACCCGTTGCAGGCTGCGCTCGGCCGGCATGGCCAGTACGAGCCCCTGTCCGGTGACCTCCCGGGCGATGTCGGCGCCGTACTCCTCGTCGACGAGGACGCCGAGGGTCGACCGCTGCAGCCCGCGTGCGGCGATCGCGAGCGGCAACGACTCCCAGATGACGCGCTTGAGCGCGGAGTAGTCGACCGGCCGCCCCTGGTAGGTGCCCCCGTGCTCGCCGAACATCTTCGTCAGCGAGGCGCGGTGGTCGAAGGCAAGCATGTACAACGTGCTCATCGGGTGACTCCGATTCTCAGAGGGTGGCCGCCACTGCGACGGTCTTGACCCGGGTGTAGAAGGCGAGTCCGTCCAGGCCGTGCTCCTTGAACGCGGAACCGGACTCCTTGAACCCGCCGAACGCCTGGTGCACGTCCCAGCCGCTGGGCGCGAGATTGACGACGACCTGGCCGGTCTCCATGCCGCGGACGAACGCCTCCGCCGCGGCCAGGTCGTTGGTGAAGATGCCCGACGCCAGTCCGTAGGTCGTCTCGTTGGCGATGCCGATCGCCTCGGGCAGGTCGCTGAACGGCATGACCGCGACGACCGGGCCGAACACCTCGTCGGTCCAGATCCGCATGTCGGGGGTGACACCGGTGACGACGGTCGGCCTGACGAAGCAGCCGCGGGCCGCGGCGCCGTCGCTGAGTCGCGCTCCGCCGGCAGCGATGACCGCGCCCTGCTCGCGGGCAGTGCCGATCAGGGCGAGCACCTTGTCGAGTTGGCGCTGGTTCACCACCGGGCCCATGGTCGTCGCCGCGTCGGCGGCCGGTCCGACGGCGATCGCGCCGGCACGCGCGACGATCTGCTCCACGACCTCGTCGTAGCGGTCCCGATGGACGAGGAGACGGCTCACCGCGGTGCACCGCTGACCGGTCTGGCCGAAGATCGACGGCAGCAGTACCTCAAGCGCCCGGGTGACATCGGCGTCGGCCATGATCACCGCCGCGTTCTTGCCGCCCATCTCCGTCTGCAGACGGGTGCCGGTGCCAGCGATCGCCCGGCCGAGGTGGCGGCCGGTCGCGGTGGAGCCGGTGAAGGTGATCCCCGCGATCCGCGGGTCGCGGACCAGCGTGTCGCCGACCTCCGTGACGTCGCCGGTGACCGTGTTGAAGGTCCCCGCTGGCAGCCCGGCGTCGTTCATCACCCGGGCGAGGAGCAACGCCACGGCGGGCGTGTCCGGGCTGGGCTTCAGGACCACGGTGTTGCCCTGGATCAGCGCGGGTGCGGCCTTGCGGACCGGCACCATCAGCGGGTCGTTCCACGGGGTGATGGCGAGGACGACACCAATGGGCTCGTGTCGTGTCGTGGTCACGACACCGGGGCGGCGGTCCGGCACGACGTCGCCGTGCGGGAGACGACCGACGCCGGCGAAGAACTCCACCAGTTCGGCACTGCGCTCGACCTCGATCGTCGCTTCGGCGGTGGTCTTGCCCATCTCCCGGCAGATCGTGTCCCGGAACTGGTCGGCTCTCTCCCGGATGAGCGCGGCAACGGCGAACAGGTACTTGCCGCGCAGCACGCTCGGCGTGTCCCGCCAGGCCGGCAAGGCCGCCGCGGCGGCGTCGACGGCCGAGCGGGCCTCGGCGGCGGACATCCGGGGCACGACCGCGACGACGTCGGAGGAATCCGCCGGGTTCGTCGACACGTCCGTGCCGGCCGCGCCGTCGACGTACGTCCCGTTCACGAGGTTGCGCAGGGTCAGGGTGCGGGTGTCGCTCATTTCTCCACGACCTCCCACGGGCCGATCAGGTAGCGGTCGAGGGCCTCCTCGGAGAAGCCGAACCCCAGCCCCGGCGTCTGGTGCAGCCGGATGACACCCCCGGCGACGTCGAGCTGACGGTCGAGGAGCGCGTTGATGTTGTGGATGTCGTTGCCGACGAAGTACTCGACGAAGATCGCGGCCGGAAACGCGCCCACCATCGGCGCGTGCAGGTCGTGGAACCAGTGCGGGGCGAGCGACGCCCCGTAGGCGCTGGCCAGGTCGGCGATCTTCCGAAGCTCGCTCAGGCCGCCACAGACGGCGGCGTCGCACTGGAGGATCACCGCGGCCTCGGCGTCCAGCAGGCTCTTCGCCCGCCAGCGTCCGGCCTCGATCTCGCCGGTGGCGACCGTGATCGGCGTCGCCTTCGCCAGCCGCGCGTGGTTCTCGATGTCGTCGGGCCCGAACGGCTCCTCGATGAAGTAGGGGTCGAACTCCTCCCAGCGACGCAGCGCGCGAACGGCACTCGGCAGGTCGCTCCACGCGTTGTTGGCGTCGAGCATCAGCACCCCCTCGGTGCCGATCACCTCTCGTGCCGCGGCGATACGAGCCCGGTCCTCCTCGACACCGACCCGCCCGACCTTGATCTTGAAGGCGGAGAAGCCGAGGTCCTGGTAGCCCTGCAGCTCGGCCGCGAGCCCGTCGACACCCTTCCCATCGAGGTAGTAGCCGCCGGAGGCGTACGCCGGGACCTCGTCGGAGTGGCCACCCAGGTACTTGTGCAGCGGCATGGCGGCAGCGCGGGCGCTGCGGTCCCAGAGCGCGATGTCGAGGGCGGACAGGCCGCGGACGACCGAGCCCACCCGGCCGTGGAGCAGCGCCTCCTGGTACATCGCCTGCCAGGCGCCCTCGATGAGATCGGCGTCCCGGCCGAGCAGGACGGGGGCCAGCAGGTCGCGCACCGCCAGCGTGGCGATGTTGGCCCCGCTGTGTCCCGGGTAGCAGAAGCCGATTCCGGTCACGTCGTCGTCGGCGGTGATCCGGACGAGCGTGTACTCACGATTGGTGATCGTCCGTCGCGCGATGCCCGTGACCCGTGGTAGGGGCACAACGGCGGTGGCGACCTCGATCCGGGTGATGACAGGCATGCAGATTGGTCCTCGTCGGCTCCGCGAGCGCCTTGGCGCGCTCGTCGATCGGGGCCAACGTAAGGGGGCCCTGGCCAGGCTGAATAGCAATCGCCAGTAACATTGATTTCCTCTATAGGAAATCCTGATGCAACAACCGCACGGAAGGGACGCGGGTGGAGACTCGCTGGCTGGAGACGTTCGTGGCCGTGGCGGACCGGCGCGGTTTCGCCGCGGCCGCCGCCGAGCTGGGCGTGTCCCAGCCCACCGTGAGCGCCCAGATCGCCGCCCTCGAGAAGGAGTTCGGCGTGGCCCTGTTCGACCGTGATCGTCGCCCCATCGGCCTCACCGACCGTGGTCGCGCTCTGCTGGTCCACGCCCACGCGATCCTCGGGGAGATCGAGTCGGCACGAGGCAACGTCAGCGAGTCGGTCGGGCGCAGACGGGGGGAGGTACGCCTGGGCACCTACCCGAGTGCGACGGCCGGCTACGTCCCCGAGCTATTGAAGGCCTTCCGGGCGGTGTATCCGCTGATCCGGGTGCGGCTCGTCGAGCTGGGCGGCGCCCACCTGCACGACGCGGCGATCCACGGCGATGTCCAGCTGTTCCTCCGCCAGACCACGCCGCCACTGTCGGAGACGGTCTTTCGCAGCCATCCCATGTGGCGGGAGAGGTTCAAGGTGGTCACGCCCGCGCACCACCCACTGGCCAGATCCGACGAGCCGCTAGCCCCCGCCCACCTGCTCAAGCATCCGCTCATCATGACCGGCCGATACGACACGGACAGCCTGCAGACCCACCCGCTCTGGTTCTCGCTCCAGCAACCGCCCCCGCTGGCGTACCAGGTGAGCAACCCCCAGTCACTCGTCGCGCTGGTCGGCGCCGGCCTCGGTGTCGGGGTCACCACCCAGCTGGCCATGGACGTGTCCCGCACCGACAACCTGCATGTCCGCGACATCGACCATCCCGACGCCGTTCGTGACGTCCGGGTGTGGTGGCCACGGCAACGCCGCCTGCCGCTCCCCGCCCAGACACTGCTGCAGTTCATGACCGAGACCGCCGCCGTCCCCTACAACACCATCGACACGCGCAAGAAACCACGGCCCGCATGATCCGGCCGTCGGGGGAGGCAGCTTTAGCTCTCTTGGGCATGCTGTGGTTGTCTGTTGGCGTGAGGGAATGGGCGGCGTCGGAGGGCGTTTCGTGTGTCGCCGTTCGGCGTCGGTATGCGGCCGGCTTGTCGGGTCGGGTGGTCCAACATGGTCGGTGAGTTGCTGGGTTCGGCCGTGAGGGTTGGGTAGTTTGTCGTCTTTGTCGGTGTCTGGTGGGGGGTCAGCGCGCCGATCTGCGCCGTCGGGTCGCCTGCGTCATTGGGTGGGTGACGGGGCAGGATCTGCTGGTGTCCGCCGGGCGGTCGAGGCCGCCGCTGCGGGTGACGTGTCGTGAGGACGGTTCAGGCGTACCGGTTCGCGTTGGACCTTAACTGCCGGGCAGGAGCGGATGGTTCTCGCGCATGCGGGAGCGGCTCGTGTCGCCTACAACTGGGCGCTTGCCCGGGTGAAGGCGGTCATGGACCAGCGGGCCGCCGAGCGCACCTACGGTGTGCCCGATGACCAGCTGACCCCGACGGTGTCGTGGTCGCTTCCGGCGCTGCGCCGGGCGTGGAACACGGCGAAAGCCGACGTGGCGCCGTGGTGGACGGAATGCTCGAAGGAAGCGTTCAACACCGGTCTGGACGCCCTCGCCCGCGGGTTGAACAACTGGGCCGGTTCCCGAACCGGGAAGCGGGCCGGACGATCGGTCGGTTTCCCGCGGTTCAAGGCTCGTCGCCGGACGACACCGTCCGTGCGGTTCACCACCGGCGCCATCCGCATCGCACCGGACCGTAGACACGTCGTGTTGCCGCGGCTCGGTCGTCTGAAGCTGCACGAGTCGGCTCGCAAACTCGCCCGCCGCGTGGAGGCCGGCACCGCCCGGATCATGTCCGCGACCGTCCGGCGCGACGGCGGACGGTGGCACGTGGCGTTCACCGTGCAGATCGACCGGACCGATCGGCGACCCGCCCAGCCCGGGTCAGTGGTTGGCGTTGACGTCGGGATCACGCATCTCGCGGTGTTGTCCACCGGTGAGTGTGTGCCGAACCCGCGCCACCTGCACCGTGCGCAGCGGGTCCTGCGCAGGCTGGGTCGTGGCCTGTCCCGCACGGCAGGCCCGGACCGGCGCGCCGGAGCACGGCCGTCGAAGCGGTGGCAACGAGCGCGGGCCCGACTCGGCCGCGCGCACGCCCGGGTGGCGAACCTGCGCCGCGACGGGCTGCACAAGCTCACCACCCGGCTGGCCCGTGAGCACGGCACGATCGTGGTCGAGGACCTGAATGTGTCCGGGATGCTGACCAACCGGCGTCTGGCCCGGCACATCGCCGACGCCGGGTTCGCCGAACTGCGCCGACAACTCACTTACAAGGCCGGATGGAACGGGGGTCGGCTGATCGTGGCCGACCGCTGGTATCCGTCCTCGAAGACCTGCTCGGGCTGTGGCACGGTGAGAACCAAGCTGGCCCTGGCCGAGCGTACCTACACCTGCGCCACCTGCGGCCTGGTTCTGGACCGGGATCTGAACGCCGCACGCAACCTCGCCGCGCTCGCGGGTGAGGCTGTCGACGCCCGGAGTGGCCGGGAGCCGTTAAACGGACGTGGAGCCGACCGTGAGACCCCGCTCGCGGGGCAGGTGGCCGTGAAACGTCAACCCGGCACCGCCACAGCGGGTCAGACCGGGACCGTCCCACCGCAAGGCGGGACTACCAATCACATGCTCACCAGAGCGCACTGATAGGTAACGGTTGACAGCAGAGGCGGGCGGATAGTGTGGTGCGCGGCGACGATCGGTCGCCGCGTTCGCTCGCCGGGAAGAGGTGTCTGTGATGGCCGATGCGCCGGTCTTGGTGCTCGGGGCGACCGGCGGTCAGGGCAGCGCCGTCACCGAGGCGTTGTTGGGCCGCGGGGCTCGGGTGCGGGCGCTGGTGCGCGACCCGAAGCGGGGGTCGGCTCGCCGGTTGGCCGACCGGGGTGTCGAGGTGGTCGCGGGATCGCTGGATGATCGAAGCTCGCTGGCCGCGGCGATGGCGGGCGCGGGGGCTGCCTTCGCGCTCACGACTCCGTTCGAGGCGGGCGTGGATGCCGAGGTGGCCCAGGGGCGGGCGATCTTGGCAGCCGCCGGTGAAGCCCGGGTGCCGCATCTGGTGTTCAGTTCGGTGGCCGGCGCCGATCAGGGAAGCGGTGTGCCGCACTTCGACAGCAAGGCGCGCATCGAAACCGAGCTGGTTGCTGGTGACGTCCCGTACACGATCTTGGGGCCGACGTACTTCTTCGACAACGCCCTCGGTGGGGCGGACCGTATTCGCGGTGGGGTGCTCGATCTGCCGCTGCCGGCGGATCGGCCGCTGCAGCAGCTTGCCCGCGCCGACCTTGGCGCCTTCGCCGCGCAGGTGCTTCTCGATCCCGCTCCCTACGTCGGGCGGCGTATCGAGCTGGCCAGCGATGCCCCCACCCCCGACCAGATGGCGGCCGCGTTGAGCGCGGCGCTGGGGCGGGAAGTGCGCCATGAGGGGGTGCCGCTGGCCGAGATCGGCAATCCGGACATGCACGCGATGTGGGCGTTCTTGAACGGGCCGGGTTACCAGGTCGACATCGCCGCGCTGCATGCCGCCCACCCCGACGTGGGTTGGACCAGCTTCGCCGACTGGGCCCACCACGCGTTCGGATCGGTTTCGTGAGCACTCCGAGCCGGGTATCGACGGGTGCGGCCGGGCGCCGAGCTGTCCGATGACCTGGCTCGCCGCGCGCTCCGGATGATTCTCGTCGTCGGGGTTGTCTCGGCCTGGCGTGCGGTCGCCCCGTTCGGCTGACCCGCCGCCCGCGGGCTGCGCGACGCCAGCCGCGACCCCCTCCACGAGCACGACATCGGCCGCGGCCGCCTCGGTCCCGGGTGGAGGCTGTGCCCGGGTCGTGGCGGTGCCTCCTGTTGCCTGCCGAGGCGGCAGCTTGGCCCGGATTGCGGTATCCGCAGGTGGCGCGGGTCGGCGACCGCCTCCACCTGGTGAGCCGATGTCCCGCCAAACCGTTGACGTGGCCTCGGTCACGCTCCTATTGTGAACCACCAGTTCACTGAGCGATCCGACGCGGCGGGGGTGACCGGCGGATCCGACGCCAGACGACGCTTCCGAGGGATTCGGAGAGTGCCTGCATGACCGCGACAAGAACCGCCACCACCTCGGCCCCCGCGGCCGGGTCGGCCGGGCAGGTCGAACGAGTGACACCGCGCCGATCCGGGCGCCTGTCCGCCGTGAGGAAACGCGTGCTGAACGTCGTCGGGGCCGTACTGGTCGTGGCGGTGCTCGCCGGCCTCTGGGAGGGGTACAAGGCGCTGGGACGCGCCGTCGGTGACGTCGTGCCCGGCACCCGGATCGCCTTCCCGGTCGCCACCGACGATCTTTCGATGCCGCACGTCTGGTCGATCCTCGGCGCCCTGGTCGAGCCGGCCCGGCGGAGCGACCCGATGTCCCTGGGCAGCTATCTCCTCGGCGAGACCAGTGTGACGCTCCGCGAGGCGTTCTACGGTCTGGTGGCGGGCTCGTCGCTCGGCCTGCTGCTGGCGGTCCTCTTCCTGCACGTGGTGCCGCTCAGCAAGGGGCTGATGCCCTGGCTGGTGGCGTCGCAGACGGTTCCCCTGGTGGCGATCGCGCCGATGATCGTGATCTGGGGCGGGAAGGCTGGCGCACCGCCCTGGATGGCGGTGACCGGCATCGCCGCCTACCTCGCGTTCTTCCCGGTCACCATCAACACCCTGCGGGGCCTGAAGTCACCGCCGAAGGTCCAGCTGGAGTTCATGCGCAGCGTGGGCGCAGGCCGTTGGCAGGTGCTGGGGTGGCTGCGGATCCCGGCGGCGCTGCCCTTCGTGTTCGCCGGGCTTCGGCTGGCGGCCACCGCGAGCGTGGTGGGTGCGATCGTGGGCGAGCTTTCCGCAGGCACCGGCCGGGGCATCGGCCGGGCGATCCTCACCTTCGCCTACTACTACTCGAACGGGCCGGAGAAGTTGTACGCGGCCGTCCTCGTCGCGGCGGCGGCCGGCATCGTGTTCGTGCAGTCCCTGGCACTCATCGAGCGCCTGGCGCTCCGGCACCGGCACACCCCGTGAACATCCCTTCCGCCTCAACAACACCTGGAGAGATGCTGATGTCTGAGGCCGAGATCATTTCCGTGCGAGGAGTCACCAAGCAGTTCACCGGCGGAAACCGTACGGTGACGGCACTTGAGGACATCGACCTGTCGATCAGCCGAGGCGAGTTCGTGTCCCTGTTGGGCCCGAGCGGCTGCGGCAAGAGCACCCTGCTGCGGATCCTGGCGGACCTGACCGAGCCGACCAGCGGCACGGTGTCGCTGAATGGCAAGACGCCGGCCGCGGCCCGGACGGACCGGGACTACGGAATGGTCTTCCAGCAGGCCGGCCTCTTCGAGTGGCGTACCGTGCAACGCAACATCGAGCTGCCGTTGCAGGTGGCCGGGGTGGACAAGCAGCGCCGGCGGGCCAAGGCCCACGAGATGCTGGATCTGGTCCGGCTCTCCGACTTCTCCCGGCACTTTCCCTGGCAGCTCTCCGGCGGCATGCAGCAGCGGGTGGCGATCGCCCGCGCGCTGTCAGCGGACCCGGAGATCCTGTTCATGGACGAGCCGCTGGGCGCGCTCGACGAGATGAACCGGGAGCGGTTGCAGGGCGAGTTGCTGCGGATCTGGTCGGACACCCGGACCACCGTCGTGTTCGTCACGCACAGCATCTCCGAGGCGGTGTTCCTGTCGTCGCGAATCGTCGTGATGTCCGCGCGTCCCGGACGCATCGCCGCCAGCATCGACGTGGACCTGCCGTACCCGCGGACGGCGGCGACCCGGACCACCGACGCGTTCTTCGCCAAGGTCACCGAGGTGCGTACGGCGCTGCACGGCGCCCCGGCCGAGCAGGCGACCCGATGAGCACGACCCCGCTCGCGCGGGGCACCTCGCCCGGCGTCGGAGCCCGGGCGGCGCGGTTCCTCCCGGTCGTCCTCACCGCGCTGGTGATCCTCGGCTCGTGGCAGTTGGTGGTGACCGTCTTCGACGTCCCGTCGTTCATCGTCCCGGCGCCGGCCGACATCTCGTCGGCGTTCCGGGCCGAGTTCGGCACGATCATGTCGGCGTCGGTGGTCACCGTGCAGGAGGTGCTCCTGGGCCTGATCCTCGGCGCGGTGGCGGGGGTCGCGGTGGCGTTGGGGCTCAGCCGGTTCCCGGGTGTGTCCGGCCCGGTGCTGACCGCGGCCGTCGTCATCAACTGTGCCCCGATCGTGGCCCTCGCGCCGATCTTCAACAACTGGTTCGGGGTCACCAATCCGATGTCCAAGGCCGGCGTGGCCGCGGTGATGGTCTTCTTCCCGGTCCTGGTCAACACGACCAGGGGACTTCTCCAGGTCTCACCCCTCCACCTGGAGATCATGCAGTCGCTCGCGGCGCAGCCCCGACAGGTGGCGCTCATGCTGCGGTTGCCCAACGCGTTGCCGTACCTGTTCAACGCGCTCAAGCTCGGCAGCACGCTCGCCGTGATCGGCGTCATCGTGACCGAGTACTTCGGTGGACCGAGCAACGCTCTCGGGGTGTACATCGCCTACCAGGCGGCCCTGCCCCGCTTCGAGCTCGCCTGGGCGGGGATCGCCGTGGCCAGCGCGCTCGGCCTGCTGCTGTTCGGTGCCACGTCTCTGTTGGAACGCCTCCTGATGCCCTGGCACGAGTCCCTGCACGACGGCGACTCGTGAGCCACGGGCCACCACGATCTGTTGGAGTCAGAATGGCCCTGCAACTATGGCGGACCCCGCGGAACGGGCGCACCGCCACAATCGCCACCGCCCTCACCGCCGTCCTGCTCGCCGCCTCGGCCTGCGGCGGCATGTCCGACAATCCGAGCAAGTCCGCGGCCGAGGCCGCCAAGAACTGCGAGTCGACCACCAAGGTCCGGGTGGTGCTCCAGTGGGTTGCCCAGGCCCAGTTCGCCGGCTACTACGCAGCCAAGGAGAAGGGTTACTACGCCGCGGAGTGCCTCGACGTCACAATCCAGGAGGGCGGCGTCAACATCGTTCCCCAGCAGGTGCTCTCCGCCGGCAACGCTGAGTTCGCGGTCAGCCATGTCACCAAGACGATGGTGACCCGGGAACAGGGCGCGGATCTGGTGAACATCGGCCAGGTGTTCCAGCGTGGCGCCTACCTCCAGGTCGCCTGGGCCGACTCCGGCATCAAGGCGTTGACCGATCTGAAGGGCAAGAAGGTCGGGAGCTGGGGTTACGGCAACGAGCTTGTGCTGTTCGCGGCGATGAAGGACGCCGGTGTCGACCCGAAGGGTGACACGAAGATCATCCAGCAACCGTTCGACATGTCGCTGCTGCTCCGGCGGGAGATCGACGCCGCCCAGGCCAAGACCTACAACGAGTACGCCCAGTTGCTGGAGACCAAGAATCCGAAGACCGGCAAGCTCTACCAGCCGTCGGACTTCTCGGTGATCAGTCTCCAGGACGCCGGCTACACCAGCCTTGAGGACGGCATCTACGCCCGCGGTGACTGGCTGGGGGAGCAGGCCAACCAGGACACGGCGGTGAAGTTCCTCAAGGCGACCTACCGCGGCTGGGGCTACTGCCGGGACGACCTGGCCGGCTGCGTCGACATCGTGCTCGACAACGGCAGCGCGCTGGGGCAGGGGCACCAGACCTGGATGCTCAACGAGATCAACAAGCTGATCTGGCCCTCGCCCAACGGCGTGGGAATGATGGACCAGGCGGCCTGGGACCAGACGATCAAGATCGCGATGGGTGGTGGCGTCCTGAAGAAGGTGCCGGACAAGGACGCGTTCCGCACCGATCTGTCACAGCGCGCGAACGACGAACTCAAGGCCGACGGCTTCGACACCAGCGGGAAGTCCTACACGCCGCAGACCGTGACGATCACGGAAGGCGGGAAGTAGGCGAGCGGCGGGTGCCGGACGGTGCCCACCGTTCGGCACCCGCCCGCAGCCAATGATGTCTGCCAAGATGTGGGCCGTATCCCACGGCCGATGGTGATTGATGGAGGTAGCGATGGCGCCCAGTGAGGCGGGGCTGGTGCGACGTACGATCTGGCTCCTGCGGGCCGTGGCGGCTCACCCCGAGGGCGTCGGGCTCAGCGAGGTGGCCCGGGAGGCGGGTATCCCCAAGGCCACCTGCTACCGGGTGCTCACCGTGCTGGAACGGGAGAGCTGGCTCACCCTCGATCCGGTGACCCGTCGCTACCGGGTGTCGCTCGGGCTGCTCTCCATCGTGGGTGGCCTGCTCGACGGCGGTGGCGCCTACGGCCACATGCGGGAGGTGCTGCGGAACCTGGCCGAGGAGACCAGGGAGACCGCGGGCTTCGACGTGCTGCTGCCGCCGAAGGTGATGGTCGTCGCGCAGGTGCCGGGGCCGTCGCTGATCGGGCAGACGCTCAAGCCGGTGCCCCGTACCCAGCCGGTGTGGGCGACCTCTACCGGGAAGGTGCTGCTGGCGGCGCTGAGCCCGGACGCCGTACGGGCCGACTTCACCGAGGAGTTCGCCGAGCACGCCCCGCCGGAGGTGGGGGACCTGGAGTCCTTCATGGGCTCACTGGAGGCGGTGCGGAACCAGGGGTTCGCATTCGCGTACGACGAGTTGGAGGTCGGTGCGGCGTCGGTCGCCGCACCGGTGCGCCTGCGTGGAACCACGCCCTACGCGGTCTGGATCGGCGGGCCCACCTACCGGATCACCCGGGACCGCATCGACACCGTGGCGGAGTCGGTGATCAAGGCCGCACGGCAGCTCACCGACCTGCTCAGTAACGCTGACATCGATATTCCGAGTGCCTTTGCCAGACGCTAGGGCACCCGCCGACCGCACCGGCTCGCCCAGGGCGACGCCCGCGGTGAAGGAGGACACAATGGCCGTACCAGCCGAGGCGTTGGCGGCGGCGTTGACCGTGGTCGACAAGACCCCCAAGGGCCTGTACGTCGACGGCGAGTGGCGCGCGGGCCGGGACGGTGCCGTCCTGGCCGTGGAGGACCCGGCGACGGGAGCGACGATCGCCGAGGTGGCTGACGCCTCGGTCACCGACGGGCTGGACGCACTGGCCGCCGCCGCCCGTGCCCAGTCCGGCTGGGCCGCCACCCCGCCCCGGGAGCGCGGGGAGGTGCTGCGCCGGGCGTTCGACCTGATCATCGAGCGCCGGGACGACCTGGCCCGGATGATGACCCTGGAGATGGGCAAGGCGTTCGCCGAGTCCCAGGCCGAGGTCACCTACGCCGCGGAGTTTCTTCGCTGGTTCGGCGAGGAGGCGGTCCGGATCGACGGCGGCTACCTCACGGCACCGGCCGGGAACTCGCGGGTCGTCGTCCTGCGGCAGCCGGTCGGGCCGTGTCTGCTGGTGACCCCGTGGAACTTCCCGATGGCGATGGGCACCCGCAAGATCGGTCCCGCCCTGGCGGCCGGCTGCACCGTCGTGGTCAAGCCGGCAAGGCAGACCCCGCTGTCGATGCTGGCGCTGGTCGAGATCCTGGAGCAGGCCGGTCTGCCGCGTGGCGTGGTCAACGTGCTCACCACCTCGCAGTCCGGCCGGGTCACCTCGGCACTGCTCGCCGACGACCGGTTGCGCAAGCTGTCGTTCACCGGCTCGACCCCGGTCGGCCGGACGCTGCTCGCCCAGTCCGCCGAGCGGGTGCTGCGCACGTCGATGGAGCTGGGCGGGAACGCGCCGTTCATCGTGTTCGACGACGCCGACCTCGACCTGGCGGTCGAGGGGGCCGTACAGGCGAAGATGCGCAACGTCGGTGAGGCGTGCACCGCCGCGAACCGGTTCTACGTGCAGCGTTCGGTCGCGCAGCGCTTCGTCGAGGCGCTGGCCGAGCGGCTGGGTGGGCTGCGCGTCGGGCACGGGCTGGACCCGTCGACCGACGTGGGGCCGCTCATCGACCGGGCCGCGGTGGCGTCGGTCGCCGAGTTGGTCGCGGATGCGACGCAGCTGGGGGCGGGGGTCGTCACCGGCGGCGGGCCGATCGCCGGGCAGGGTCACTTCTTCGCGCCGACCGTCCTGTCCGCCGTGCCGGACGGCGCCCGGTGCGTCCGGGAGGAGATCTTCGGCCCGGTCGCCCCGGTCGTGGCCTTCGACGACGAGGACGAGGCGGTCGGCAGGGCCAACGCCTCGGAGTACGGCCTCGCCGCCTATGTCTTCACCGAGAACCTCGGCCGTGGCCTGCGGGTGACCGAGCGGCTGGAGAGCGGGATGGTGGGGCTCAACCAGGGCATCATCTCCAACCCGGCGGCGCCGTTCGGCGGTGTCAAGCAGTCCGGTCTCGGGCGCGAGGGCGGGACGGTCGGCATCGACGAGTACCTGAACATCAAGTACGCGGCGCTGCGGGCGTCATGGTGACCAGGTTCCTGCTCGCCGGAGTCCAACTGCAGCCGGTCTTCGGCGACATCCCGGCGAACGTCACCAGGACGTCGTACTGGATCCGGGAGGCGGCGGGCCGCGGCGCCCGACTCGTGGTGCTGCCCGAGGCGGCCTCGGCGGGATACGTCTTCGCCGACCGGGCGGAGGCCGCGCACCATGCCCAGCCGGTGCCGGACGGTCCTACGGTCGCCGCGTGGGCACGGCTCGCCGCCGAGCTGGACGTGTGGATCGTGGGTGGGGTGACCGAGCGGGACGGGGATCGGGTCTTCAACGCGGCGGTGCTGCTCGGCCCCACCGGTCATGTCGGAACCTTCCGCAAGGCGCACCTGTGGAATGACGAGAAGGAGATCTACGACCGTAACGGGGACGGTTTCCCGGTCTTCGACACGCCGTTGGGGCGGATCGGGATCGGGATCTGCTACGACGCGTGGTTCCCCGAGACGTTCCGCAGCGCGGCGTTGCAGGGCGCCGACCTGGTGGTGTTGCCGTCGAACTGGGTGCCGGTGCCCGGGCAGCCCGAGGCCGCCCCGGCGATGGCGAACCTCATGTGCATGACCGGGGCGCACTCCAACCAGTGCTACGTCGCCGGGGTCAGCCGAGTCGGAGTCGAGCGTGGGCAGGCTTTCGTCGGCCGGTCCGTCCTCGTCGGACCCGACGGTTGGCCGCTCGCCGGCCCGGCGAGCCCGGACCGCGAGGAACTCGTGCTGGCGGAGGTGGACCTGATCGGCTCGCGTGCCGAACGGCTGCGCAACCCGTTCAACCAGCCGCTGGCCGACCGGCGGACCGACCTCTACGTGCTGGACGGGCCGGCCGCGGGCTGAGCCGCTACCCGTCCGGGTGGCGGGCCTGCGTCCTACGTGACCTGCGGTGCTCGGGCGACGCGCCGCACCCCGAGTACCGGGATCTGTCCTCGAAGGCTATTGACTCGCTCTTTCCGCAAAGCCAAGATATGAACCGATGGTTCATTCAATGAACCGATAAGGAGTGATCGTGAGCATCCGGGTTCGCAAGCTGATCCGTCACCTCGAAGAGACGCGGCTGGAGAACGGCAGGCCGGTGCAGCCGGTGCACCGGGTCGCCTTCGCCGGCGTGGTCATCGAGAATCCCTACCCCAGCGAATACGTCCAGGACCTGGTCACCCTGGCCGACGAGATCGGCGAGGAAGTCGGCAACCTGGTCGGCCCCGCCTGCGTGGAACTGCTCGGCGAGGAGGTCGAGGCGTTCGGCAAGGCGGCGCTCGTCGGTATCGACGGCGAGGTCGAGCACGGCTCGGCGCTGATCCACAACCTTCGCTTCGGCAACGCCTTCCGCAACCCGGCCGGCGGCACCGAACTGCTGCCCGCCGCCGAGAAGGTCGGCCTGCCCGGCAGTCCCATCGACATCCCGCTCAAGCACAAGCTGGACGCCAAGACCCGCTCGCACCACCAGACGGTGACCCTCCAGGTGGCCGACGTGCCCCGACCCCGGGAGATCTTCGTGGTCTGCGCCGCGTCGAACGCCGGACGCCCGCTGGCCCGGCTCGCCGCCTTCGGCGCCGAGCTGAAGAACAACTGACCCGGCCGGACGGGACGGAGACCAGCCGATGACGATCACCGACACCGACACCTGGACCAGCCAGCGGCTCAGGGAAATCGACAAGGAGTACGTGATCCACTCCTGGTCGGTGCAGGGCGCGCTCGACCCCATCCCGGTGGCCGGCGGATCCGGTTCGTGGTTCTGGGACTACGACGGCCGCCGGTACCTCGACTTCCAGTCGCAACTGGTCAACCTGAACCTGGGTCACCAGCACCCCCGACTGGTCGAGGCGATCCGCGCCCAGGCCGAGCAACTCTGCTACATCGGGCCCGGCTTCGCCGAGCGTTCCCGAGCGGAGCTGGCCGAGCTGATGGCCGGGGTCACCCCCGGTGACCTGAAGATGAGCTTCTTCACCACCGGGGGGGCGGCGGCCAACGAGAACGCCGTCCGGCTGGCCCGGCACGTCACCGGCCGGCAGAAGATCATCGCCCGCTACCGCTCGTACCACGGCGCCACGGCGGGCGCGATGTCGCTGACCGGCGACCCGCGCCGGTGGGCGGCGGAACCGGGGATGACCGGCGTGGTGCGCATGCTCGACCCCTACACCTACCGGTGCCCGGCGGGGCACCCCGACCCGTGCCCGGTCTGCTCCGGCGGCCCGCACCTGGAGGAGATCCTCCAGTACGAGAACCCGGAGACGGTCGCCGCGGTGATCGTCGAGCCGGTCACCGGCACGAACGGTCTGCTCTACCCGCCGGCCGGATACCTGCGATCGCTGCGGGAGGTCTGCGACAGGCACGGCATCCTGCTCATCTTCGACGAGGTGATGGCGGGCTTCGGCCGTACCGGTGAGTGGTTCGCCTGCGACCACTGGGACGTCGTGCCCGACATCCTCACCACCGCCAAGGGGCTGAACTCCGGCTACGTCCCCCTCGGGGCCATGACGGTCTCTGCCCGGATCTCCGACTGGCTGCGGGATCACATGTTCTGGGGCGGTCTGACCTACGCCGGGCACCCCCTCGCCTGCGCCTCCGGCGTGGCCTCCCTGCGGATCATGCAGGACGAGGGCGTGGTGGACAACGCGCGGGCCATGGGGGAGCGGCTCGGGGCCGGCCTGGCGAAGCTGGCCGAGAGCCACCCGAGCATCGGCGACATCCGTGGCCGGGGGCTGTTCTACGGCGTGGAGTTGGTGCGCAACCGCGACACCCGGGAGCCGCTCGTCCCGTTCAACGCCAAGGGTCCGGCGGCGGCCCCGGTCAGCCGGCTGCTCAAGGCCGCGATGCAGCAGGGCGTCTACCTGACCGCCAACTTCAACGTGCTGCGGCTGACCCCGCCACTGGTCATCGACGCCGAGGAGATCGATCTCGCGCTCGGCGTCCTCGACGAGGTCCTGTCCCTCGCCGACGAGCACTACCAGGGCTGACCAACGGCAGGACGGGCGGGAACCCGCCAGGGAGGAGAGGTACGGATGCCAACGACCTTGATCGCCAACGGCACGGTCGTCAACGCCGACGCCGCGATCCGCGCCGACGTGCTGGTGCGGGACGGCCGGATCGTCGCCCTCGGCGCCGGGCCGGACTGGACCGCCGACCACGTCGTCGACGCGACCGGGAAGCTGGTCATGCCCGGTGGCATCGACGCGCACACACACCTGGAGTACCCGGTCGACGGGTTCAGCACCCACACCGCCGACGACTTCCACACCGGAACCGTCGCGGCCGCGTACGGCGGCACGACCACCGTCCTCGACTTCGTCAAGAAGGAGCCGGACCGGTCGCTGTACGACACCTATCTGCGGCGGCGGGACGCGGCGGCGACCAAGGCCGTGATCGACGTGGGCCTGCACGCCATCGTGCCACCCCGCGCAGCCCAGCCGGACGTCCTCGACGACCTGCGCCGGCTGGTCGCCGAGGGCGCCACCAGCTGGAAGTTCTTCATGGCCTACCCGGGCCAGATGGTCGAGGACAACGAGTTGCTCGACGGCTTCGAGCTGGCGCGCGAACTCGGCGTACTGCCGATGGTGCACGCCGAGAACGGACACATGGTCGCCCGGGAGGTCCGGCGCCTGGTGGACAGCGGCCGGACCGCCGAGAGCTTCCACCTGCGGGCACACGGGCACGAGTCCGAGGCCGAGGCGGTGCATCGGGCCGTTGTGCTCGCCGACACCATCGGCACACCGCTGTACGTGGTGCACGTCTCCAGTGCGGCGGCGGCCGACGAGATCAGCCGGGCCCGGGCGGCCGGGTCGCGGGTGTGGGGCGAGACCTGCCCCCAGTACCTGGTCGTGGCCTACGAGGACTACGCGGGCCTCGGGGAACGGGCCGCCGCGTACGTCTGCTCCCCGCCGATCCGGGAACGCAGCAACCAGGACGGCCTGTGGCGGATGCTCGCCACCGGCGCCCTGTCCACCGTCGCCACCGACCACGCCGGTTTCTGCCTGCACCAGCCCGACGACCTGCCGCCGCAGAAGATGCGCAGCCCCGGCTACTTCCCCAAGGTGCCCAACGGTGTCCCGGGCATCGAGGACCGGCTGATGGTCCTCTGGCAGGCCGGGGTGGTCGGCGGGCTGATCGATCCGTGCCGCTTCGTGGACCTGGTCGCCACCCGGCCGGCCAAACTGTTCGGCCTCTTCCCACACAAGGGCATCGTCGCCGTCGGGGCGGACGCCGACCTGGTGGTCTGGGACCCGGCGGCCGACCACGTGATCACGGCGGCGGGTTCGCACATGCGCACCGACTACAACATCTACGAGGGCATGCGGGTGACCGGCAAGCCGGTACACGTGTTCTCCCGGGGTGAGCACCTGGTCGACGCGGCCGGCCTCCGGCACGCTGCCCCCGGCCGGGGAACCTTCCTGACCCGCGCCGCGCCGCGCCTCTCCTGACCTACCGACTCCCATCCCTCCACCACGTACCGAGCGGAGCTGACGCCGAGATGAAACTTCCCCTGGGCATCCACGTCGGAGAGCGACTCAGCCTGGAACAGACCTACTGGCAGGCCGAGTTCGCCGACCAGAACGGGTTCGAGTCCGTGTGGGTCGCCGAGGGGCGACTCGCCCGCGACGGCATCGTCCCGGCGGCGATCATCGCGAGCAGGACGAGGAACGTGAAGATCGGCACCGGTGTCGTCAACAACAAGAGCCGCAACGCGGCCCTGATGGCGGTCACCTTCAAGACCCTGGACGAGGTGGCGCCGGGCCGGGCGATTCTGGGCATTGGCGCCTGGTGGGAGCCCCTGGCGACGAAGGTCGGCCAGCCGCTGGCCAAGCCGATCAAGTCGATGCGCGAGTACATCACCGTCCTGCAGGCGTTCTTCCGCAACGAGGTCGTCTCCTTCGACGGCGAGTTCGTGCAGATGAAGGACGTGCGCTTCGACAGCATGTACCGCGAGAACAAGCCGGTCGACATCCCGATCTACATCGGCGCGGTCGGCCCCCGCATGCTCGAACTCGCTGGCGAGATCAGCGACGGCGTGCACATGGACTTCCTGCTTCCCCCGTCGTACCTGACCGGCGCCCGTGCGGCGATCGACCGGGGGGTGGCCAGGCGGACCGACGGCCGCGACGGCATCGACCTGACCCAGATCGTGGCGTGCAGCGTCAACGACGACGACCCGCAGGAGGCCATCGACGCGTGCAAGGCATTCCTCACCCTCTACCTCTGTCAGCAGCCGCACATCGCCGAGCACTGCGGGGTGGAGCGCGAACTCGTCGACCGGTTGCAGGAGATCGCCGGCTGGCCCGCCACGCCGGAGGACATCAAGCGGGCGATGCGGCTGGTCCCCAACAGCCTGGTGCAGAACGTCACCGCCTGCGGCTCCACCGACGACGCCTTCCAGAAGCTGCAGTCGTACCACGAGGCCGGGCTGCGCTGCCCGATCATCTCCACCCTCGGTGACAAGGAGCAGACCCTCACCCGGCTCGCCCAGGCCGCGAAGGGGTGACCCGATGACGGACGACCTATCCACCCGCATCGCCGTGGTCGGTGGCACCGGCCCGCAGGGCCGGGGGCTGGGCTACCGCCTGGCGCGCGCCGGACACGAGGTCGTACTCGGGTCACGTGACGCCCAGCGGGCCACCACCGCTGCCGAGGAGCTGTCCGCGCAGGCCGGCGGTGCCCGGATCACCGGCGCGACGAACCTGGCGGCTGCGGAGAGCGCCGGCATCGTGCTGCTCGCCGTGCCGTACGACGGACACGCCCAACTGGTGACCAGCCTGGCGCAGGCGTTGGCCGGCAAACTCGTCATCAGCTGCGTCAATCCGCTGAGCTTCGACCGGTTCGGGCCGTACGGTCGCACCGTCTCGGCCGGAAGCGCTGCCGAGGAGGCCGCCGACATCGTCCCCTCGGCCACCGTGGTCGGGGCATTCCACCACCTGGCCGCCCCCCTCCTGCTCGATCCGGAGGCGGACCTGAGCCACGAGGACGTCCTGGTCTGCGGTGACGTCACCGCCGCCAAGGAGCGGGTGATGGCCCTCGCTGCCGACGTGACGGGCGGTCGCGCCCTCGACGCCGGCCGGCTGCGGCTGGCCCGACAACTGGAACCCCTGACCGCGGTCCTGATCAGCGTGAACAAGCGGTACAGAACACGTTCCGGGGTGGCTCTCACCGGCCTGGCCCCGGCTGTCGGAAAGGTCCCCGCGTGAAACTCGCCGCCCTGCAACTTCGTGCCACCGACGACCGGGACGAGACGATCGGACGTGCCGCCGCCCTGATCGACGACGCCGCCGCCCAGGGCGCCCGGATCCTGCTGCTGCCGGAGCTGTTCGCGGTGCCCTTCGTCCAGCCGGAGCCCGACCTCGACTACTTCCGGTACGCCGAGGGACTTGACGGCCCGTCCAACCGGATGGCAGCCGAGCGGTCGAAGCGGTACCGGATGACCGTCGTCTCGTCGATCTTCGAGGCGGGGCAGCTGCCGGGGGTGTACCACAACACCGCCTGCACCTACGTCGACGGTGAACTCAGGTCGGTGTACCGCAAGTCGCACCTGCCGTTCTCCAACGGCTTCCCCGAGAAGTTCTACTTCCGTCCGGGTGGCACGGAGCCGGAGGTGGTCCAGACCGGTGAGACCGGAGTCGGCACCATCATCTGCTACGAGCGGCACTTCCCCGAGCTGAGCCGTATCGTCGCCCTGCGCGGCGGATCGGTGCTCTGCGTTCCCGTCGCCTCGGCGAGCGCCCCGATGCGTGAGGTGTTCCAGCTGGAGCTGCGCGCCCACGCCGTGTTCAACGGGCTCTTCGTGATCTGCGCCAACCGGGTCGGCACGGAGGGGGTGAAAGACTACTTCGGGCTCAGCGCGATCTACGGCCCCAACGGCGACGTGCTCGCCCAGGCCGCCGACGACCGCGACGACGTGGCGGTGGCCGAGGTGGACCTGAGCCTGGTCGACCTCTCCCGCCGCCGACGCCCGTTCCTCCGCGACCGGCGACCCGAGCTGTACGGGCGGCTGACCGGGATGGAACCCGACGCATGACGGACGGCTCGTGGGTGGTGGTCGTACCGGCGAAGCCCTTCGCGGCTGCCAAGACCAGGTGCACGGGCCTCGACGTCTCCGAACGGAGGGCGCTGGCCCGGGCGATGCTGCTCGACGTCGTCGGCGGGCTGACTCGGGCCCGTCGGGTGCGTGCCGTCGTCGTCGCCGCGACCGACCCGGAGGTGGTCGGCGCGGCGTTGTCCTGCGGCGCCGTGGTCGCCGGCACCACCCGCGGGCCGGACCTGAACCGGGAGGTCCTCGACGCGCTCACCGTCGCCAGGGAGGCGCTTCCTGACGCGCGGCTGGCTGTCGCCATGGCCGACCTCGCCGGAGCGCGGCCCGCGGACTTCGACGCGGCACTGGCGGCGGCCGGCTCCCACTCACGGGCCATCGTCTCGGACGCCGACGGCACCGGGACCACCATGGTGACGCTCACCGTTCCCGGCGAGTTCCGGCCCTTCCTCGGCCCCGGCTCCCGGTGCCGGTTCCTCGCCGACGGCTACCACGACCTCCCGGTGGCCGCGCCTGGGCTGCGGCGGGACGTGGACACCGTCTCCCACCTGCTCGCGCTCGG
Source organism: Micromonospora sp. NPDC048830 (assembly GCF_043198215.1). Lineage (NCBI taxonomy): Bacteria > Bacillati > Actinomycetota > Actinomycetes > Micromonosporales > Micromonosporaceae > Micromonospora > Micromonospora sp. NPDC048830. The sequence continues at coordinate 136,383 of NZ_JBICUP010000009.1, forward strand.
GCTCGACAGCCTGGGCGGGGCGACCCGCTCGTGGTCCGGGTCACCGGTGTCGACCGCCGGCCGGCCTGGTGCTGGTCCTGGCCTCGGTGGTGCTGCTCGCGCTGCACGAGAACCGTAGCCCCCACCCGGCGGTGCGGCAGCGGGCCGAGGACCCTGCCCCGACGCCCGCCTGCGTAGGGACGTAGCGGACCTCGGCGCGGGCCCGGCGGGGGACCCCCTGATATACAGGTAACGAATATGGTGCCGAGGGGCGAGTTCCGGCCGGGGCGTTGGATGGGATCATGGAAATCGTCGACCGCCTGGCGGGTGCCTCCCGGATCGGGCTGGGGCTGGCGGCCGTCGGCCGCCCGGCCTACATCAACCTCGGGCGCGCCGCGGACCTGCCGGCCGAACGGACCGTCGAGACGATGCGCGCCCGCGCTCGCGATCTCCTCGATCGGGCGTACGCGGCCGGCATCAGGTATTTCGACGTCGCCCGCTCCTACGGCCGGGCCGAGGAGTTCCTGGCCCAGTGGCTGCACGCCCGGCCGGACGTCGGCGACGTGGTCGTCGGCAGCAAGTGGGGCTATACCTACACGGCCGGGTGGCGGACCGATGCCGAGGTGCACGAGGTCAAGGACCACGGCGTCGCCACCTTCGACCGGCAGCTCGGCGAGACCCGGGCCCTGCTCGGCGGCCGCCTCGACCTCTACCAGATCCACTCGCTCACCCCGGACAGCCCCGCGCTGCGCGACGCGGCCCTGCACCGCCGGCTCGCCGGCCTCGCCGCGCAGGGCTCGGTGATCGGGATGTCGACCAGCGGCCCCGCGCAGGCCGAGGCGATCCGGGCCGCGCTCGACGTGCAGGTCGATGGACGGCCCTTGTTCCGCAGCGTGCAGGCCACCTGGAATCTCCTGGAGCCCAGCGTCGGCCCGGCGCTCGCCGAGGCGCACGACGCGGGGTGCCTGGTCATCGTGAAGGAGGCGCTCGCCAACGGCCGTCTCGCCGTGGGCGAGCACGCACCCGGCGATGCCGCCGCGCTCGCGGCGGTGCTGCATCAGCCCTGGGCGTCCATCGTGTTGTCCGGGGCCGCGACCGGCGATCAGCTGGCCTCGAACCTGCGGGCGGAGGGGCTCACCGTCGACCCGGCCCGGTGGAAGGGACTGGCGATGCCCGCCACCCGTTACTGGCAGGAGCGGTCACGCCTGCCGTGGAGCTAGGGCCCTGGCCGCGGGGGTGAGCACCTCCACGCCGCTCGCCTTGAGGGCGTCCCGCAGGTCGGCTGGCGGCGCGGTGTCGGTGATCAGGTAGTCGGCGGCGCCGAGCTCCGACACCTGGGCGAACAGGCGGCGGCCGAACTTGGAGGAGTCGGCGAGGATCGCCACGCGGGCCGCGCGGGAGATCATCTCCTGCATCATCGCGGCCTCGGCGAGGTTGCTCGTCGTGTAGCCGGCGTCGGCGGCGACCGCGCCGACGCCGATCAGCGCCAGATCGCAGCTGATGTCCAGCTCGGCGCCGGTGTTGGCGCGGAAGCTGACCGGGCCGATCGTGGCGAGGGTGAGCGCGCGCACCGCGCCCCCGAAGATGTAGATGTCGCGGATGGCCGTGGGCGGGAGGGCGCCCGGCACCAGTAGGTTGTTCGTCGCCACCGTGAGGTCGCGGTGCTGGCCGAGGTTGCGGGCGAGCGCGAGGGTCGTCGTCCCGCCGTTGATCATGATGGTCGAGCCGTCCTGGACCAGCGCCGCGGCCAGCGCGGCGATCTTCTCCTTCTCCTGCTCCTGCACGGTGAGCCGCTGGTCGACGGCGCGGTCGGTGCGGAAGACCGTGGACAGGCTGACCGCCCCGCCGTACGTGCGCACGAGAATGCCGTCGGCGGCCAGCTGATCGAGGTCGCGTCGCACGGTGTCGATGGATACGCCGAAGCGCTCGGCCAACTCACCCACCGTGACCTGGCCGGTGTCGGTGACGTACGCGGCCAGCTGAGCCTTGCGTCCGGCGGGCAGGTGGCGCTGCCGCTCGTCCCTGCCAATGCTCACTGTTTCCCCCTTGTCAGTGCGGCAGTATGCCACAAATCCGTGTCCACTGAGTGCGTTGCCGCATGGGGCCGCGAAGAGTCGCAAGGGCCGGCGCGGCCGCCCCGGGACCGGTGGCGGCCGGGCCACCTGCAGCTCGGAGGACGACGGCGAGGTGCCGGAGCCTGCTTCATGGCACGACAGTATGCCGTACTCCGCAGCTTTTTGCTGTTCTTCCCTTGTCTACGCCTTTAACACGCTGCTAACGTGGCGCCAACATGGCAGAGGGCGGAAAGATCTCGATATAGAAGGAGCTCGTCATGGCGGTTCGTGCAACTCGGCTGAAGCGAGTGGTGGGGGCGGTGACAGCGGCCGCGATGGTCGCCTTCGTGGCGGCGTGCGGCTCGGGCGGCTCCGGCGACACGGCCTCGGACGGCAGCGTGACGCTGGAGTTCGCCCAGTGGTGGGGAGCCGAGCTCCCGGCCGGGGAGTTCGACAAGATCATTAATGACTTCACGGCGCAGAACCCGAACATCAAGATCAAGGTGCTGAGCGCGCCGTACGCGTCGACCAAGCAGCAGCTGATCACCGGCGCCGCGTCGAAGACCCTGCCCGACGTGGTGGGCCTCGACGGCGCCTGGGTCAACGACTTCGCCAAGCAGGGCGCGATCACCGACCTGTCCAGCCTGATGGCCGACGCGAACTACGACGCCAGCCAGCTCGCCAGCCAGGTGCAGGTCAAGGGCAAGACCTACATGATCCCGGTGGTCAACTTCGTCTACCCGCTCTTCGTCAACAAGGACCTGCTCACCAAGGCCGGCGTCGCCGAGGTGCCCACCACGCGCACCCAGTTCCTCGACGCGGCCAAGAAGATCAGCGCGAGCGGCAGTGACGTCAAGGGCTGGGCCCTCCCGCTCGACACCGCCGTCCCCAACGGCATCCAGAACGACGTCATGTCGTGGCTGTGGGCGTCCGGCGGCAGCATGCTGGCCGACGGCAAGCCCAACCTGACCAGCGCGCAGGTCAAGAGCACGGTCGAGTACGTGAAGAGCCTGAACGACGCGGGCGTCATCGCCCCCGGCTCGCTCACCATGAAAGAACAGGACAAGGTCGAGAAGTTCACCAACGGCCAGGTCGGCATGATGATCGACTCGCTCGCGCACATCAACCTGATCAAGAAGAACAAGCCCGACCTGAAGTTCGAGGTGGCGGCCCTGCCGGCCGAGGACGGCTACACCGGCAAGCGCGGCATCCCGTACGCGTCGTGGGGCATCGGCATCTCCAACTCCACCAAGCACAAGGCCGAGGCGTTCAAGTTCGTGTCCTACCTGCTCGGTCAGGAGACCAACGCGAAGCTGAGCACCATCGCGAACGGCTTCCCGGGCAACAAGAACGCCCAGCCCGACTTCAGCAACAGTGACCCGCTGTTCAAGACCGCCTTCGACATCTACCAGCAGGGCTACCCGGCCAACGAGTTCGTCGGCCTGCCCAAGTCCGAGGACCTGATGCGCAGCTTCGACGAGCAGCTGCAGCTCGTGCTGACCGGCAAGACGAGTGTCGACGACGCCCTCGCCAAGTCGCAGGAGTCCTGGTCCTCGGTGATCGAGTAGCCCGTCCGGGCGCCGTGCCGGTCCGCTGGCGCGGCGCCCGATCAAGGAGACAGCGATGACATCCATGACGGCGCCGAAAGCCGCGGCGCCCACCGAGGAACAGGTCGCACCCGGCCCGGCCCGCTCCGCCCTGGCCAGGCGCCTGATCCCGTACGGTTATCTGTCCCCCACGGTGCTCCTGATCGCGGTCCTGATGGTGGTCCCCATCGTCATGGTGATCAGCTACTCGTTCCGGGACAACGTGATCGTCCAGGAGAACTCGGTGTTCGCCGGGTTCGCCAACTACACCAAGGTGCTCAGCGACCCGGACTTCCTGGCCGCGCTGAAGAACACTGCCATCTTCATCACGGTCAGCGCCGTGGCCCACCTGGTCCTCGGCCTGGCCTTCGCGCTGATGCTCAACACCCAGTTGCTGAGCGGGGTCACCAAGGCCATCTTTCGGATCGTCTACATCCTGCCCTGGCTGTTCACGATCGCGGTGATCGCCGTCATCTGGCGGCTGCTGCTCGACCCGTCCGGCGTGGTCAACTACGTGCTGCACACGCTGGGTCTCATCGAGGAGGGCGTGAACTGGCTCGGTGACCCGGGCAAGGCGCTCTGGGCGGTCACCTTCGTCAACGTCTGGTCCGGCTACCCGTTCTTCATGATCAGCCTGCTCGCCGCGCTGCAGGGCATTCCCAACGATCTGTACGAAGCGGCCGCCGTGGACGGGACGAACTGGTTCCAGCGGTTCCTGCACGTGACGCTGCCCCAGCTGCGGCCGGTGATCATCAGCATGGCGGTGCTCGACCTGATCTGGACGTCCCAGCAGTTCGCGCTGATCTGGATGACGACCGGCGGCGGGCCGCTGAACGCCACCGAGATGCTCAGCACCTACACCTACAAGCAAGCCTTCAGCGAGTACGAGTTCGCGACCGCGTCCGCCGCCGCCGTGATCGTGCTGCTGCTGACGATGGTCCTGGCCTTCTTCTACGTACGTCAGCAGAGGGAGCGGTGAAACGCATGGCCACCACCGTCAAGACCCGGCACTCCCTCGCCAAGGCCGGCGTCGTCACCGGGCTCGTCATCGGCGGGCTGTTCGCCGGCCTGCCGGTGCTGTGGATGCTGTCCACCTCGTTCAAGAGCAACGGGGAGGTCTTCCAGAACCCGCCCGAACTGATCACCAAGGGCTTCTCGTTCGACGCCTACCGGGAGATCCTGGGCAACGGTGCCCAGCTGCGGTTCTTCCTCAACAGCTATGTCGTCGCCTTCGCGGTGACCGTCCTGACGCTGCTGGTGGCCGTCCTGGCCGGGTTCGCGTTCAGCCGCTTCACGTTCCCGTTCCAGAAGACCATCAACGCCGTGATCGTCAGCGTCCAGGCGGTGCCACCGATCACGCTCGTCATCCCGTACTTCGGGCTCGTCGTCGCGCTCGGCCTGTACGACACCTATCCCGGCCTGATCCTCACGCACATGGTGTTCACCCTTCCGTACGCGATCATCATGATCACCGCGTACCTGAACACGCTGCCGCGAGAGCTGGACGAGTCCGTCAAGGTCGACGGCGGCACCAGCTGGACCACGCTGTGGCGGATCCTGGTGCCGATCTCGGTGCCCGGTCTGATCGCGGTCGGGGTCTACACGTTCATGATCTCGTGGAACGAGTACCTGTTCGCGCTCACGCTGACCCGCACCGACGACATGCGCACCGTGCCGATCGGCATCCAGCTGCTCATGGGCCAGCACTCGTACGAGTGGAACCAGATGATGGCGATGAGCATCCTCGGGTCCGCTCCGGTCCTCGTCCTCTTCCTCCTGTTCCAGCGACGGTTCATCGGCGGGCTCACCGCCGGCGCCGTCAAGGCCTGACCCACCCAGCAACGCAAAAGGAGAAACACACAAATGCTGACGACCGGCAAGGCGATCCTGGACGTCGCCAACGAACACAGCTTCGCCGTGCCCGCCTTCAACATCAGCGACTGGGCGATGTTCAAGGGGATCGTGGAGATCAGCGAGGAGACGAACGCCCCCCTGATCGTCGGGATCCACCCCGACGAGGTCCGGCACATCGGCCGCGAGATGATCACCGCCATCGCCGAGCGGTCGCACAACTCGAGGGTCCCGATCGCGATCCACTGGGACCACGGCGCCACCTACGAGCAGATCCTGCAGGCGATCCAGTACGGCTTCACGTCCGTCATGATCGACGGCTCGCTGAAGCCGTTCGAGGAGAACATGGCGATCACCAAGAAGGTCACCGACTCCGCGCACGTTCTCGGCGTGTCGGTGGAGGGCGAGCTCGGCACGATCGGCGGGAACGACAGCTACGCCGAGGCGGGCGCCGCCGAGATCATCTACACCGACCCCGACGACGCGGTCACGTTCGTCGAGCAGACCGGCGTGGACAGTCTCGCCGTCGCGATCGGCACGTTCCACGGCCTCTACCCGGCCCACCTCAAGCCGGAGCTGAAGCTCGACCTGCTCAAGGAGATCAAGAGCCGGGTGCAGATCCCGCTGGTGCTGCACGGCGGCTCCGGCAACCCGGACGACGAGATCCGCGAGGCGGCGCGGATCGGCATCAACAAGATCAACATCTCCACCGACATCAAGGTCGCCTACCACGACAAGATGCGCGAGGTGCTGGGCAGCGACCAGAAGGTGCGCGAGCCGAACGCCATCCAGCCCGCCTGCATCGAGGCCATGAAGGTGGTCGCCGCGCAGAAGATCGAGCTGTTCGGCGCCGCCGGCAAGGGCTCGCTCTACTGACATGGCCGACGCGTCCCGGGTACTCCTGGGCCTCGGCGGTTGCGTCGACTACGAGTTGAAGCTGACCGCCGGCGTCCTGGAACAGCTTGTCGCCGAGTACGGCATCGTCGCCGCGGAACTGACGTCGCCGGCCGCGGTGACCAGCGAGCGGGATCTTGTGGTGTCGATCCTGGGGTACGTGGCCCGGGGCGGGGGCGGCGAGCACTTCGTCGCCTCCGCCCCGGCGCTGTCGACCTTCGCGAACCGGTTCCCCTACCGGGAGACCCTGGGCGGCACCTCGGTGCGGGCCGGGATCCTGATGAGCCGGCTCGGCGTGCCGTCGACGCTGCACCTGGTCAGCGTCAACGACACCTTCCGCCGGCTGCTGCCGACCGACAGCGAGTACATCGACAGCGGTGTCGGGGACACCTGCTATCCACACCTGATCGTCCAGTACGACAAGGGCCTGCGGGTCCGGGCCGGCGACATCGACATCACCGCGCCGTTCCCGAACCGCCTGATCTACGTCAACGACCCGGCGAACGGCGCCATGCTGCTCGCCGACGATCTCAGCGACCGGTTGGGCAGGGCGGACGTCTTTCTGATCTCCGGATTCAACGCCATGCGCGACGAGGCGGAGCTCGACGAGCGGCTCGCCGCGCTGAAGCAGCACATGCGGCAGCTGCCGTACGGGGCGGTGACCTACTTCGAGGACGCGGCGTATCACGAGCCCACCTTCAGCCGCCGGGTCCGAGACGCGCTGCTCGACGAGATCAGCGTGTACGGGCTGAACGAGGACGAGCTGCAGTCGTACCTCGGGCGCCCGGTCGACCTGCTCTCGGCCGAGGACGTCGCGGAGGCGCTCACGGCGGTGCACGCGCTCATCCCGGTGCCGACGTTGGTGCTGCACACGAAGTACTGGGCCGTGGCGCTCGGCGCGGGCGAATACGCCGACGCCCTCGACACCGGCACCGTCATGGCGGCCACCCGCTACTGCCACGGCGACGACTTCACCGACGAGGACGTCGAGCGCCTGCGCCGGCTGCCGCGGCGGCCCGAGTCCGTTGCCTTCGCGGCGGCGCTGCGCTTACGCATGGGTGAGACTGTCGACTGTGTCCCCGGCTTCGCGCTCGACGTCCGGGACCCCACCACCGTCGGGCTCGGCGACACGTTCGTCGGCGGCTTCCTCGCCGAGCTGGCCCTGAAGGGACAGCGATGACCGTCGAAACACTGCCCGCCAACCAGCCCGAGACGTTCTATCGCGGCGCCGGCCGGATCGCCCAGTTCCGCAACGTGCCGGCGCTGCCCGACCGCCCCGAGGACTGGGTGGGCTCGGTGACCAGCCGGTTCGGGCTCGCCCCGTCCGGGCTGTCCACCCTGGCCGACGGCCGCGTGCTGGCCGAGGCGATCGCCGCGGACCCGCGCTGGTGGCTCGGCCCGGAACGCGCCGACACCGGCGTGCTGGTGAAGTTGCTCGACGCCGGTCAGCGGCTGCCGTTGCACGTGCACCCGGACCGCCGCTTCGCCACCGCGCACCTCGCCTCGCCGTACGGCAAGACCGAGGCCTGGGTGATCGTCTCCGCGCGGCCTGACGCACACGTCCATCTGGGCTTCGCCCGTGACGTGGCGGCCGCCGAACTCGCCGGCTGGGTGGACGGCCAGCAGACTGAGGCGATGCTCGCAGCCACCAACAGGATCCCGGTCGCGGCGGGCGACGCGATCCTCTGCCCGGCCGGCCTGCCGCACGCGATCGGCGACGGCATCCTGCTGGTCGAGGTCCAGGAGCCGACCGACTTCTCGGTGCTGCTGGAGTACGAAGGCTTCGGCCTCGCCGACGGCCACCTGGGCCTCGGCTACGACCTGGCCCTGCAGTGCGTCGACCGCAGCGCCTGGACGCCAGCGCGGCTCGACGAACTCCGCGGCACTCCGGCGCGACTGCTGCCCGAGGCCGCGGACGAGTTCTTCGCCGCCCGCCGCCTGTACGGCGGCGACCGTCTGGAACGTGGCTGCAGCGTGCTGGTCGTGGTGGCCGGATCGGGCAGGCTGATCGGCGAGCAGGACGACCTGTCGCTCCGGCGGGGGGACACGCTGCTGGTCCCGTACGCCGCCGGCCCGCTCCTGCTGGACGGCCAGGTCGAGGTGATCCGCCTCTCGGCGTCCGCCTGACCGGGCCGTCCCGACGGACGAAGAGGCACGAACGAGGTACAGCCATCCCCAACGCCGCTCTTCGTCTCTTCCGGGCTTGCACGATGGGAAGGGCCAGTCGAGATGCAGGAGAGGGCGGGCGACATGAGACGTAGGGGAAACAGGAGACGGCGGTTGCTGCAGGCGGCGGCGATGGTCCTGACAGCGGCGGCGGCCGGGGTGGCCGTCGTGCGGGCCAGCCGCACCCGAGGTGACGCCACGACGGGCGATCTGCCCGCTCCGGGCAGCGATGCCTTCAGCGCCGGCGGCATGGCAGCGCCATCGTCCGAGACCACGGACAGGAGTGATCGCATCGTCGCCCCGGCAGCAGCCGTTCGCTGATGTGCGGCACGCCTGACCGTGAGGCACTGCCGGGCGCGGCGGGGGAAAGGGGGGTACGGCGTCTGGTCGCCGTACCCCCCCTGGGCTCGCAAGGCTCTGCGGGCCCGCCCCGCCGCGTCCGGCTCAGCCCTGCCGAAGTTCACCCGCAGCCCCCTGCGCCTGCCCCCGTACCTGCTGAGCAGCCGACCTGGCCTGCCCCTGGACGGCGGACGCGCCGTGTACGGCGGTGGATCCCACCGCCTGGGCTGCGTGCTTCGCGGGCTCGCGCAGGTGGTCCCGCACCTGGTGGCCGACCTCGCTGGCCTGCTCGCGCAGCTCGCCGGAGTGCTGGCGGGCCTTTTCCTTGGCCTGGCCGGCCCACTGCCGCTCGGGACGGCTGGGCGGGATCAGCGCGGAGACCAGCAGCCCGGCGCCGAAGGCGATCAGGCCGGCCGCCAGCGGGTTGCCTTGGGCCTGCTGCCCGAGTTCCCGCGCCTGGCTGCGCATCGCCCCCGAGGCGGATGACATCTGCTGGCCAGCACCGTGCCCGTCCATGGATGACCCCATCACCTTCTCCTTGACCCGGGCGAGCGCCCCACGGGCCTGGCCGACGCGGTCGCCGGCGATCCGCCGTGGGTTGACCTTGTCGGTCAGCGCGTCGACGTCGCTGACCAACTCGCTGCGGGTCTGCTCGATCTGCTGTCGGATCCGGTCCGGATCGGTCGACATGTCTGCTCCCTTCCGGCTCACTCACCGGCCGCGCAGGGCGTCCGGTATCTGCCGTGCGGTCTGTTGCGTCCGGGGCAGCACCGCGCGAAGCTGCCGCAGCTTCGTCCGCCCGATCGCGAGCAGGACGGCGGCGGCGATCGCCCAGACCGCGGCCACGATGAGTGCCGCCCAGCTCTGGTCCATCACGTTGGACAGACCCCACCAGGCCGCGTACGACACGAACAGCACGGTCAGGAAACCGGCCAGCGCGGCACCGGCGAACATGCCGCCGGCCTTGCCGGCCTGGCTCGCCTCCTCGCGCAGTTCCGTCTTGGCCAGCTCGATCTCCTGGCGGACCAGCGTCGACAGGTCACGGGTCACGTCACCCAGCAGTTCACCGACCGACTGGGTGCGTTCCTTCTCCGGGGCGCTCACGGTGCCACCCCACCTGGGATGTCCGCCTCCCGCTGGCCGGCCGGCGACACGTTCTGCGCCCGCGTCACCCCGGTGTAGGGACCTCCGCCGGTGTACGGGGCCGCGGTCGCCCCCTCGGGTACCTGCTGGCCGGTCGGCCGCGGTCGACCCGGCTGCGCGGGCTGGCCCAGCTGTCCGCTCGGCCGCTGCCCGTTCCCGGACGTCAGGTTCCGGGTGAGCCTGCCGACCAGCACTCCGGCCACCGCCGCACCGGCGAGAAACATCCCCGGGTGCTGGCGGGCGTACCCGCGCACGTCGTCGATCACCTCGCCGGGCTCACGCGCGTCGAGCCACCCGGCGGTCCGGTCCGCGGCCATCGCCACCCGTCGGACGGCCTCACCGGCCAGGCCGCTGTCTCCGCCACGATCGGCCATGGAACCGAGCTCACGGCCGAGACCGCGCAACCCCTCAGCGGCCCGATGCTGCTGTGTCCGCGCGTGGTCGTGCAGTTGCGAGGTGGCCTCGCCGGTCAGGTGCCGCGCCTCCTGCCGTGCCTGCGCGGCCACCTGCCGGCCCTGCTCGGCGGCGGCATGACCGACCTGGCCACCCGCCTGCGTCGCCTGCTGACCCAGCTGTGATGCCGCGCGGCGGGCCTGCTCCGTGGTGCCGCCCGGCGGTCTGCTCTGGTTGATCGCCGTCATCGCGAGCTCCTCTCCTCGGCTCCCGGCCACGATGCAGCCCGGAACACCACCCGCGTACCCCCAGCGCCTCACCACATTCACGCACCAGCGGCCGCGCCAGGGTCAAATCCCGTTGCTGGAGGGGGACGTAGGCCCAGGTGAGGTGCCGGATCGCGGGCGAATCAGCCTCTTGCCGGGGAGAGATATATCGCATAGCGTACGCCGCATCTGGGATATCTGGAGGCGCAATGACTCTCTCCGCTCTCAAACCCTTCCGCGTTGCCGTCCCCGTCGCCCTCGTCCTTCTCATGACCGTGGGCGCCTGCGGAGGCGACGGGCCTGACAAGGACGTCGCCTCGGGGGTGACGGCCGACGACAGCCTGCATGCCCTCGTGCCCGCCGAGATCGCCGCACGCGGCACGATCGAGGTGGCGGGCTCGGCCGACTTCCCGCCCGACAACTTCCTCGACACCAACGAGAAGGACGTGATCGGTTACAACGCCGAGATGCTCGACGCGATCGCCGCGAAGCTCGGCTTGAAGATCAATTTCACCCGCACCAAGTTCACGGGAGTGATCACCGGCATCGAGGCCGGACGCTTCGACGCGGGCATCAGCTTCCTCGACACCAAGGAGCGCCAGAAGGCTGTCGACATCCTCGACGCCTATCGCGTCTCCCAGTCCTTCATCACCCGCAGCGACTACCAGGGCGACCCGATCCCGTGCGGGAAGCGCGTCGGCGTCGGGGCAGGTAGCGCCGAGGCACTGATCATCGACGACCTCTCCGAGGAGAAGTGCGTGGCGGCGGGGAAGCCCGCGATCGAGTCCGCCACCTACCCGAGCAATCCACAGGCGGTCGTCGCGCTGACCAGCCAGCGGGTCGACGCGGTATTCGCCTCGACGGCGCCGGCCGCCTACGCGGTCAAGCAGGCCGGCAGCACGCTGAAGCTGTTCGGGGACCCGCTCCTGGCCGGCGGTTACACCGGAATTGCGATCTCGAAGGCCGAGCCGAAGCTGCGCGACGCGATGAAGGCCGCGCTCCAGGAACTGATGGACGACGGTACGTACCTGAAGATCCTGGAGAAGTGGAACGTCCAGGGCATCGCTTCCGACAAGGCCCTCATCAATGCGGGCACGAACTGAGGGCCCACCCGTGAGCAGCCAACCCGACACGCAACCAAACGCGGAGTCCCGTCCACTGATCGCGGTTGTCGCGGGCCCGACGGCGACCATCCTCAACACGCCACCGATGGGCACGGATCCCGCCGCGCTGGTGCCGCAGCGCGTGGCCGACGACGTCGTCATCGACGTCGTCGACCGCAGCGGCCACCCGATCGACGAGCTGAACAACGACGCGACACCCCCGGTCCAGCGGAAGGTGGCCCTTGCCCGGGGGCAGTTGGTGGCGCTTCCGTTGCCCGAAGGCGCGGGTCCGGCGGCACAGAGCTTCTTCCCGTCCGCGGAGCGCCTGTACGAAGAGCTCGACGCCCTGTGGGTCGACGAGACGGGACGCGCCGGGGTGCTCGGCCGGCTGGCCCGGTACCGGCACTTCCGCGCCGCCCCGCCGGCCGGGTACGTGTCCGGCGAAACCCCCGAGGTCCTCGGAGTCGACTACTTCCCGTACGGCGCCTGGGATAGCCGCGCCGAGCCGACCATCGCCACCCTCGTGACCATCACCAACACCGTCCAGGAGATCACCGCCGAGGAGGGCGTCGCCGGGGTGCAGTGGCTCGAGGGCAGCCCGGTGATCGAGGAGACGCTGTACTGGCTCGCGCTGCTCGTAGACACCGACAAGCCCATCGTCGGCCAGGTCGCCCAGCGTCTGCACCGCTCCGTCGGGTCGGACGGCGCCCAGAACCTCGTCGACGGCGCGCGGTACATCGCGTCGAGAGCGTGGGATCTGGACGGCCGGGGAGACGCCGTCGGCCCGGTCCTGGTGGCCGACGGCGTCGTCCGCACCGCCCGGGGAGCGTACAAGGTGGCCGGACGCCCGGGTGGCTACGCCGGCGGCGGCCCGGTCGCCACCTGCGCCACCCAGTGGCCCATCCGGCTGGAGTACCTGCCGCTGCGGCGGCACACCCGAACCTCCGCCGTGCGGATCTCCGCGCTTCCGCGCGAGGTTCCGGCCCTGGACGGCGCCGGCGGCACCAGGCTGGTCCAGGTCACCGACGGCAGCGGCCGGCTCGCCCCCGAGGTGCTTCCGGTCGTCACCATCGTCGTGTACGGCAGGTACGGCCTGGGGGGCACCTGCGGCTGTGCGGACCTCGGCGTCGCCGACGCCGTGTCGCACCACGTCGAGCGCCACGGTCTGGCCGGTTTCGTGCTGGAGGGAATCGCGCCCAACGGCTGGGCCAGCCGCGAGGTGGAATCCTCGCTGTCGGTCGCCGCGTACTCGGGATTTCCTGTCGTCTGGTGCGGCCGCGGCCGCCCGGAGGACCCGGTGGGCAGAGCCCCGGCGCCGTTCGTCGCGGGCAGCAACCTCAGCGCCACGAAGGCCCGGATGCTCCTGCTCGCCTGCCTGCTCAGGTTCGGTGCCGCGCCGGTGGCCAAGGACCCGCGCCAGCCGACCGACGCCGAGAGGCACGCCACCGACGAATACGTCCGATCCCTGCAAGAAATCTTCGACACCCACTGAACGGAGGCAGAGACGATGAAGCCGAGGCATTTCGACCCGGTTCAGGCTGAGCTGGCCGACGAGCCGGACCGCTTCGCCGGCGCCGTCTCCCGGACGGACCTGTACCGCAACGGCGAGGAGGTCGGCACCGACCTCACCGGCGTCTACTTCGCGCCCGGGGCGCGCACCCTGCCGCACACCCACAGCGTCGACCAGGTGCTCTACGCCGTCAGCGGCCGGGGCGCGGTGTCCATCGAGGGCGAGGTGCACGAGCTCCGGCCCGGCGACTGGGTGGTGATCCCGGCCCACGCACATCACTGGCACGGCTCCGTCAGTGACGAGGAGAGCTTCACCCAGATCGCCCTGAAGGCGGGCGGGACGACCCGGTGGCTCCCGGCCGACGACGAGTGGAGCCAACATGGATAGCGCCACAGCCGCGCCGCGCGAACTCACCCGGGGGGCGCCGGAGGCGTTGCACGTGGTGAAGCAGCGGCACCCGTGGCGCTGGGTGTCGGTCGCGGTCGCCCTCGTGTTCGCGGCGCAAATGGTGGTCTCGATGGTCACCAACGACGCCTACCGGTGGGACGTCTTCGCCGAGTACCTGTTCAGCGAGGCGATCCTCAGCGGCCTGCTGCTGACGCTGGAGGTCACCGTCCTGGCGATGAGCCTGGGAATCGTGCTCGGGATCGTCATCGCCCTCTGCCGGATGTCCCAGAACCCGATTCTCTCCCGCTTCGCCTGGTTCTACACGTGGATCTTCCGGGGCACGCCGACCCTGGTGCAGCTCATCTTCTTCTACAACCTCAGCGCGCTGTACCCGCGGCTGACGCTGGCCGTCCCGTTCGGTCCCGAACTGCACAGCTGGCCGACCAACGCGGTGATCTCGGCGATGGTCGCCGGGGTCCTGGGGCTCGGCCTCAACGAGGCCGCCTACATGTCCGAGATCGTCCGGGGTGGTCTGCTCTCGATCGACCGGGGGCAGACAGAGGCCGCCAAGGGCCTGGGGATGACCCCGTGGCACACGTTCCGTCGCATCGTCCTGCCCCAGGCCATCCGGGTCATCATCCCGCCGACCTTCAACAACATCATCGGGATGCTGAAGTACTCGTCACTGGTCAGCGTGCTGGCCCTGGGCGACCTGCTGTACGTCTCGGAGCAGATCTTCTCCCGGAACTTCCAGCCGATCCCGCTGCTGCTCGTCGCCTCGGCGTGGTACCTCGTCTGCACCTCGATCCTCATGGTGGCGCAGATCTACATCGAACGGATCTTCGGTAGGGGCGTCGCCCGCCCCGGGGCGACGCGCATCGGCCCTGTCCGGGCCGGGGGGCGCATGGTGCGGAAGGTGGTCCGCGGATGACACCGCTCGTCACGATCAGGGGAGTGCGGAAGTCGTACGGCAGCAGCGAGGTGCTCAAGTCGGTGGACCTCGACGTCTCCAGGGGCGAGGTGGTCTGCCTGATCGGAAGGTCGGGGTCCGGCAAGACCACGCTGCTGCGGTGCGTCAACCATCTGGAGACGGTCGACTCGGGCGTCATCAAGGTCGACGGTGAGTACGTCGGCTACCGCGAGTCGAACGGCGCGCTCGTGGAGCTTCCCGAGCGCAGGGTCGCCGTGAACCGGCGGCACATCGGCATCGTGTTCCAGCAGTTCAACCTCTTCCCACACATGACGGTGCTGGAGAACGTCGTCGAGGGGCCCACGCGGGTGATCGGACGCAAGCGCGCCGACGCCGTCGCCCTCGCCGTCGAGCTCCTCGAGCGGGTCGGCATGGCGGAGAAGGCCAGCTCCTACCCGCGGCAGCTCTCCGGCGGGCAGCAGCAGCGCGTGGCGATCGCCCGGGCGCTGGCCATGCGCCCGAAGCTGATCCTCTTCGACGAGCCGACGTCGGCGCTCGATCCCGAGCTGGTCGGAGAGGTGCTCGACGTCATGCGGGACCTGGCCGCGGACGGCATGACCATGATCGTGGTCACCCACGAGTTGCGGTTCGCCGAGGAGGTGGCGAGCCGGATCGTGTTCATGCAGGACGGGCGCATCGTCGAGTCGGGGTCGCCGAGCCGGCTGCTCCGCGATCCGCAGACCGATGGCCTCAAGGCGTTCCTGTCCAGGACCGGCTTCTCGAACTAGCCGAGGATCGTCGCGCGGTCGGGTCACGTCACCCGCCTGCGATATATCGAATATGGAGTATCGCGATGAAGCCGAGAAGCACCCACTACGACGCCGTGATCGTCGGCGGCGGCCACAACGGCCTTGTCGCCAGCTTCTATCTGGCCGCTGCCGGTCGCCGGGTACTCGTCGTCGAGCAGCGGGCGCAGGCCGGAGGGCTCTGCGCGCCGCTGGAGTTCTTCCCCGGGTACCGGGGCACGATCACGAACACGCCGAGCGCCCTCGAACCGCGGATCTTCGGGGACATGCAGCTGGAGCACTTCGGGGTCACCTTCGACCGGCCCGATCCGACCATGGTGTTCCCGCTCGCGGACGGACGGTCGTTCAAGGGCTGGCGGGACCGGAAGCGGACCGAGGCCGACCTGCGACTGCTGGCGCCGAACGACGCCGAGGCCTACTTCGAGATCATCGAATTCTTCAACAACTTCGCGCGCAAGCTGAACGTGTCGGTGTTCGACGATCCGCCCAGCCTCGCCGAGCTGGCCGCGGCCATGCGTACGCCGGACGACGAGGCGGCGTTCGCCGAGGTGTTCTTCGGCAACATCCAGGACTTCCTCGACAGGCGGCTGTCCAGCCCGCACCTCAAGGCGCTGCTGGCGAGTCTGTCGATGAGCGCCGGGAACGTCGCGCCCTCCACCCCGGGATCACCGATCGGCCTCCTGCGCCGCCCGCTGTCCCTGGTCAGCGGACACGCGACGGCCGACGACCCGCGGCGCCACATGGTCCGGGGCTCGACCGGCCTGCCCCGCGGCGGGATGGGTTCGATCGCCGAAGCCATGCGCGCCGCAGCCGAGGCGCGGGGCGTCGAGATCTGCCTCGAGACCCGGGTCGAACGCATCGTGACGGCGGGGGAGCGGGCCACCGGAGTGGTGCTCTCGTCCGGGGACGAGGTGACGGCCGAGACCGTGCTGTCCAACCTCAATCCCAAGACCACCCTGCTGAACCTGTTGGACGACCCGGCGCTCGTCCCCGACGAGCTCGCCGAGCGGCTGCGCAGCCTCAAGATGGCGGGGGGAGCGTTCAAACTCGTCCTTGCCCTCGACGGGCTGCCCATCCATCGCTCGGCCACCTCCGACACCGAGGCGCGACAGTTGGCGGCCTGCCAGTACCGCTACTCGCCGACCGTCGAGTACCTCGAGGAGGCCCACGACGACTACAAGTACGGCCACCCGTCGAGACGTCCCAAGCTGCTGGGGCTGACGCCCTCGGTCGTCGATCCCAGCGTCGCCCCGCCGGGGCGGCACCTGATGAGCGTCAACGTCTGGTACGCGCCGTACCGCCTCGCGTCCGGGGCCTGGGACGCCGAGACGAAGGCCAAGTTCGCGGCCACCTGCATCGACACCATCGAGGAATTCATCGTGAACATCAAGGACATCATCGTCGACCAGGTGACCTTCAGTCCGGTCGACTTCGAGCGGGAGTACGGGCTGGTCGAGGGCCACCAGCTGCACGGCGACATGACGCCGCTGGGCATGTTCGGCAACCGCCCCACCCCCGGTCTCGCCCGGTACCGCACACCGGTGCGGGGCCTCTACCTGTGCGGCTCGGGCGTCTGGCCCGGCGGGACGGTGACGGGCATCCCCGGCTACAACGCCGCCGCCCGGGTCCTCCGTGACACGTCCGGGGCGCAGGACGAAGCCTCGACGCCCGACGTCCCCTCCGCCGGATAGCCCGATGGACACCATCGACCTCGCCACCGGCGTGCCGGACATCGGCTCTCCGCCGTCGGCCGCCGCGGCGGCCACCGAAGCGATCAACCGGGGCGACACCAGGTACGTCGGCGCGGCGGGCATCGCGCCCCTCAGGGAGGCCGTCAGCCGGTCCCTCCTCGAGGAGCGCGGCCTGTCCTACGAGCCTTCGCAGATCATGGTGACCGCCGGAGCGAAGCTGAGCGTCTTCTGCGTACTCAGCGCACTGGTCGAGCCTGGCAGCACCGTCGTGCTGCCGGTCCCGCACTACGGGGGCTACCGGGGCCAGATCGAGCGGCTGGGCGGGCGGATCGTCGGGCTCAGGACGACACCGGACACGGGCTACAAGCTCACCAGGGCACAGCTGCGAGACGCCCTCGACGACGACACGAGGGTCGTACTGCTCAACTCGCCGGCCAACCCCAGTGGCGCGGTCTACAGCGCCGACGAGCTCGCCGGTCTCGCCGACGCCGTGGTCAACCACAGCTCCGCGATCATCGTGAGCGACGAGATCTACGCCCGCTTCGTGTACGACGGGCGCTCCGCGCCCAGCCTCGGTTCCCTGGGGCCCGAGGTCCTGGCCCGGACGGTCACGATCGACGGCGTCTCCAAGGCCTACGGCATGACCGGTTGGCGCGTCGGCTACGCCGCCGGGCCGAGAGCCGTCATCGACGTCGCCCGACGCGTGCACGCCGGCCTGTGCAACTGCGCTCCCTCGATCAGCCAGTGGGCGGCGTGGGGCGCGCTCACCGGCGCGCCACCCGATCATCACGACCCGCGGCGACACCAGGAGCTGCGCGACCTGTCGCACGCCGTCGTGGACCGATGGCGTGGCATCCGGACGGTGCAGCCGTGCGGCGCCATCTACCAACTGATCGAGCTCGTCCCCGAGGAGCTCGGCATCGCGAACGGCGAGGAGGCGTCCTTCTTCGAGGCGTGGGCCTCCCGCGCGGGCGTCTCGATCGCACACGACAACCGATTCGGTGCCCCGGTGTTCGGTCGACTCACCTTCTCGGTGCCGCGGCCCGAGCTGGAGGAGGGCCTGCGCAGATTGTCGGCTGCCCTGGTGCAACTCGCCGATACCAACCAGTTGTCAGCTAGGAGAGGAACAGCTCGATGAACCGATACTTCACCGACGACGAGTACGCGTCGCGGCTGGCGGCCGTGCGCGCGGACCTGGCCGCGCGGAACATGGACGCGCTTCTCGTCACCGGACCCGAGAACATCACCTATCTCACCGGATATACGACGCCCGGCTATCACATCTTCCAGTGCGTGATCCTGCCCGCCGAGGGCGACATCACGTTCGTGGTCCGCAACACCGAACGCGTCAACGTGCCCGACCTGCCGTGGGTGGCCGAACCCGTTCCGATCGGGGTCGACGCCCTTTCCGACCCAATCCCGGTCCTGCTGTCGTCGATCAGGCGGGAAGGGCTCGCGAAGAAACGGCTCGGCGTGGACCGGCGGAGCCTGTTCCTGCCTCCGCTGTACTACGACCAGTTGCGCGAGGAGATCGACCTGGTCGACGCATCCGGCCTCGTGGAAAGGCACCGTGCCCGCAAGTCGACCGCGGAGATCGCGCTGATCCAGCGGGCCACCGAGCTCGCCGAAGAATCCATCCTCGCCGGGCTGGACAGTCTTCGTACGGCCAGGACCGACAGCGACGTCGCGGCCACCGTACTCGCCAGCCTCGCGCGCGGCGGAAGCGAGTACACCGGGTCGCCGGCCTACATCGTTCCGGGGGTGAGCTCCCTCGTGACCCACTCGACGCACGCCCAGCGGCCGGTGGGCGACCAGGAGCCGCTGCGCCTGGAGGTGTGCGCCTCGAAGGGCAGGTATCACGGAGTCCTGACCCGGACCGTGACGCGCGCGAAGCCGACGTCACAGCTCACGGAGCTGGTCGCGCTGTCGGTGGCCGCCGGTGAGGCGATGCGGGCCGCGGCCCGGCCGGGAGTGCCGATCGGGGACGTGGACAGGGCCGGCCGGTCCCTCGTGGAGGCCGAGGTTCCGGCCGCGTACTGGCCGAACCGCGGCGGCTACAGCATGGGCATCGCGTACCCACCGGGCCTCGGCGAAGGCGACGTCCTCGACATTCGCGCAGGCGATCCGCGCCCCGTCGAGGTCGGCATGGTCTTCCACCTCCTGCCGACACTTCGGGTTCCGGGCCTGGGAGCCGTCGGCTGCACGGACATCTTCGCGGTGGAAGAGAATGAGACGAGATTCCTGAGCACGTTGCCGCGGGCTGTCCTCTCCGCAACGGAGTGATATATGAGATATTGGTGGAACTACTCGAATGGGGAGGGGCAGTGAGCGGCGACGATTCCTCGCTGAAGATCACACCGCTGGCGCGGCACCAGAATCTGACCGCTCGTACGGCGGCACTGCTCAGAGAGGCCATAGTCGACGGCACGCTCGCCCCCGGCATGTACCTCACCATCCCGCGCATCGCAAAACTCTGCGGGGTGAGCGCCACTCCGGTCCGTGAGGCGCTCATCCATCTGACCGAGGCGGGCCTGGTCTCGATCCATCCCCAGGGCATCCGGATCGCGACGCCGTCGAAGCCGGCGTTGGCCGAGGCCTTCGAGGTACGCGAGTGCATCGAGGGGATGACCGCGAGGTTGGCGGCGCTGCGACGATCCGACGAACAGGCGGAGACCATCGTCAAGCTCGCGAGCCGCAGCCTCGAAGCGGCCGACCGCGGAGAGGCCAAGGAGTTCAGGACTCTCGACGCGCAGTTCCACCTCACCATCGTCGACGCCGCCCGCTCGGGCCACCTCCAGCGATACGCCCGCAACGCGCTCGACCTGGCCCAGACGCTGCGCAACATCAGGCCCGCGCGGCAGGGCTTCAAGGCGGCCGCCGCGCACCTGCACGTCACGATCGCGGAGGCGATCGCCAACCAGGACCCCGAGGGCGCCGAGGGCGCGATGCGCAAGCACGTGCACGAAGTCCTCGAACACATCCTCGAAGAGAACGACCCGGGCGGTGAGTAGCATCCAGAACCTCGCCACGAACAGGTCGGTGATCGCCGGCCGCATCAACGGGCGCCCGGTCGGCGGCTCCAGTCGACCACTGCACGGCCCGACCGGGGACCTGGTCGCACACCTCTCGCTCTCCGACGTCCCCGACGTCGACGCGGCGGTCCGAGCCGCCGTCGACGCGCAGCAGGCATGGCGACGTACCCCTCCGCCGCGGCGCGGCGAGATCCTCACCCGCGCCGCGGCGATCCTCGCCGAGCGCCGCACCGAATTCGCGGCGGCCATCACGCGTGAGGAGGGCAAGACCCTCCGGGAGGCGGGCGTGGAGGTCGATCGCGCCGTCGACTATCTCTCGTTCTTCGGGGCCGAGGGCTGGCGACTCGCCGGCCACGAGTTCGCCAACCTCGAACCGAACCTGCGAATCACGTCGCGGCGGGAGCCGCTCGGGGTGGTCGGCCTGATCACCCCGTGGAACTTCCCCCTGGCAATCCCCGCCTGGAAGCTCGGGCCGGCGCTGGTGGCGGGCAACTCCGTCGTGCTCAAACCCGCCCTCGAAGCGCCCGGGCCGAGCGTGCTCCTCGCCGAGCTCCTCGAATCAGCCGGACTGCCTCCGGGCGTACTCAACGTCCTGGTCGGCGGGGGCGCCACGGTCGGCGCCGCCGTCGTCGCCCACCCGGGCATCCAGGCCGTCAGCTTCACCGGGTCCACGGAGATCGGCCGGCAGATCGCCGCGGTCGCGGGACAGCGCATGGCCCGCGTCCAACTGGAGCTGGGCGGATCGAACGCCACCGTCGTCCTGGACGACGCCGAGCCGGACGTCGCCGCCGAGCTGATCGCCCGGAGCGCATTCGGGCTGACCGGGCAGGCCTGCACCGCCACCAGCCGGGTCTACTGCACCCCGGGCATCGCGCCGGCACTGGTCGAGTCGCTGGCCGCCCGGGCCCGGGCGGTGCGGATCGGAGCCGGCACGGACCCGGCGACGGACATCGGCCCGCTCGTCAACCCGGCCGCCCACGCCCGGGTGGCGAAGATCGTCGAGACGGCCGTGCGGGAAGGCGCGGTCCTGCACACGCCCCGGGAGGCACCTCCGCCGTTCTTCGAACCCACGGTCCTCACCAACCTCGCGCCCGGCGCGCAGATCTTCGAGACGGAGGTGTTCGGCCCCGTTGTCGCGGTCGTCGAGGTCTCCTCGCTTGCCGAGGCCATCGCCTGCGTCAACGCGAGCCGGTACGGGCTCGTCGCCAGCATCCTGACCGACTCGCTGGCCGCGGCACAGACCTTCACGGACGAGGTCCGGGCAGGCACCGTCAAGGTGAACGAGGCGACAACCGGAAACCAGCCCAACGTGCCGTTCGGCGGCCTGAAGGACTCCTCCAACGCGGCGTTCAAGGAACAGGGATCGGCCGCCCTGGACTTCTACACCGTGTCGAAGTCGGTCTACCTCCGCTGGGCGAGCTGAACGCCGCGCCCGCCGTCCGAGCGGGCCGAACCCGGGGGCGGGTTGACGCCCAACACGAGAACCGACGGCGGGACCGGCGACGTCGGCCGGTCCCGCCGTCGGTTTTTGCGGCCCGCACACAAATGTCGGGCTCCTCTGCGATCATTCCTTCACGTTCTGTGTCCTACGTGGAGGGTGGTGGCGCGGCGGTGATGGGGCGTTCTCACGCGTTGTCCGGGGCGGTGGTGTGGCTTGGCGGTTGCGCGTTGGCGGCGAGCCTGGGGGCGCGGCCGGCGGTGGGAACGGTGGTGGTTGGCGCGGCGGTCACCGCTGGTGGGGCGCTGCTGCCGGACGTCGACCATCCGGGGTCGGTCATCGCCCGGTCGCTGGGTCCGGTGACCCGGCTGATCGCCCACGGCACGGCGGCGGGAGCGGCGGCGCTGCGGGCGGCTTCCTGTGCCTGCTGTGCGGGCCGGGGCGGGCACCGGGCGATCACGCACACGCTGGTGTTCGCGGTGGCCGCCGGCCTGGTGGTGTCGCTGCTGTGCTGGGTGGGCGGAGACGTCGCCGCGGCGGCCGTCGCGGGGCTGGCAGCGGCGCTGGCGATGCGCGGGGCGGTGCGCAGGCGCACCCGCGGGGCGTGGGGGGCGGCGCTGACCGGCCTGGTGGTCGGGTTGATGGCCGCCGCGCTGCCCGGCCCGGGCGGCGGATGGTGGTGGGTTGGCCTGCCGCTGGGGCTGGGCTGCCTGGTGCACTCCCTCGGCGACGCGTTGACCTTCAGCCGGGTGCCGCTGTTGTGGCCGATCCGGATCCGGGGCTGTCGGTGGGCGGCGGTGGGTATGTGGGCGCCACTGCGGTTCCGCACCGGGTCGGCGGCCGAGCTGCTGCTGGTCGTGCCCGTCCTGATGCTGCTGGGCGCGATCAGCGCGTGGACCTTGATCACCCCGTAGCGCCCACCGCCTCACCCCGGAACCCCGGCGGGTGGGCAGCAGGCATCTGACGGACTGACGAATGTGCTGTTGTTGCGCCGATTGCGGGCCGTCCGGGCAGTGGTCTCGATCATGGTCGACACATCAAGGCGCGCAGGAGGGCGATGACCAGGTCGGCGCTGCTCAGGCGTCCGGTGCGGCGAGCGGTGCGGCGCCGAAGGACACCGCGAACCGTTTGCACCAGATCGACACGCTGCGCAGCCCGTCCAGGTCGACCGACGCCGGGATGTCGTACGCCTGGTCGCCGATGTTGCCCTTGAGCCGGCCCAGTTCGAGCCAGCGGCCGTCGTCGAACACGTGAGAACCCGCGCGCCCGGGCCGGACCTCCCGATCGGTGAGCCAGACCCGCAGGTCGGGGCCGTCGGACGTGTCCAGTCCGCGCAGGAGGAGCTGACGACGGCCGTCGGCGAGGCGGATCAACTGCGCCCGACCGGTCGTGTCGTGCTTGTGGGTGATGAAGTCGCCGGCGGCGAGGATCACGTCCGCGGGCTCCGCCGAGCCGGTGGGCGGCGGCGTCGTCGGGCCGGTGGGTTGGGGCTCTGCCGAGCCGGTCGGCTGCGACTCCGCCACCGTGGGCAGCGCCTCGCGTACCTCGCGGTCCGTCGCCAGCCGCCACGGCTGGAACAGAAACAGACCGACCCCGAGTCCGGCGACGACCACGACGGCGAGAACGGACAACAGCCAACGTCTTCTGACCATGTCGATGACGGTAAGCCCACACGGCGCGGAAAGGTCTTTCCGTTTGCTTACGGCCGTCCCGCCGGCCGGTCGCGGGCGTCCGCAGCGGGCCGTCGATGGGTAGCGTGGCGCCCATGGGGCATCACGTGCTCGTCGTCGACGACGATCGAACGGTGAGCGATGTCGTGCGGCGTTACCTCGAGCAGGACGGCTGCCGGGTCCGGCTGTCCTTCGACGGGGCCGACGCGCTCGCCGCGGTCGCGGCCGAGCGACCCGACCTGGTCGTCCTCGACCTGATGATGCCGGGTCTCGACGGCATCGAGGTGTGCAAGCGGCTGCGTGCCCGGATGCCGGACCTGCCTGTCGTCATGCTGACCGCGCTCGGTGACGAGGCCGATCGGGTCGCGGGGCTCGAGGTCGGCGCGGACGACTACGTGACGAAGCCGTTCTCCCCGCGGGAGCTGGTGCTGCGCATCCGCTCCGTGCTGAGACGCGCGGCGCCACGCGACGCGGGGGTCCCGGTGGTGCTGCGCGACGGCGACCTGACGGCGGACACCGAACGGCGGGTCGCCCGGCTCGGCGACGATCACCTGGCGCTCACCCTGCGGGAGTTCGACCTGCTCGCGTTCCTGCTGCGGAACCCCGGGCGGGCCTGGTCACGCGCCGAACTGCTGGACCGCGTGTGGGGCTGGCGGTTCGGCGACCAGTCCACCGTGACCGTCCATGTCAGGCGGCTGCGGGAGAAGATAGAGCAACGCCCCGCTGAGCCGCGGCGCATCGTCACCGTGTGGAGTGTCGGCTACCGGTACGAGCGACAGGGGCCGGACCGGTGAAGGATCTTCTGCTCATCGGTCTCTACGCGTCGATCGCCGGAGGGGCCGTCGGTGCGCTCGGCATCGGTGCGCTGCGTCTGATGCGCCACCGGTCGATCCTCGCCCACGTGGCGGTGCTGCTGGCCGTCACGGTCGTATCGGTGGCCGTGGGCGTCACGGCGGTCGCAGAGGCCATGTTCCTGTCCGCACACGACCTGCAGATCGTGCTCGTCACGGTTGCGGCGTCCGCGGCGGTCACCCTGGCCGTCGGGGTGGCGTTCGCGCGGCGGCTGGCGCAGGCGGCGGTGTGGGCCGACCAGGCCCGACAGCGGGAACGGCAGCTGGAGGCCGGCCGGCGCGAGTTGGTCGCGTGGGTCTCCCACGACCTGCGCACCCCGCTCGCGGGCCTGCGGGCGATGGCGGAGGCACTCGAGGACAAGGTGGTCGACGATCCGGCGACGGTGGCCGAGTACCACCACCGGATTCGGGTCGAGACGGATCGGATGACCCGCCTGGTCGACGACCTGTTCGAGCTGTCGCGGATCAACGCCGGTGCGCTGCGGCCCGTGCTGTCCCCGGTGCCGCTCGGCGACATCGTCTCGGACGCGATCGCCGCCACCGCGCCGCTGGCCGCCGACCGGCGGGTGCGGGTACTCGCCCCGGAGACCGGCTGGCCGACCGTCCGGGCGGCCGAGGCTGAACTCGCCCGCGTCGTCACGAACCTGCTGGTCAACTCCGTGCGGTACACGCCGCCGGACGGCACGGTGCGGATCGACGCCGGCCGTGACGAGAAAGATGTGTGGCTTGCTGTCTCCGACACCTGCGGCGGGATTCCCGAGGCGGACCTGCCCCGGCTGTTCGACGTGGCGTTCCGCGGGGAACGGGCCCGCACCCCCGCGCCGGCCGGCGCCGACCGTGGCGGGCCTACCGGCGGCGGGCTGGGCCTGGCGATCGTGCGTGGTCTGGTCGAGGCGCACGGCGGGCGGGTGCACGCGCACAACGTCGCCAAAGGGTGCCGCTTCGTCGTCCGCCTCCCGGCGGCCCCGACGAGCTGACCACCCGACTGTCCCACCCACGGTCCGGGACGATCCCACGATCCCACGCCCAAGGAAGCCGCCCCCGGCCGGCGGTCGGGCGGCTCCGCTCCTCGGTTGACCTATGCTCGCGGTCATGGCCGGGGCGTACCTGGCCGCGCTCAGCGCCGCCCTGCAACTGTGACCGTGGAGCCCGAGCCCCGTACGAGCATCATCACCGCGTACCAAACCGCCTGACCGCTCAGACCCGGTGCACGTTCGGGATCGCGGACTAGGGGGTCATCCTCAGCGGTTTGACGGGTGGCTGGTAGTTCTCGACCGCCGTCGGGTCGTCGGTCGACTGCTGCACCAGCATCTGCAACGTACCGATCAGATGGTCCTGGACCGCGTCGCTGGCGCCAGCCGGATTGCGAGCCATGATATTGGTATAGATCTTTTCGTGGACGGCCAGGATGTCCGCGAGGGTGCGGGTCTTCGTCGTCGACAGGCCCAGCGCGTGCATTTGGGAGCGAGTGTTCGCCACGACCTGGACGACCCGTTCGTTGCCCGCCGCCCGGACGATCGTCTCGTGGAACACCAGGTCGTGTCTTTGGAAGAGCCCTTCGTCGCCCGCGTCACACGCCTTCCGCATACCGTCGAACGCCTTCTTGAGGGCGGCGCGATCGCGGTCGCTCATCTCGGTCGCCGCCCGATAGGCCGACGGTGCCTCGAGCAGCAGCCGTAGCGAGTAGATCTCCTCGATGTCCTTGACCGAGAGTTCGAGGATTCGTACGCCACGACTGCGCTCGAACCTGACCATGCCGTTGGCCGCGAACTGCAACAGCGCCTCGCGTACCGGTGTGCGCGACACCCCCAGTTGACTCGCGATCTCCACCACGGAGTACAACGAACCAGGTGCCAGTTCCCCGGAGATGATCGCAGCCCGGATCTGCTCGAAGACCCGTTCGGTCAGTGAGACATCCTCGGACAGTGGCTTCACGCCCGCCCACCCTTTCCGCCGGCACGGCGTGCAACAGCCTTGCGGCCCGTTGTCCGCAGGTATGTCGCCGGTCCCATCGTTCCCCGCTTTCTCGCCCGGAGCCTACAAGAATGAAAGGTCAGCGCCCTGGCTAGGGGGCAGGACCGTTGTCGCGTAGAGCCGTCGCCAGCCACGTTCCGGCAGCGGAGGGGGAGTGAAACCGGTCAGGCGCCGCTGGACCTCCGCTTCGTCCACCAGCAGGTCGAGTCGTCGTGCTGGGATGTCGAGTCGGATGAGGTCGCCGTTTCGGACGGCGGCGAGCGGTCCGCCGGCGGCGGCCTCGGGGTCGCAGTGCAGAACAACCGTCCCGTACGAGGTGCCGCTCATCCTCGCGTCGGAGATCCTGACCATGTCGCGTACTCCGTTGCGCGCCAGTTTGGCCGGGATCGGCAGTGCCCCGGCCTCCGGCATTCCAGCGGCGATCGGTCCGGCGAAGCGCAGCACGAGAATGTGGTCGGGAGTGATGTCGAGTTCGGGGTCGTCGAGGATCGAGGCGATGTCCTGGTCGGCGTCGACGACGAAGGCCGGGCCGGTGTGCTGCATCAGGGACGGGCTCGCCGCCGAGGTTTTGATCACTGCGCCGTTCGGGGCGAGTGATCCGGTCAGTACCGCCAGAGCGCCGGGCGGCCCGAGGGGGTCGTCGAGCGGTCGGATGACGTGCTGCCAGTCGGCACGGGGGTTGGTCTCGGTGAGCAGGTCGGCCAGGGAATGTCCGCTGACCCCGACCGTCGACGTTTCCAGGTGCGGTGCCAACTCTTTGAGCAGGGCGGGAAGCCCGCCGGCGCGGTGGAAGTCCTCCATGTAGTTCGCGCCCGACGGCTTGCAGTCGACCAGCAGCGGCACCTTGGCGCCGATGGTGTCGAAGTCGGCGAGGGACAGGTCCACCCCGGCGCGGCGGGCCACGGCGATCATGTGCACCAGGACGTTGGTGGAGCCGCCGAGCGCGGCGAGAACCTTCACGGCGTTCTCGAACGCGTCCCTGGTGAGGACCTGCCGCGGCGCGGGTGTCCCCTGGCGGGCCAGTTCGACGGCGCGTCGTCCGGTGGCGACCCCGTGACGAAGCCGCTCGCCGGTCGACGCCCCCGGGCTGGCTCCACCGGGCAGCATCATGCCGAGCGTTTCCGCCATGCAGGCCATCGAGGAGGCCGTGCCCATGACGGCACAGGTGCCAGCTGTCGTGACCAGCTCGCCTCGCGCCTCGGTCACGTCCGCGGACGTCAGGTTTCCCGCCCGATGCTCTCCCCACAGCCGGCGGCAGTCGGTGCAGGCGCCCATCCGCTGCCCGCGCCAGCTGCCCGTCATCATCGGTCCGACCACTTCGAGCATGACCGGCTTGTCCGACGACGCGGCGGCCATGAGCTGGGCCGGGACGGTCTTGTCGCAGCCGCCGAGCAGAACGGCGGCGTCCATCGGCAGAGCGCGGATCATCTCCTCGGTGTCCATCGCCATCAGATTCCGGAACAGCATGGAGGTGGGGGACGTGAGGATCTCGCCGAGGGAGATGGTGGGGAAGTCCATCGGGAGACCGCCGGCCTCGAGGATTCCCCGCCGTACGGCCGCCAGCAGGGCCGGCATGTCCCGGTGGCAGGTGTTGTAGTCGGAGGTGGTCACCGCGATCCCGACCACGGGCCGGTCGAGGTCGATGTCGTCGTACCCGCGGGAAGCCAGGAACGCTCGCCGCAGGAACCGGCTGAAACCGTCGTCTCCGTAGGCGGTCCGGCTGCGGTCGACCGCAGAGGTGAACTCTTCGTTGGGCATGACAAGGTCGCCTTACTTGAAATGATGACGGTGGAATCCGGCTGATCGTGTTGCTCAGCGGATCAGTGGCAGGGCAAGGGGGCGCATCGGCGCGCCGGTGGCGCCGCGGATCTTCAGGCAGGCGCCGACGAAGGCGAACTCGTAGATGGACTCCGCGGCGAGGTGCTCACAGTCGACGATCTCCATGATGGGCACACCGGCCTCACCGAGCAGGTAGGTGTGGACCACCTGCCAGTTCTCCGGATCGTTGGCTGGCATCTGTTCGAGAGCGGAGTTGTCGCCGCCGATCACTGCTGCCCCGGCCAGGGCGAGGAACCGCGCGCCGTCGAGGTTCAGCCCAGGGCTGTTGTCGATGTAGCGTCGTGGATCGGGCCACTGGGTCATTCGCCCGGTCCGGACCAGTGCGATGTCTCCGGGCATGAAGGTGGTCCGCTGTCGTCTCAGTGCGTCACGTAGGTCGTCGGCGCCAATGCCGTAGTTGTCCGGCAGCATGTCGACACCATGCAGCGCGGCCACATCGAAGAGCACGCCGCGACCGATGATCGGGGGGATCCTGTCGGCTCCGCATCTGGTCCAGTGCCGGGAACTCAGGTGCTGCGCCGCGGAGAACCCGTTCCAGATCTCGCCGTTGTAGCCGAAGTGGTTGAGCGTGTCGATATGCGTCCCGGTGTGGGTGTACATCGACACGGCGTCGCCGGAATAGGAGATCAGTTCGTTCTGGACCTGGCCGACGCCGGTCAGGTCGTCGAGGACCGTGCCGGCGGGGGTGTGGGTCATCCATTGCTGGAAGGGTGGGTCGCCGGCTTTGATCCAGGAGGGCATGCCCACGAACATGTCCACTGACAGGTCGATCGCGGCGCCGCCGTCGGCACGCCGCATGACCTCGCGGGCGGATTCGGCCGACAACAGGTTGAGCATGCCGATCTCGTCGTCGGCGCCGAAGGGACTCCTGGTCACCTTCCGGAATTCGGCGGCGTAGGCCGCGATCTTCTGCCGGGTCGCCTCGGTGATGAACTCAGGCCCGCACACGGCCGCCCTCCTTCTCTGGTCGCATGTCTTCGTCCGGCCTCAGTCGAGGTCCGCGTCCCGCTCGGCCCGGACCGGACGGGTGATCTCGGTGTACCGGTCCGGTCTGCGTCCGGTGAAGATCTCAAGTTCGTACTCGCCGGGGACGATCACCAGCTTCTTGTTACGGGCCTGGGCGAGCTCCACCTCGGCGCCGAAGAGTCCTTCGTCCGTGCCGGCGTCGATCAGAACCTGCCCGGCCGGCGAGACCACCTGACTCCGGCCGTGGAAGGGAGTGCCGTTCTCCTCGTCGGCGCGGTCGGCGACGGCGAGGTAGACGAGGTTCTCCAGGGCCCTGACCCGGGTGACGTGGTCGGAGAGCATGGCCGCGTTCCGCGGCCAGTTGGTCGGCACCGCGATGATGTCCGCGCCTTGCAGGGCGAGCACCCGAGCCGCCTCGGGGAAGCGCAGGTCGAAGCAGATCATCGTGCCGATCTTTCCGGCCGCCGTCTGCACCACGGGCGGGGTGTCGCCGCGACCGGGCGTCACGAACCGGTCGGCGCCGAGGTACGGCAGATGCTGCTTGCGGTAGATCCCGAGCACTCCGTGCGGGCCCAGCGTCACCGCCGAGTTGTACAGCAGGGTGCCGTCGGTTTCGAGGAAGCCGACCACGGCGATGGTCGATGCTTCCCGGCATGCCTGGACGAGGTGCCCGATCCGGGGATCGCCGATGCCGATGGCGGCACGCCGGGCCTCCTCCGGCGAATCGAACATGTATCCGCTGAGTGTGCACTCCGGGAACACCACCAGGTGGTCGCCCTCCGCGCCGGCGCGTCTGATGGTTGCGGCCGTCCGTTCGACGTTCGCATCCGGGTTTCCCTTAGCTGATGGCAGTTGGGCGACCGCGACCCTGACCGTTTCCTTCGTCCTGGGCATTTCCAGCACTCACCGCCTCTGCTCCGAACCGCCGTCACCGGCACGCTGCATGCAGCATGCCAATCGCGGAAGTCGCCCGTCAAGCCTTGACATGCTGCATGCAGCATGTCAGCCTCGTCCCCAGCTTAGAGCTGTTCGTGCAGCTCATCTCCATAATCGGCGGCACAAACCCGCGTGCCAACGGCAAGCGATGTGCAGCCCGTCGAACAACGGTCGGAGATCCCGCCTCCACCAAACGGTGGACGCATCCGAGGTGGGACCGAGGGCAGTCCGGCGCCCCGTCGTCCGGCCGGGCCGTCCGGCAACCCGCTGACCCTACGAGCCAAAGGAACTGATCATGGGGAACGCCGTCATGGTCACCGGTGCGAGCGGTGGTATCGGTGCCGCCGTGGCACGTGCCGTCGCCGCCGCGGGCGACGCCGTTCTGCTGGTCGACCACCGAGCGGAGGCGATCGAACGGCTGGCGGCGCAGCTGCGCTCCGAGGGGCGGCAGGCGTTGGCCCACGTAGCCGACGTCACCGACGAGGACGCGGTCCACGCCACCGTCTGCGCGGCACTCGACGCCTGGGGCAGGATCGACGGCCTGGTCAACTGTGCCGCCACGATGATCTCCACGCCGCTCACCGAGACCACGCTCGCGGATTGGACGCGGGTGCTCACCGTGAACGCGACCGGCACCTTCCTCACCTGCAAACACGTCGTCCGAGCCATGGTCGGTCGAGGGCTGGGCGGCTCGATCGTCAACCTCTCGTCGATCTCGGGGAGAGTCGGCCTGCCCAACCAGCCGGCGTACTGCGCCTCAAAGGGGGCGGTGGGCCAACTGACCCGCCAGATCGCCGCCGACTACGCCGGCCACAACATCCGCTGCAACGTGGTGAGCCCAGGCTCGGTCCGTACGGACCAGCTTCGGACGTACCTTGCGGCACAACCCGATCCGATCGCTGCCGAACGGCAGCTCGTCGACTCCCATCCGCTGCACCGGATCGCGGACGTCTCCGAGGTCGCCGCAGTGATCGTGTTCCTGCTCGGCTCCGGGTCGAGCTTCATCACCGGTGCCGACATTCCGGTCGATGGCGGCTACACCGCCGTATGACCACCCGCGCCTGGTCTGACAGAAAGGACATGCGGGATGTCCCTCGACGTAAGCGAACCTGAACAGCAATCCAGGCAGATCCCTGCGTCACGGGTACGGCTGCCCCGGGGACCGTTCACGCCGGTGTGGGTGATGACCGCCCTGCTCTTCGCGGCCAGCCCGTTGATCGCGCCGGGCAGCCTCTCCGGTTCCGCGCTGAACTCGATGTTTCCCTTCGCGGCGGTCCTGGCGGTCGCCGCGCTCGGGCAGGCCTTCGTCGTCAGTCAGGGCGGCATCGACCTATCGGTGCCCGGCGCGATGGCCCTGGCCGCGGTGTTCGTCACCAAGGTGCCGGAGCTCGCCGGCATCCCGGTCCCGATCGCGGCTGCCCTCGGGCTCCTCGTGGGCGCGGCCGGTGGACTCGTCACCGGCATCGCCGTGGTGCGGTTCGGGATCGCGGCGTTCGTGGTGACCCTGGCCATGAACGCGATCCTCATCGGCGTGGTCCTGCAGGTGTCCGGCGGATTCCCCGGTTCGGCGGATGCGAGTCTCAGCGGCTTCGCGACCGGCTCGGTGTGGGGGGTGCCAAACCTCCTGATCATCGCGGTGGTGCTGGTCGCGGTCACCCAGTGGCTGCGCCGCCGGTCGGTGCTGGGTCGCCGGTTCATGGCGGCGGGCGCCAACTCCGCAGCCGCGCGACTGCTGGGCATCCGGACCGGGGCGTACCAGGTCTCCGCCTATGCCGTAGCCGGGGCTCTGTACGCCGCGGCCGGGCTGCTTCTCGCGGGATACCTGCGGACGCCCGACATCCTGCTCGGCAACACCTACCAGCTGTCGTCCATCGCCGCCGTGGTCCTCGGCGGGAGCGTACTGACCGGCGGCATGAGCAACGCCCTCGCCACCGGCGTCGCCGCGCTGTTCCTGACCCAGCTCAACCAGGTCGTCCTGGCCGCCGGTGCCACCACCTCGATCCAACTGCTCGTCCAGGCGGTCGTACTCGCGGTGGCCGTCGTCCTGCGCCGACTTCCACTGGCCGGGGTCCTACGCCGGCTCGGCGTGCCCAGGGCCCGGTGAACCCTTCCACCCCCAGATAGCCCCGTTTCTTCCCCCCTCGTAGCCCCCGAACTGGAGGAACAGTGATCGACAAACAACGCCGCGCACCGGCGGCCGGAGCGGTGGTGATCACGGCGATGCTCGCCGTCACCGGCTGCGCCGCCAAGAAGAACGACTCGCCGAACGCCGCGAACGTCGAGGCCGTCTACAGCGACCAGACCCGGGTCGGCGAGGTCAACCAGCTGAAGTCGATCCAGGAGTTCTGCGGCAGCAAGCCGTTGAAGGTTGCGCTGGCCGACGGGACGGGCGACAACGCCTGGCGCAAGACGGCACGGGCGGAGTTCGAGGATGAGGCACGCAAGTGTCCGAACCTCACCGTCATGCCGTACTCCGACGCCCAGAACAACCCGCAGAAGGCGATCAGCGACATCAAGGCCCTCGTCGCCCAGGGCGCCGATGCCATCGTCGTCTTCCCCGACGCCGGAGAGGCGTTGCTGCCCACCCTGCGGGAGGCTTTCAAAGCCGGTGTCGCCGTCGTCCCGTGGACCGCCAACCCGGGCGGCACCCCCGGCAAGGACTACACCACCTTCGTCGGCCACAACACCATCAACGACGGTCATACCTGGGCGCGGTGGACCTGCGAGCACCTGGGCGACGCCGGCGGAAACGTGCTGTTCCTCGGCGGTACGCCTGGCAACACCCAGAGCACCACCGAGATCAAGGGTGTGGAGGAGGAGTTCGCCGCCAACCCCGCCTGCCGGAATGCCAAGTTGCTGAACGAGCCGGGCAAGCCGATCGACACGAACTGGAACCCCGCGCAGACCCAGCGGGTCGTCGCCGGCCTCCTGACCAAATACCCGAAGATCGACGCGATCATCTCGGACTCCGGTGACGGGTCCCTCGGCGGCCTCCGTGCCTTTGCGGCGGCCAACCGGAAGCTGCCCCTCTGGACGGCCAACGACCTCAACGGCTTCGCCTGCGAGTGGAAGAAGCGTAGTGCGCAACAGCCGGACTACAACATCGTGACTGTCTCCAGCCGGACCTGGATCGTCCGACTCGCCCTGCGCAAGGCGGTCGCGGCGAAGCAGGGGATCACCGACGACGAGCCCGAAATCATCAACATCCCGATCTACGAGGACAGCTTCGACAAGGCCAAGCAGCCCAAGTGCGACCCGGCCCTGCCCAGCAACGCCATCCTCTCCGCGGAGCTTGGCCCCGAACAGCTCAAGAGCATCTACAACTGACCCATGCTTGGCCGTTGGCCGGCACGCCGGCCAACGGCCAAGCATCCGAAGGGACACCAACCATGGCTGGATCCAACGCCCGCCTCGTGATGCGTGGTGTGACAAAACGCTTCCCTGGCGTCCTTGCCCTCGACCGGGTCGACTTCGAGGTCCACGCAGGCGAGATCCACGCGCTCGTCGGTGGCAACGGCGCGGGGAAATCCACCCTGATGGCGATCGCATCCGGGGCGCTGAAGCCGGACACCGGCAGCGTCGAGATCGGCGGGCGGCCGATAGCCGAAGTCTCGCCGACCGCCGCGCGTAGGCAGGGCTTGGCGATCGCCTTCCAGCATCCAGCGCTGCTGGCCGACCTGACGGTGACCGAGAACCTCATGCTGTCGGTCCCGGAGGCGAAGCGGCCCAGGTTCGCCGAGGCCACCCGGTGGGCGAGGGACAAGCTGGCGGCGATGGGAATGCCGATCGACCCCACCTCGTCGGTCCGCACCCTGACTCTCGCCGAGAAACAGGCGGTCGAGATCTGCGGCGCGCTCGCCTGCGATCCGGAGGTCGTCATCTTCGACGAACCCACCGAACCGTTCATGGCCGCCGAGACCAACCGACTGTTCGACGGCATCCGTGGGCTTGCGGCCCGTGGTGTCGCGGTCGTGTACATCAGCCACCGGCTGCCCGACGTGTTCGCGCTGGCCGACCGCATCACCGTGCTGCGGGACGGCCAGATCCGCGGCACATTCAACCGGTCCGACGTCAGCGAGCAGGAAATCATCACCCGAGTCGCCGGGCGCGAGGTCACGGCGCTGTTCCCCGACCGCGCCGGCCAGCTGGGTGAACCCGTACTCCGGGTACGGGACCTGACGTCCGACCGGTTCGCCGGTGTGAGCGTGGACGTGGCGCGGCACGAGATCGTGGGCCTGGCCGGCGTCGAGGGCAATGGCCAACGGGAGTTCATCAGGGCCCTCGGCGGCGCGACGCGCAGCAGCGGCCAGGTGGCGGTCGACGATCGCCCGGTCGACGTGTCGAGCCCACGCCGTGCCCGCGCATCGGGCATCGTGCTCATGCCCCAGGAACGCCACATCGAAGGGGTGGCCACCATCCACTCCGTCCGGGAGAACCTGGCCGTCGCCGCGACCCACCGGACGTCCCGCGCCGGTGTCATCGCCCCGCAGTCCGAGGAACGGATCGTCCGACGGGAGATCGCAGACCTGGGCGTGCGGCTCGCCTCGCCTGACGTGGCGGTCGAGACGCTCTCCGGTGGTAACCAGCAGAAGGTGGTCCTGGGCCGGTCGCTGCTCTCCGACCCCAGGGTCCTGCTCTGCGACGAGCCCACCCAGGGCATCGACGTAGGCGTCCGCTCCGACATCTACCACCGGCTCCGGCAGACCGCCGACGAGGGAGTACCCGTCGTGGTGCTCAGCTCGGACAACGTGGAACTCGCCGGTCTGTGCGACCGGGTCCTGGTCTTCCGCGCCGGCCGGGTCGTGGCCGAACTCGTGGGTGACGACATATCCGACGACGCCATCACGGCGGCGTCGCTGACCGGTACGGTCACGAAACACGTGGAGCAGGCCACGTCCGGCGGCCGGGCCCGGGGGAGCCGGTGGCGCCGGTTTCTCAGCGGCGAGCAGGGGCCGAGCGTCTTTCTCCTCGCGGCCGTGCTCGCCCTCGGGCTCGTCGGCGCCACGCAGAACGAGCGGTTTCTCTCCAGCTTCAACATCGGCAGCATGCTGGAGCTGCTCGCGCCCCTCCTTTTCCTGTCCGCCGGGCAGTTGATCGTGATGTTGACCGGCGGGATCGACCTCTCCGTCGGTCCGCTCAGCGGCGCCCTCGTCGTGGTGGCGTCGTTCTACGTCAGCGACGACTACGCGGTCGTCTGGTGGATCGTGGGGATCGGACTGATGACCCTGCTCGCCGTCGCCGTCGGCGGGGCGAACGGAATACTCGTCCGGTTCGCGGCGGCCGCCCCCGTGGTGGCGACGCTGGTGACGTACATGGCGCTGCAGGGGCTGTCGCTGGTCATGCGCGACGTACCCGGCGGCTCGATCGCCGACTCGGTTACCGCGCTGCTGAAGGCAGGGATCGGCCCGGTCCCCTGGCCGGTGCTCGTGGGCGTGGTACTCCTGCTCGGCCTTGAACTCGCGTCGCGGCGGACCATGCCGGGCCTGTACCTGCGGGGCACGGGTTCGAACGAGCACGCCGCACACAAGCTGGGCATCCCGGTGGGCCGCGTCCAGGTACTGGCCTATGTCGCGGGTTCGGTATGCACACTGTTCGGCGCGTTCCTGCTCGCGGCCCAGATCGGGGTCGGCGATCCGACCGCCGGAACGTCCTACACACTCGCCAGCATCACCGCGGTCGTACTCGGTGGCGCCTCCATCTTCGGCGGGCGCGGCAGCTTCATCGGTGTTCTCTGCGGAGTCGTGTTGCTTCAGGTGACACAGAACGTCGCCGTGTTCGCCGGCCTCTCCCAGGCGTGGCAGTACTGGCTCCCCGGCCTGATGGCGCTCGCGGCGACCGGACTGTTCGCCCAGGCTCAGCGCCGGAGTCGCGCCTGGTAGTGCCTTGTCGTGGGCCTGCCTCAGGAGTGGTCGTACGGCAGGCCCACGTAGTTCTCGGCCAGGCTGGTCGCGGCGGCGACCGACGACACGGTGTAGCGGAGCTGAGCCAGTTGCAGGCGGTGCTCGAACGGGTCGCCGTCGGGGAACCGGTGCAGCATCGAGGTCATCCACCACGAGAAGTGCTCGGCCCGCCAGACCCGGTGCAGGCGACGCTCGCTGTAGCCGTCCAGCAGTTCGGTGGACCGCCGCGACAGGAAGGGGACCAGTGCCCGGGAGAGGTCCAACGCGTCGGCGACGGCGAGGTTCATGCCCTTCGCCCCGGTGGGCGGCACGATGTGGGCGGCGTCGCCGGCGAGCAGCAACCGGCCGTACCGCATCGGCTCCGTCACCACGCTGCGTACGGACGTCAGCCCCTTCTCCAACACCGGCCCGGATCGCAGGTCGAACCCGTCGACGGCGAGCCGGACGGCCAACTCGTCCCAGATCCGGTCGTCCGGCCAGTCCTCGATCCGTTCGTCGGCCGGCACCTGCAGGTACAACCGGGTGATCTCGGGCGAGCGCATGCTGTGCAACGCGAACCCGCGATCCGAGTACGCGTAGATCAGCTCGTGGTGCGACGGCGGCGTCCGGGCGAGGATGCCCAGCCAGGCGAACGGGTACTCCCGCCGGTAGGTCCGCAGGGCGCCGGGCGGAAACGCGGTGCGGCTGACCCCGTGGAAGCCGTCGCAGCCGGCGACGACGTCGCAGGCGAGGGTGCGGGCGGTTCCGCCGGCGTCGGTGAAGGTGACCCGGGGCCGGTCGCCGGCGGGATCGTGCACCGACACCTCGTCGACGTCGAACAGGATCGATGCGCCGGCCGCCTCGCGGGCGTCGATCAGGTCCTTGACCACCTCCTGTTGCCCGTACACGGTGATGGACCTGCCGGTGAGGTCGGTCAGCGGAATGCGGTGGTCGGCCCGGTCGAAGCGTAACGACAGGCCGTGGTGCGGCATCCCCTCCCGGTCCAACCGACCGCCCAGGCCCGCCGCCCGCAGCAGCTCCACGGTGGAGTGTTCGAGTACGCCGGCCCGCACCCGCCGCCGCACGTGCTCGCGGCCGCGGCGTTCCAGCACCACCGTGTCGACGCCCGCCCGGTGCAGCAGGTGGGCCAGCATGAGTCCGGCCGGCCCGGCGCCGATGATTCCGACCTGGGTTCTCACGCGTCCACCCCAGCTCGGGACCGGCAGCGCCGTTCCAGGGCGTCCGCCGCGGCTCGCGCACCGCCCGCGCCGCGCACCGCCTCCCGCATCCGGGCGAGCTGCCGCCGGTAGCCGCCGGCCCGGGCCACCCGCTCCACCGCGGCCCGGAGGGCGGCCGGTGTCGTGGCGGCCCGGTCCAGGTGGACCCCCAGGCCCAGGTCGACCACCCGCTCCGCGGTCACCGCCTGCTCCGGCGTCTGCGGGATCACCACCATCGGTACGCCCTGGTGCAGCGCCTCCATGGTGCTGCCCATCCCGCCGTGCGTGACGAAGGCGGCCGCCTCGGCCAGCAGTGCCACCTGTGGGGCGTGCCGCAGCACGGTCAGGTGCTCCGGCGCCGGTGGCGCCGGACGGCCCCCGGTGGACAGCACCACCCGCCAGTCGCCGCCGTCGAACGCCGTGGCGCAGATCGGCAGCAGCTCCGGCCAGTCGGTGAAGACCGTGCCGAGCGACACGTACACCAGGTTGCCGGCGGGGTCCGCGACGCGTGGCTGGTCGGCGGTCACCGTGGGGCCGACGAACGCGTACCGGCCGTCGAACGTGTCCGCGGCAGGATGGAACTCACGGGTGGTGAAGACGACCGTGACGGGTTCGGCATGGAAGAACAGGGCGGGCAGGGGCAGCCGCGGGGTCCCGTACCGGTCGGCGAGGCGGCCCAGGTCGCCGTCGAACACCTCCATGGCCGCGGGAATCCGTGGCACGGTCCGCCCGTGTGGCCCGGCGAGGAAGGAGAAGTGCTCGTTCGACGCGTACGTGGTGCACAGCATCGCCGCCGGCACGCCGGCCACCTCGGCCACCAGTCGCCCCCACACGCACAGTTGGTCGTAGACGACCACCGTGTCGGGGCCGAGCTCCCGTACCCCGTCGAGCACCCCGGGCAGGACCTCGACCGCGGCGGCGGCCAACCGGGCCGGGATCAGCGCGAGGGTGACCAGCGGGTCGGTGTCGGCCGGGAGGCGCGGATCCGGCGGCGGCGTGGGGATCTCCCGGAACTCCGCGCCGGTGTCGGCCACCGCGTCCCGGAACTGCGCGGTCAGCCAGTAGGTCACCCGGTGGCCCCGGGCCACCAGCTCCCGTGCCACCGGCAGCGTCGGGTTGACGTGCCCGTGCATCGGGGCGATCAGGAAAGCCAGCTTCGTCAACGGATCCCCTTGTCGGCGGTCGCCAGTTCGACCAGCGCGGCCAGCCGCGCCAGGGTGGGTTCGGCGAGGAACTCGGTCAGGCTGACCGGCACGCCGAACCGGTCTCGGGCCTGCCCGACGACCACGGCCGCCGCCAACGAGTCGCCACCGAGTGCGAAGAAGTCGTCGTCGGGTGCCGGGCGGGCCGCCAGCAGCGGACCGACGATCTCGTCCGCCAGCACCGCGCCGACCCCCTCCGGATCGCCGTACGACGGGTCGGGTCGGCGGGCGGCGACCGGCGGGGGTGCGGGCAGCCGGGACCGGTCCACCTTGCCGGTCGGGGTCAACGGCAGCTCGTCGAGGTGGACCACCCGGTCGGGCAGCATGTAGTAGGGCAGCAGCCGGCCGGCGGCGGCCCGCAGTTCGGTGAGCCCCGGGACCGCCGGGCCGGTGAGGTAGCCGACCAGCATCGGTGCCCCGGTGTCGTGCCGCCCGAGTTCGACCACCGCGCGCGTCACCCCCGGCACCGTGCACAGCGCCGACTCGACCTCGCCCAACTCCACCCGGTATCCGCGGATCTTCACCTGCCGGTCGAGCCGGCCGAGGAACTCGAGGTGGCCGTCGTCGTTCCAGCGGGCCAAGTCGCCGGTGCGGTACATCCGGCTGCCCGGCACCCCGAACGGATCCGGGACGAACCGCTCGGCGGTGAGCGGGTGGCGGCCGAGGTATCCCCACGCCAGCCCCGGCCCGGCGACACACAACTCGCCGGGCTGCCCCGGGGCGACCAGCCGCAGCTCCGGATCCAGTACGTAGGCTCGGTGGTTCGGCATCGGCCGGCCGATCGGGGGCACCCGCCCGTCCGCGGGCCGCCGGCACCGCATGAGCGTGACCGCCACCGTCGTCTCGGTCGGGCCGTACCCGTTCCAGAACTCGCGGTCCGGGCGCTGCCAGGCATCCACCAACGCCCCGGCGGGCGGCTCGCCGCCCACCGACACCAGACGCAGGTCGGGCAGCCGGTCCGGGTCGAGCGACGGCATCAGCGCCGGGGGGAGTTCGGCGACCGTGACCCGCCGGTCGGCCAGCAGCCGTTGCAGCCGCTGCGCCGACAGGCGGTCGTCGTCGTCGACGAGGACCACGGTGGCGCCCGCCGTCAACGGGGCGAACAGGTCGAACACCGAGACGTCGAAGCTCAGCGCGGCGTGGGCGAGCACCCGGTCGCCGGGCCGGATCCGGTACGCGGCGTTGATGTGGGTGACGAAGTCGACCACGGCACGGTGCGGTACCACGACCCCCTTGGGTACCCCCGTGCTTCCCGAGGTGTAGAGGACGTACGCCGCATCGGCCGGATCGGCGGCGACCGTGACGCCCCCGAAGGCGGTGGACAGCGGGCGGGCCGGGTCGAGGGTGAGCAGCGGCGCCGGGCCGGCGGACAACCGGCCGGCCAGCGCGGCGCCGGTCACCCCGGCCGCGATCCCCGCGTCGGTCAGCATGAACCTGAGCCGCTCGGCCGGCAGCGCCGGGTCGACGGGCAGGTACGCCGCGCCGCTGGCGAGGATCCCGAGTACCGCCGCCACCATCGACGGGCCGCGCGGCAGGCAGAGCGCCACGATGCCGCCGGGCCGTACGCCGAGGGCAGCCAGCGAGCGGGCGACCTCCCCGGCGGCGTGCCAGAGGTCGGCATAGCTGGTCGGCTGACCGTGGAAGTCGACGGCGGTCGCGTCGGGGGACCGGCGCACGTTCGCCGCGATCAGGTCCATGACGGTGCCGGGCGGGGTGTCGGCACTGCCGCCGTCACTCCAGCGCAACACCGCGCTGATCTGGTCGGGCCGAGGTCGGTCCGGCCGTACCGGCCCGGGTTCCGGTGCCGCGCCGGTCGGACGGTCGTCCGGGCGTGCCGGGCCGGGCCCACTTCCGGCGTGCAGGCCGGCGCGCAGCGCAGCGCGGTCCCATCGGCCGTCCGGCCGCCGCGGCAGGCGCTCGACAGCGGTCAGCACCGCCGGCGCCAGCGTGGGTGGCAGCACCTGCCGCAGCAGCCGCGACACCGTCGCCGGGTCGGGTCCGGGCCGTTCGACGGGTTCGAACCAGCCGAGCGGCCGGCCGGCGTCGTCGGTGAGCACCAGTGCGGCGGCGATTCCGGGCAGGTCGCCCAACGCCTGGCCGGCCAGGGTCGCCTCGGCCCCGTCCCGGTCGTTGCCCAGCAGCTCCAGCGTGCCGTCGGCCCGAACCCGGGCCCGGTCACCGGTGCGCGATCCACCATCG
The DNA here is from genome assembly GCF_043198215.1 of Micromonospora sp. NPDC048830. Lineage (NCBI taxonomy): Bacteria > Bacillati > Actinomycetota > Actinomycetes > Micromonosporales > Micromonosporaceae > Micromonospora > Micromonospora sp. NPDC048830. Next base: position 176,664 of record NZ_JBICUP010000009.1, read on the forward strand.
AGGCAGAGGCGCCCGGATGCCCCGTCGGGCACCGGCTGTCCGACGGCATCCAGCAGGCGGACGTGAACTCCCGGAAGGCGCCGCCCGATCGGCGCTCCCCGGGCACCGGTCAGGACCCGGTCGGCGCAGGAAGCGGCCGGCGCCGGTGCCGGGGCCGAGGCCGGTGCCGAGGCCGAGGTCGGTGCCGGTGCTGCCGGGTCGCTGTCCTCCCCGCCCAGCCGCGCGACACACACGACGCCCGCCTCGGGCGTCGGGGCGTAGACCAGGTGCGCGCGTCCGGCCCGCTCGGCCAGCGCGGTACGCAGGTGGGCCGACGGCGGTTCGCCCACGACGACCGCGCACCCGCCACGCCAGCCGTCCGCGATCAGGTCCAGCCAGTGGCCCGGCGTGCCGATCATCGTCGCCGGCCCGGTGGACTCGACCGCACCGAGGAGGACACAGCCACCGACGGTGAGCGGGGCGAGCAGCGACCACGCCGGCGCCCAGGGCTGGGGTATCCGGCAGGCGACCTCCGCCCCGGGCGCCAGCGCCAGTTCGTCCGCGACGGCGGCGGCCCCCGCCGAGATCACCGGCCGGCCGACCGGCACGCGCACGTCGTCCCCGTCACCGGCGGGGGCCCACCACCCGGTCACCCCCGGCGCGCCCGGGCCGCCCGCGGCGGTGCCGACCCCGCGTCGCTGGTCCGGCGCCACGACGTGGGGCGCCTCGGTACCGCGCCGCGGGCCCGCGGCGGGCGGCGCGACGACGCCGTTCGCCACCAGCAGCCGGGCACCGCTGGCCCGCAGTCGCGTCTCGTCCCAGGTCGCCGGGTCGGCTATCCAGCAGGCGCCGTGCACGTGCAGCACCGCGAGCACCGCCACGACGAGGTCCACCGACGGCTGGCCCAGAATCGCCACGGTGTCGCCGGTATCGGTGTCGATGTCCTCCGCGAGGCGCGTGTACCGGCGGACCAGTTCCGCGTAGTCGCACGCCCCGTCCGGCGCGCGGACGGCGACGGCGGACGGCCACCGGTCGGCGGCCCGCCGTACGGCGGCCAGCACGTCCGGCGGATCCCGGCGCGGCGTACCGGCGGCGTCGCCCGCCCACCCGCCGGAGCCGCCCCCCTCGCGATTCGCCGCCGCCCCCGACTCCGCGCGGGCACCGTCCGCGCCGGCACCGTCCGCGCGGGCCGCGTCCGTGGCGGCGCCGGCTCGATCCGGTACGCCGGTCAGGGGCAGCCGCACCGAGCCGAGGGGCGCATCCAGGTCCGCGGCGAGTATCGCGGTCAACCGCTGGTACCGCCGCAGCGTGGCGGTCATCGCGTCGTCGTCGAAGCGGTTCGCGTCGTAGTCCAGTCGGGTCCACACGCCGTTCCCGGGCAGCGTCACCGAGACGGCCAGCGGCACACTGGTGTGTTCGACCGCCCGTAGCAGCGCCACCTCGACATCGCCCTCGGCTGCCTCATCCGCCGTGCCGGCCCTGGCGCCACCGGCGGCCCGGTCCCAGAAGCCCTGGAAGGCGAGGACGCTCTCGAACAGGGCGTCACCGCGCCGCATCCCCGACTGCGCCTGCACCAACGGGTGCGGGCTGTGCTCGTGCCGGCTCAGCTCGCTCAGGCCCTGCTGCACCTCGGTGAGCCAGCGGCCGACCGGCATGTCCCACCGGACGGCCAGCCGCAGCGGCAACGTGTTGGCGTACATGCCGACCCGGGTCTCCATCGCCGGCAGGGGAGCGCCCCGTCCGGCCAGGGTGACACCGAACGTGACGTCGTCGTGGCCGCTGTACCGGGCCAGCAGCAACGCCCAGGCCGCGTGCGCCAGCGTGGCGGGCAGGATGCCGCGCTGCCGCAACCTCAGCAGGCGTCCGGGCAACTCCGGGTCGTACCAGGTCGACTGTTTCCGGCGGTCGTCGACGCCGGCCTCCGGCGGGGTGAACCGGCCGCGCCGGTCCACCCCGAGCGGGGTGGGGATGCGCAGGTCGCGAAGCCGGGAACGCCAGTACCCGACCGACTCGTCCCCGGGGCGCCCGGCCAACCAGCGGACGTACTGGCCGAACGGGGGCGCGTCGGGCAGCCGGGCCGGCCGGCCGGACACCGCCGCGCGCAGCCGCTCGGCCAGCTCGCCGGACAGGAGGGCCTCGCTCCAGCCGTCGAGGATCAGGTGGTGGTCGGTGACGGCGACGAGCAGCCGGTCCTCGCCGGTACGCAGCACCGCCACCCGCAGCAGCGGCGGGACGGTGAGATCGAAGCCGGCGGCCCGGTGTCCGGCCAGTATCCGGTCGAGGCGCGCCTCCACCGTGGCGGCGTCCGCCCCGCGCAGGTCCTCGGCCTGCCACGGCAGCGGTACGTCCGCCCACACCACCTGGACGGGGCGGCTGACGTCCTGCCACACGAAGCCGGTACGCAGGGCGGTGTGCCGCCTCAGCGACGCCTCGAACGCGGTGTGCAGCATGGTGGCCGTGACCGGGCCGGTCACCTGGTAGACGTGCTGCTGCAGATGCTGACCGGCGTGCGGGGCCGCGAGGGCGTGGAACAGCATCGTCTGCTGCAGCGGCGTGAGCGGGTAGATGTCCTCGATCGCGGGGCCGCCGGTCACCGCGTCGCCCTCCGGCTGCCGCAGGTCACGAGTGCTGGTCGCCGCGGCGTGGCCGACCCGAGGCGGCCGCCAGCCGGGCCATCATCCGGTCGAGCTGATCCTGCGACAGACCGGAGTCGGGGAAGTCGCTCGCCCGGTGGCCCCCGGCGTCGGTCGTGGCCGGGCCGGCCGGCTCGGTTCCGGTGCTGCCGGCCCGGTCGGAGCCGCCCGGCTCGGTTCCGGTGGTGCCGGCCCGGTCGGGCCCGCCCGGCTCGTGCGGGGCGTCGGCCGGCGGCTCCGTCGCCGGGTCGTCTCCCTCCCGATCGTGCCACTGCCCGGGACCGTGGTCCCGTGCCGGCACCACCGCCGCCGGCAGCCGTGCCGCCCGGGCCAGCTCGGCGACGCTCTGGTGGAGGAACACGTCGCTGGGCAGGATCTCCAGGCCGGCCTCGGCGGCGAGGCCGACCAGGCGCAGGCTGGCCACCGAGTCACCGCCGAGCGCGAAGAAGCTGGTGGTCCTGTCCACCGACGGGTGGCCGAGGACGCGGCCGAAGATGCCGGCGAGCACCTCCTCGACCTGGTCCAGCGGTGGTAGCCCGATCCGGGCCTGCTCGACCGGTGGCACCGGGTGCGGTGCACCCGATGTCGTCGGCTCGTCCGCCGGCAGCCCGGCGTCCGGGCCCGGCGCCGGATCCCGGGTCGCCACCGCCAGGTCGACCCCGTCCAGGTCGACCCCGTCCAGGTCGACCCCGTCCACGTCGGCCCCGTCCACGTCGGCCCCGGCCGAGGCGATCTCGGACGGGTCGGCCACCGGGAGGGCGGTGACCGGGGTGCGCGGGTCGGCGAGCGCGGCGGACAGGACCCGGCGCAGCTGGCGGGGCAGCCCGCGGGCGCTCCGGTCGGCCAGCAGCCCTCGCCGCCACTCGACCACCACCTGCAGCCCGCCGTCGGGGCGCTCGTTGAAGGTCAGGAACAGGTCGTACTTGGCGGTCCCGTTGCTGAACTCGGTGCCCTCGGACAGGAACGCCGGCCGCCCGGCCGGTGTCGGCGGCGGTACGGGGACCATGTTGATCCCCACCTGGAACAGCGCGGTCACGCCCGGGGTGCGGCTCCGGGCGACCGCGCTGACGATCCGTTCGAACGGGGTGTCCTCGTGGGCCAAAGCGTCCTGGACGGTACGCCGGGCACGGGCCAGCAGTTCACCGAAGGGCGGATCGCCGGACACGTCCATCCGCAGGACCAGCATGTTGACGAACAGCCCGACCACCCGGCGGAGCTCGGCGGTGGGCCGGCCGAGCACCGGCGTACCGACCGGCAGGTCCGTGCCGCCGGTGTACCGGTTCAGCAGGACCGCGTACCCCGCGAGGAGCACCGCGAACACGGTGGTGGCGTGCGTACGGGCGACTGCTCGCAGGTCGTGGACGAAGGCGGCGTCCCAGTCCTCGGCGTACCATCCGCCGCTGTCGAGACCCTGGGTCGGGCGGCGTCGGCCGGGCGCCAGGTCCACGGTCGGCAGGTCCGCGAGCTGCGCCCGCCACCACTCGAGCGACTCGGCCGCCCTGGCCTGCTCCTGCTTCTTCTGCTGCCACACCACGTAGTCCAGGTACTGGATGCGCAGCGGCGGCAGACCCGGATCGGTGCCGTCGGCCGCGTGGGCGTACAGCGCGGCGAGGTCCTCGGTCAGCACGCCGATCGACGTCGCGTCGGCGACGATGTGGTGCACCACCAGGATCATCACCTGCGTGTTCTTCGGCAGGTGTACCAGCCGGACGCGCAGCAACGGGCCGGCGGCCAGGTCGAACAGGGCCGCGGCGTCCCGCTGGCGCAGCTCGGCCAGCCGGTCGCGGGCCTGCTCCCCGGTCAGGTCGCGCAGGTCGCTCACCGAGAGGTCCACCTCGCCGGCCCGCGGGGCGATGGCCTGGTGCAGCGATCCGTCCCGCTGGTGGTGGAACGTGGTACGCAACGCCTCGTGCCGGTCCACCAGAGCGGTCAGCGCGGCCCGCAGCGCATCGGGGCGCAGCGGCGCCGCCGGACGCAGCTCGACGTTGAGGTTGTTCAACGGCCGACCCGGATAGATCTGTTCGAGGAACCACAGTTGCCGCTGGGCCGACGACGCGGGGAACAGCGGCGCGTCGACCGACTGCTGCCCGGTCACGAGCGCCTCCTCGGCACCACTTCGATCTCCGGCTCGTCCGGCTCGGCACCGGTCCGGGCCGTCTCCACCGCCGCGGCCAGACCCGCGACCGTCGGTGCGTCGTACAGCGCCCGCATCGGCAGCTTCACCTCCCAGACCTCGCCGAGCCGCCAGACCAGCTGGACCGCGACGAGGGAATTACCGCCGAGTTCGAAGAAGTCGTCGTCGACGCCGATGTCCGGTACGGAGAGCATCTCCGACAGCATGGCGCACAGCGCCACCTGCACCTCGCCCGTCGGCGCCCGGTACGGGCCCAGGCCCTCACGCCCGGAGTGGTGCGGCGCCGCGGCCGGGGCGGGCGCCGCCACCGTGGCGCTCGCCCGGTGCCGGACGTCCCGGCGGATCTCGTCGACGCCGAGCACACCGACCGCCACCTGCGGGCCGAGATCGGCGGCGACCAGCCGGCGGAGCGCCTCGGCCCCGTCGGCCGGACGGATCCCGACCTCGCCGGCCGGGCCGGTCACCGCCGCCGGGGCCGTGACCTGCGGGGCAGCAGCCGGCGCGTCGGCCACGGCCAGCGGGTCGTCCGACACCCGGCGCAGGGTGAAGTCGGTGATCGCGACCACCTCCCGGCCGGCGGCGTCGGCGATGCTGAAGTCCGCGCGCAGGATCTCCCGCTCGGCGTCACCACCCCGGTGCCGCAGGTGGCTGGTGATCCGTTCGGGCAACGGCCCGCGTACGACGATGCGGCCGTAGCCCAGCGGCAGGTACCGCTGTTCGGCCGGTACGCCGTACCCGGCGCCGAACGCGGTCGCCTCGTCGAGCAGGGCCGGGTGCAGGGCCAGCACACCGATCTCGGCGGCGACCAGCGGGCGCGCGGCCAGCTCGGCCAGCTCCTCGCCGTCCCCGGCGTACGCGGCGCGCAGGCTGCTCCAGTGCGGGCCGAAGCTGAGCATCCCGCCGCCGGTGGGCATCTCGGCGTGCTGTCGGGGCGCGCAGCGGGCCCGTACCGCGGTGGTGTCCACGGCCGACGGTGCCTCGTCGGCGGCCCGGCGGACGGCGGCGCGGGCACACGGGTGCACGCCCGCGGCGGTGCCGCCGGTGACCGTCGCCGTGCGGCTGCCGTCCTCCGCCGGGGCGGACAGGGAAACCTCCACCCGCACCTCGGTCCCGTCGGGGACCGTCAGCGGCGCCTGGAACAGGACGTCCCGCAACTCGACCGGGCCAGTGCCCGCATCGGTGGCGGCGACGAAAGCCGCACGGATCAGCTCCAGCGCCGCCGTGCCGGGCAGCACCGGCTCGCCGAGGACGCGGTGCTCGTCGAGCACCCAGTGGGTTTCCGGACCGAGCGTCCCCCGCAGGACGACCTGTCCGGTGGGAAACCGCGTCAGCTCGGTCAGCCAGGGGTGGCCGTGGTAGGGCACGCTTCCCGCCCGGGCCGCCATTCCGACCTCGACCCAGCTGCCCCAGTTCACCGAGACCGTCCGCGCGGCGAAACGGAGCGGACTGCGCGCGTAGGCGTCCATGAAGGCGTTCGCGGCGCAGTAGTCGACCTGCCCCAGCCCACCCGCGAGCGCGGTGACCGAGGAACACAGCACCACGACGTCGAGCGGCAGCGTGGCGAAGACGTCGGCCAGCGCGACCAGCCCGTCGACCTTGGGGGCGAGGACCGCGGTGGCGTCGGCCGGCAGCTTGACCTCGATCATCCCGCCGCCCGGGACACCGGCCGCGTGGATCAGCCCGTGCACGGTCCCGAACCGGTCGAGCACCTCGTCGCGGGCGCGGGCGAGCTGGCCGGCGTCCGCGACGTCGCCACGTACCAGCAGCACCTCGCCGCCCAGTTCCCGGATCCGCCGGGCGGTGCGGATCACCCGGCTGGTGGCGTCGGCCGGGTGGGCGGCCAGCCATTCGTCCCACCGGGACTCGGGCGGCGGCTGCGTACGGGCCAGCAGGGCGACCCGGGCGTGCGCGTGTTCGGCGAGATGCTCCGCGATGGCCAGGCCCAGACCCCCGGTGCCGCCGGTGATCAGGTACACGCCCCCCTCGACCCAGCCCGGGCCGGCGAGCGACTCGGGGCGCAGCCGTACCGGTTCGATGGTGGGCAGCCAGCGCCGGCCACGCCGCAGCGCGACCAGTTCGTCGGTGGCCGGATGGGCGATCGCGGCGGCCAGTGCGGTGACGGGCCCGGCCAGGGCCCGCCCGTCGTCGGGAAGGTCGGTGTCGAAGAGCCGCCAGGCCACCTCGGGCAGTTCCACCGGCCCGACCCGGCACACCCCCGCCGCCACCGCCAACTCGGGCGCCAGCAGGTCGGTCCCGTCGACGTCCTGCGCGTGCGCCGTGCACACGTCCACCCGCAGCCCGGCGCCCCGCTCCTCGGGGGCCTGCTTCCCGGCGATCTGCGCGACCCGTTCCTCGGCGACCGCCTGGGCCAGCGCGAGCAGCCCGTAGAAGCAGCGCCGCAGGCCCTCGGCGACCCGGTCCGGGTGCAGCCCGTCGGCCGGCCCGGGCGGCGGCAGCAGCCCCCACGCGGCGACGATCCGGTGCGGTGTGGTGCCGCCGGCGCGCAGCACGGCCAGCACCCGGGCGTGATCCTCCCGGGAGGTCGGGTCCACGGTGAACACGTCGGCCGCCGGTCGGGCGTAGCCGGCGCCGATCCGTACCCGGACCAGGTCCGCGCCCCGGGCGGCGAGCGCGTCGGCGAGCAGCTCACCGGGCGGATTGTCCGGGCAGAGCAGGAGGACCCGTTGGCCGGTGAGCGCGTCTTCGGCGGGGGCCGGCACGCTGGCCTGACGCCAGCCGGGCACCTCGAACCAGTCCTCCAGCGCCAGCGGGCCGCTGCGGGACGGCCGCGCCGGTCGGTCCGCGTCGCGCTCGACCCAGTACCGCTTGCGCTCGAACGGATAGCTGGGCAGCGGGACCCGCCGGCGACCCGGCTCGCCGAGCGCCGTCCAGTCCACCTCGAGGCCGCGCAGCCACCCGTTGCCCAGCGCCGTGAGCACGGCGACCTGGTCCGATTCCGCCGAGGCCTCCCGTGGCCTCGGCAGGCTGGGCGTCACCAGCAGGTCGGTGCCCTGGTGCCCGGCCCGGACCAGGTCGACCAGGGTACGGCCGGGGCCGACCTCGATGAGCGCCCAACCGGGCCCGGTCGGCGGCCCACCACTGGCCGGGGCGCCGAGCAGCCGGTCGACGCAGGCGGCGAAGCGGACGGTGCCGCGCAGGTGTTCGGCCCAGTAGCGCGGGCTCGTGGCCTGGGCGTCGGTGATCCAGTCGCCGGTCACGTTGGACAGGAAGGACATCCGCGGGGGCCGCAGGGTGAGTTCGGCCAGCAGGTCCGCGTACTCGTCGAGGATCGGCTCCATCATCGCCGAGTGGAACGCGTGCGAGGTGCGCAGCGCGGTCGAGGCGACGCCGCGCCCGGCCAGTTCCGCCGCGAACTCGTCGATCTCGGCGCAGGGGCCGGCGACCACGCACCGGCCGGGCCCGTTCACGCCGGCCAGGTCCAGCGTGTCCGGCAGCAACGACCGCAGCCGGTCCTCGTCGAGCGGTACGGCCAGCATCGCTCCGGCCGGCATGGACTGCATCAACCGCCCTCGCGCGGCCACCGCCCGCAACGCGTCCGGCAGGGTGAACACGCCGGCCAGGCAGGCCGCCACGTACTCGCCCACGCTGTGCCCGATCATCGCCTTCGGGCGTACCCCCCATGACTGCCAGAGCCGGGCCAGCGCGTACTCGACGGCGAACAGCGCCGGCTGGGTGAGCCAGGTCTGGTCGAGATCCGACTCGGCGCCGTCCGCCGTCGGGTACAGCACGTCGCGAAGATCCCGGCCGAGATGGTCCCGGAGCAGCTCGGCGCACTCGTCCACGGCCGCCCGGAAGACCGGGTACCGCTCGTACAGGCCGCGGCCCATGCCGGGGTGCTGGGCGCCCTGCCCGGAGAAGAGGAAGGCGACCTCGGGCGGGGTCGAGGCGGCGTACCCGGTGTGCAGCCGGGTCGCGCCGCCGGCGCCCTCGGTGAGCGTGTACGCGGCCTGGTAGGTGTCGGCCGCCACGAGGAACGCCCGGTGGCGCAGTTGGCGCCGCCCGACCTGCGCGGTGTACGCGACGTCCCCGATGTCGACCTGGTCGTGTGTGGACAGGTGCTCGCCCAGCCCGGTGACCACCTCCGCCAGCGCGGTTTCCGTGCGGGCCGACAACGGCAGCAGGACCGGGCCGCTGGTGCCGGCCCGGGGGGTCACCGGTGGCGGCTGTTCGACGATGACGTGGGCGTTCGTGCCGCCGATGCCGAACGCGCTGACGCCGGCCCGCCGGGGCCGGCCGCCGCCGCGCCAGGGCGTGAGCGTCGACACCACGCGGAACGGGCTCTTCGCGAAGTCGATCCGCGGGTTGGGCCGCCGGTAGTGCAGGGTCGGCGGGATCAGGCCGTGCTGCACGGTCAGCACGGCCTTGACCAGCCCGGCGATGCCGGCGGCGCTGATCAGATGCCCGATGTTGGTCTTGACCGCCCCGAGCCAGCACCAGCCGGTGTCGGTGCCGTCCCGCCCGTACACCTCGGCCAGCGCGGCCACCTCGACCGGATCGCCCAAGGCGGTCGCCGTGCCGTGCGCCTCGACGTAACCGACGGTGCGCGGATCCACGCCGGCCGCGTCCAGGGCCGCCGCGATCGCCTCGCGCTGGCCGGTGGCGCTGGGCGCGGTGAAGCTGTCCTTGGCGCCGTCGTTGTTGACCGCCGAGCCGAGGATCGTCGCGTACACCGTGTCACCGTCGCGCAGCGCGGCCGACAGCGACTTGAGCAGCACGGCGCCGGCTCCGCTGCCCCACAACGTGCCGTCCGCGTCGGCGTCGAACGCCCGGCAGTGCCCGTCGTGGGACAGCACCCCGCCCGGCTGGTGCAGGTATCCGTAGCCGTGCGGGACCAGCACGTTCGACGCGCCGGCCAGCGCCATCTCGCAGTCGCCCGACCGCAACGCCGCGCAGGCCGCGTGCAGGGCCACCAGCGACGTCGAGCAGGCCGAATTGATCGTCATGCTCGGCCCGCGCAGGTCCAACGCCCAGGAGACCAGCGTCGAGACGAAGTCGTGGTCGTTGGCGATCCCGATCGACATGCCCTCGGCGGTCGCCTCGACGGCCTGCGGCACCAGGTGGTGCTGCAGGTATCCGTTGGCGCCCACGCCCGCGAAGACGCCGATCCGGTCCGGGTAGCGGGACGGGTCGTACCCGGCGTTCTCCAACGTTTCGTGGGCGATCTCCAGGAACAGCCGCTGCTGCGGGTCGCGCAGCTCGGCCTCGCGGGGGCTCAGACCGAAGAACGCGGGCTCGAAGCGGTCGATGTCGTCGAGCACCGGCGCCGCCGCAACGAAGCCGGGCTGGTGGACGATGTGCTCCGGCACGCCGGCGGCGATCTGCTCCTCGGCGCTGAACCGGCGTACCGATTCGACGCCGTCGACGAGGTTGCGCCAGAACTCGTCGACCGACCGTGCGCCGGGGAACCGGGCGGCCATGCCGACGACGGCGATCGGCTCTGGCCGGCCGTGGGCCGGGCCGACGGGTCCTTGGTGGTCGGCGTTCATCGGGACACCTTTCGGCTGGGATCGAGCGCCGAGGGGCCGTCGGGTGGGTGGCCGGGCGAGGGCGCGTCCTGGGCCGGCGCGTCGCTCCGCGGCCCGGCGCCCGTCGTCGATCCGCCCGCCAGCAGCCCGGAGACCAGCAGACCACGCTGAGGCTTGCCGGTCCGGGTGCGGGGGACCCGGTCCAGCCGGACGAATCGGCGGGGGAGCTTGTACGGCGAGAGCAGCTCACCGAGGTGGCGGCGTAGTTCGGCGTCGGTCGGGCTACGGCCGGCGACGACGAAGCCGACCAGTTCGTCACCCGTCGGCCCGGGCACGCCGGCCACCACGCAGTCGGACACCCCGGGGCACATCCGCAGCGCCTGCTCGACCTCGACCGGGTCGACCTTCTTGCCCGCCACGTTGAGCCGCTCGGTGGCCCGACCGGTGACGTGCAGGTTGCCCCGCTCGTCGAGGTACCCGAGGTCCCCCATGCGGCGCCAGCCGTCCCGGTCGCGGTCGGCGGGGCCGAGCCAGCCGCGATCGCGCCGGCCGTCCCGGGCCGCGGTGTCGGGCGGGGCCTCCGGGCCGGGCGGGGCGGTCGGGTTGGCCAGTCGGCGGGTGGCGATGACGCCGTCCGCGTCCACCCGCAGCTGGGTGTCGGCGAGCGGTCGACCCACGCCCTCGTCCGGCTCGCCGCGGCCCAGGGTCAGCTGACCGTCCTCGGTGCTGCCGAGGTGGGAGAGCAGTGGCAGGCCCGTGGCCTGGTGCCAGGCCCGCGCGACCTGCGCCGGAAGCGGTTCACCCGCCGCGACGCAGCGACGCAGCGGCAGGTCGCGGACGTCGTCCGGAACGCGGGCCAGCTCCTGGGCGTAGAAACCGTAGAGGTACGGCACCGACAACAGAACGGTCACCCGTTCGTCGCGCAGCCGCCGCCCGAACTCGGCCGGCCCGAGCATGCCCGGCATCAGCAGCACGGTCGACCCCGACAGCAGTCCACCGAGCACACCGGCGGCCAGGCAGTATCGATGGTGCAACGGCGTACCGCACCAGATCACGTCGTCTTCGCGGTATCCCGCGGCCTCGGCGAACGCGAGCGCGTTGGGCAGTACGTCGAGGCGCCAGTCCAGCGGGACCACCTTGGGCAGGCCGGACGTCCCGGACGTGCACAGCGCCAGCCACTGTGGCCGGTCGTCGTCGTGGTCCGGGGTCAACGCCTCGACCCGGTCGCGCTCCCATCCGGTCGTCTGCGCATCGATCACCAGCACGCTCTGCCCGGACACCGCCCGGGTCAGCAACGCGACCACATCGGACGCCGCCCCGGACACCGGCAGCAGACCCACGCCCGTGACCGGTCGGGAACCGGCGGCCGCCAGCAGATCGTGGAGCTCGCGGTACGTCACCTCGCCGTCCGTGCCGCGGACGGCGACCCGCGCCGGGTCGACCCGGGCCACCCGGGCGACCACGCCGGTCAGTTGATCCAGCTCGGCGGACCGGTTCGTCACAGGAAGCTCTCGGTGATCAGCGCGACGGGTTGTCCGCCGTGCACCACCCGGTAGGCGCGCTGCAGCACGTGCCGGCCATCCGGCATCGGGTACCAGTCGGGGACCGGTCCGGCGCCGAACCACAGCAGCTCGCGGCGACTCTCGATGCCGCTGGCCGTCAGCGCCGCGCCGAGCCCCGAGGGGAACCGGTCGATGGCGCCGCCGAACCCGGCCGGCAGCCGGGACGGCACCAGCAGCGACTCCGCGACGACGTACAGCGCGTCGGAGACGGCTCCCCGCAGCGCCACCCGCCGACGGAATGCGGTGGCCGCCGACGCCACCCCGAGCCAGTGGGCCTCCGCGGCGCACACCCGCACGTCGCCCTGGCTGACCGGGCGGGCGGCGATCGGCTCCAGGTGGTACGCCTCGAGGGTGGTGCTCACCATGCCGTCGGTGGCGAGCAGGCAGCGATGTCCGGGATGGAGACTGCCCACCGGCACATCGAGGAGCCCGACCGGTCGCCTGGCCTGTGCGACGAAATGGCGGGTGAACAGCGCCTCGGCGTCGTCCCCCGCCGGCCGAGCGCCGAGGGTCACCCCCGTTGCCTCTCGCATCGCTCTCCCTCGAGTAGCCCCGGGTGCACAACTTGCCAAACGCGTCACATCCTGGCAAGCGCGCGAGCCGTCCCGGAGTTGGGGTCGTCGATGATTTCCGGTGCGGACAGGTAGCACATGATCATTTCGGACGGTGACGCGCGTCGAGCTTGTCCATCGATCCAAGCTGGTACTTGCCGTTCGGATGGGTTGCCTTCGCGTGGGCGATGAACTCGGGGACCATGTCGATTCCCTGCGCGTCGACGCCCAGCGAGCGAAGGTGGTCGGTGATATGGCCAGGTCCGCAGCCCAGATCGAGCACCGTGCCAGGCCGGCCCGACAGGTGTCGCCCGATGAAGGCCAGGTCATCGACGTGTACCTGCCGGCTCGTACCGAACAGCTCGATGTAGAGGTCCGCGACGGACGCGTACGCCCGCCCAACGTGCTCCGAGTTCACCGCTTGACTCCCTGACCGAGGACATCTTCACCGCTGAGGCCGTCACCAACGTCGGTGCACGGTGGCCTTGCCGCCGGTCACCAGGCTTGCCGGCGGAACGTCGTCGGCCACGACCGCACCGGCGGCGACCACGGCGTCACGGCCGATGCTGACGCCGGGCAGGATGGTGGCACCGGCGCCGATCCACACGTTCTCCGCCACGTCGATGGGCGCGCCGCTGAGCCACCCCCGTCGCTCCTCAGGATCGACCGGGTGGCCGACGGTGATGAACGTGGCCTTCGGGCCGACCATCACGCGCTCGCCGAGCCGGATGCCGGCGTAGTCCAGGAACGTGCAGTTCTGATTGTTAACGATCCCCACGGATAAATCCGGGGGATTTTCCTCCGGGGCCAGGCCCTGGATTCCCAGCTCGGACCGCACCTGATCCACCGTCCCGGAAGGAGGCGATCAGATGTCTTACGTCGTCGGCACTGGCACGGTCGCGTTCGGCCGTGGCGAGGATCGTC